>NZ_JAAHHX010000071.1:0-31995 GCF_010672065.1 Moorena sp. SIO4A1 | reverse complement strand
CTCTTTCAGGGATGACAAGCAGCTCAGGATAATTACCCTTAATAAAAATCTCCCTATCTCCCTATCTCCCCATCTCCCTATCTCCCTATCTCCCCATCTCCCCACACCTCCCACCCTCTCCTTAATATAGCAGAAGTCAGAAGTCAGAAGTCAGAAGTCAAACTCTTGCGCTTACTTAGGTTTGAGACTTTTGTCATGTCCGCGCCTGCCCTGGCGACTGCTATAATTATCGGTATTCAACCAGACTTGATATTACTGGGTGTGGGGTGTGGCCGGGAGCCGCACTGTTAACAAAAAGGCACCTATAAATTACTAGGTGCCTTGAGCAGACCAAAAACTATAAACTATCAACAACTATTGACTGAAGTTCCCCCGTACACATGTACTAAATAAGTACGAAAGTACTGCCAATTCTAGCTTTGAGGGTTGTATAACAATAGTATTACTGGGTACAGACTGACTTGGAAAACGGCTGAACCTATTGCTATGAATAAATTATAGCTTACTCGTGCATTGAAGGGTGTACAGTGTTGCCATTCATTTTAGCTTGTCGCGACAGTTCAATGCAACTCCTCCGCCATGTAAAAACTTGTTTTTGGTTAGCGTACGCACTACAATTAAGGGTAATTATCCCGACATGATATCACAAGTCATAATAATTGATTTTCCAGGAATTTTTAAGATAAATTGGCCAAAGAATCCACGAATCGTTCTGTCTCCTCCTACTAACCTGGCTGAATTATTCTGATCACAACTGAATTATAGCGGTTATCATACTTATGAGGTACACAGGATTTTTTCCCTCTTCTCTCTTCCCTACTCCCTACTCCCTGTTCCCTTTAGTACTAATTTTGATACCGATTTGATAAATCGATTCATAATTAACGCAGCGATCGCACCAACTCCAACATGAAATAGCACAAACACGACACTGTAAGTCAAGCAAGGTGTAACACCAGCGCTGGGGCAATCTAAGGATTCTTTCGGGTCGATAACAGACTCTACCGGTTTAGCATCGGTTTGGGACGAAATACCACTGACCGCTAAACCAGTACCGACCAGGGCAATCCAACGTTCTAATTGTTTTTCTCGCGCTTGATCAGCCTCCTCCTTATCTCTGAGGGCTTTTTCCAAAGCGCGATCGCATTCTGCCTGTTCAATGTCCACAATGCCTCGGATACTACCAAGCATCTGGTCCAATAGTTGCTGACCGGGTTTGAGATAATTCAGGTCGGTTTCAATCTGTTTTTCAAACCGTTTAGTTCTTTGGTTGAGGAAGTCTTCCAAAAACTTGATACTATCGTCTTCGAGACTATATTCACAGATTTTGTTTAGCCAGTAGTCATAGTTGTAGTCATTGGTAGCGATCGCATTTTTGTGATCCTTCATGTCTCGCAGATAACCAGCATAGTCAAAGGTCTTGGATGGCATGTCGGTCAGTTTCTGCTTCAGTTGCTCTAGCCGTGTGTCTCGCTGCGTTGCCAATTCCTTGAAATCTGTAACCTCTTTTTCTAGTTGGCTATAGAGTCCTCTAGTTTGGCGATAACACCAACGGGCTTGATCATAAGCAAACAGGATTTTACTGCGACAGCACAATAGATTGAAAAATGACAAAGACGTCTTTTCAACCAGGTTTAAGGTTTCTGGGTGACGGTTTAACCAGACCAGAACGTGACATTGCTCCGTTGGTTTCTCTTTACCGTTGTCATAGGCAAATATTGGGCTACCAAATAACTGCCCAGATGCCATAAACTGGGATTTTTGGTCAGTTCCCTGGAAAAAACCATCCACACAGGCATCGGCTAACGTTCTATCTTCCTCGGGAGTGCCCACGGGTTCCCCATAGAGCACTAAGGTTTGTCCCAAGGAAGCTTGAATGTTGCTGGCTAGGAGGCACCCTTGGGGATTGAAATGACTAAATTGACTGGCTGCAACGGTATTCTGACAAGACAGGGTTAGGTCAAGGGCATAAGTATCATGAATTTTAACCGGATAGACCTGGACGGTTAGGGGAGAGCCTGCTAGTTGTAGTGCTGCTGTGTAGGTTAAGGTAGCATTCCCTGGGAGTAACTCTACGTAACGGCTTGCGATCGCTGTTTGGCTTGGAGAGGATTTTATTTTTTCAGGTAAGGATTTCAGGTCTGGGATACCTAGGGGTTGGCTGAGGTTAGCACAGTGTTGCCACAACTGATCCGCATCCGGTCGCAACTGTTCCAGTTCTTGGCTTAAGTCTTGGCAGAGATGGAAGGCATAAAGGGTGACGCTGGGGTTTTTGAGTCGCAAGGCGGTATCACTCATCAGCGGGAGTGTTGGGTTTTTCGGTTTCTAGGGGAGTACTCTGACGGATAGCGTTGCGTAGTTCTTCTGTCAAGTTCTTTTCATACTCAGCTTTGGCTTCAGGAGTGGGGACAGTGCCTCCAATTCCCTTCTCACCAATTGGTTCATGATCTGGGAGACTTCTACGTACTTGCTGCAAAGCAGTATTAATTTCTGGTAGTTTATTGCACCAATCTAAGAGTAATTTTGATATTTCTTGAAAATTTTCTGGAATCTTTTCCAAGAGAGTTTGTCTGTCTTGAGTATTCAACAGGTCTGGATTATTTTTTATTAAAATTGTAAACGCTTTAACGTTTTTTTGTGCAAATGTCATGTTAAATTATCCCAATTTAATTACTATAAACTACTAGTTGCCAATGGCAACGAAAGCTGCCCAATGGTAGGGGTTCTGAAAAGGTTTTTCCATAGAACCTAGGTTATAAAAGCAGTCGCCTAACTGTTCTCGGTGACTCAGACTCAAGGGCAAATGCTTTGCCCACTCCTCTAATTCTCCTTTGGTACTATCCCGAAGCCAGAGTTGCGCTTGGTTAAGGGCAACCGCTAAAGTCATCTGCTCTCGTAGATTCTGATAAAATTTAATCATCAACAACGCTGTGGATAAATCGTTTACCTTCCACAGGCTACTAACTACTGCTGGACTCCCCGCCACTAGGAAACCACTGGGTAACCCAATGTATTCATCGCTGATGTTCTTGTAATCAATTAATCCGGTTTCACAAGCGGAAAGGGTGACCAGGCGACATTGTTTTAATTGTAACTCAAAGACATCATCGATAGTCAAACATTTCTCTAGGTCATATTTTTCATCTTCTACCCGTAAATAGCGCTCCGGATTGGGTTCAGCAGAGGTCGGTTGGGCATTGGCCAGAATTAGAGCTGATTTCCGTGGTTCTTGGTAGTTAAAGTAACCGTGACAGCTAAAATGGACATAGTGGAATGTGTTGAGAGGTTTGCTATCTATGGCGGCTTTGGTAGCATCGTTTTCCACAAGCACTTCTGTATCTGGTGGTGGGTTGAAGTAGCTTTTAATTACGTCTACTTCCATAGGAGTGTAAACTAAATCAGCACTGGGGTTTTGAACCGCAAACAGGTGGGTAAACTCTTCTGGGCGTTGTCTGGTTTGAGTAAGTTGGAGTAGTTGACAGCTAGGGGCGTAACTTACCCCTGCTGGAAACCGATCCATGAGAATTTCCGATTTATCTTTTCCCTGCTTACTGGTAATCGGTAAGGCATGAAGGGGGAATAAATGTAAAAACCAATGGGGAATTAAAATTAAGCGATCGCACTCTGGGGGTATTTGCTTAATGATGTCATCTATGTGAATAATTTTTGCCAACAGATGGAGGCGAGTATTCAGACGGCGTTGCCAATGGTATTTTTTGTTGTAGTAGGCTCTGAGATACCCATTTACCCATTTTATTAATTTGTCTAAGTCTTTTGGCTCAGATTCCCAAACGATAGGCGGCTGGGTTTGACGGGTAAAGATGAAAGTGAGCAGATTATCCGATGTAATATAAAACTCTACAATGGCAGTGTGGTCATCTAATTTTTTCTGAAATTGCTCAAAGTTAAAGCCAGAACCGATAGGTAAATAGTGGTCTTGTAAATCATTCCGCTGCTGTCGCAATTCTTGAAGACTTTGTGCCAGGGCGTTGGGATTGTCAGCTTTGCCCTGTTGGATTTGATTTTGACCTGCGGCTATTTCATCCCTGTATTGTTCTAGTTGAGTAGCAACATCTGGGGGAAAGATGGTTTTCAGGTCACGGCTGAGAATCTTGTCAACTAAATTGCCGGTTTTGCTCCGTTCAACATATTCAATGGCTTTAGTTATCTTATTTAATTCTCGGCAAGTTTCTACCATGCCTCCATAGACTCTATTCCATTCTTCAGCTAGTTTTGTCTTGTATTCTTCTACTCCAGAACCATAAATAATTTCATCTCGCAGGAATTCTACGGTTTTAATGGCAGCATCAAAAGCCTTGTAAGCTTCCGGGAAATGTTGAGCATATCGGTAAGTGAAACCAAGGTTAGTGTTAGTATTTAGATACTCTTGGGGAAATGCTTCACGGGTGCGTACTTCTAAAGCGGATTGGTAGCAAGCGATGGCCTCTTCTAAGTTTTTTGCTTTATCCCCTTTTATTCGGTTACCGTAAGCACCACCGAGATTATCTAGTGTCTGTGCCCAATCAATAGGAAATGCCTCAAAAGTATAAACTCTAAGAGCCTGTTGGAAACAAGCGATGGCCTCTTCTATATTCTGGACTTTCTCCCCTTTTATTCGGTAACAGTAAGCAGCACCAAGATGATTTTCTATCCATGCCCACTGAAAAGGAGATGCCTCAATCGTTAATACTTTAAAAGCTTCTTGGTAAAAAGCGATGGCCTGTTCTATATTCTGTGCTTTCTCCCCTTTTATTCGGTTACGGTAAGCAATACCGAGATTAGTTTTTGTCCTTGCCCACTCAATCGGAAATACCTCAAAGGTTAATACTCTAAGAGCTTCTTTGTAACAAGCGATGGCTTGTTCTATATTCTGTGCTTTCTCCCCTTTTATTCGGTGATCGTAAGCACCACCGAGATTATTTTGTGTCCCTGCCCACTCAATCGGAAATGCCTCAAAGGTTAATACTTTAAGAGCCTGTTGTAAACAAACGATCGCTTCTTCTATATTCTGTGCTTTCTCCCCTTTTATTCGGTTATCGTAAGCACCACCGAGATGAATTTGTGTCCATGCCCACTCAAAAGGAGATGCCTCAAAGGTTAATACTCTAAGAGCCTTTTGGTAACAAGCGATGGCAACTTCTATATTCTGTGCTTTCTCCCCTTTTATTCGGTGAGCGTAAGCAAGACCAAGATTATTTTGTGTCGTTGCCCACTCAATCGGAAATTCCTCAAAGGTTAATACTCTAAGAGCTTCTTTGTAACAAGCGATCGCTTCTTCTAGGTTTTCTGCTTTATCCCCTTTTATTCGGTTACCGTAAGCAGCACCGAGATTATTTTGTGTCATTGCCCACTCAATCGGAAATTCCTCAAAGGTTAATACTCTAAGAGCTGCTTGGTAACAAGTGATCGCTTCTTCTAGGTTTTCTGCTTTATCTCCTTTTATTCGGTTATCGTAAGCAATACCGAGATGGAATTTAGTCCTTTCCCAATCAATCGGAAATGCCTCAAAGGTTAATACTCTAAGAGCCTGTTGGTAACAAGCGATTGCAACTTCTATATTCTGTCCTTTCCCCCCTTTGATTCGGTCACCGTAAGCAATACCGAGATGGAATTGAGTCTTTGCCCACTCAACCGGAAATGCCTCAAAGGTTAATACTCTAAGAGCCTGTTGGTAACAAGCGATTGCAACTTCTATATTCTGTGCTTTCTCCCCTTTTATGCGGTTATTGTAAACAACACCGAGATTAGTTTGTGTCAATGCCCATTGAATAGGAAATGCTTCACGGGTGAAAACAGTTAGTGCGACTTCATAGCCAGTGATGGCAATTTCAATAGTGCTGGCTTTGTCACCCAAAGGTAATGGCTGAATTAGAGTGCTAAATTTAAAAATAACTACTCCTAGGTATTCCGCTTCATCTGCTTCCACTTCCGCCAGCTTACTTGTTGCCCAATCCCGCAATTGCTCTGCTAACTTATGATTAATTTTATCAGTATTTGCTGCCAGTAATGGGTAAACTACCTGCGCATCACCCCTACTGTCTGCAGTTGCTTGTAGTACCTCTAAGAGAAAGTCAAGTTGGGCATCAGATGTATTGTCAGCCATTGCCATCCACTGCTATACAATAGTTATTCAAAAATTAGACTTATTGAAAGCACCCTGGATTTACCAATCTTCCGCCATTGGCAAAACTGTCTGCTGCTATCCGTTAGGGAAAGGCAAGAGGCAGAACCTCGTCAATTATAGCATTCCTAAGAAGTCTGAAGTCTGAAGTCTGAAGTCTGAAGTCTGAAGTCTGAAGTCTGAAGTGGGTAGTGCTGTATTAATATCTAACATACGAGTACCCATTAACCGCAAACGAGTACTAGTTTATCGCAAACGAGTACTCGTTTCTCACATACCAGTACTCGTTTCTCGTTAACTAGTACTGGTGTATAACAAACGGGTACTGGTGTATAACAAACGGGTACCCGTTTCTCACATACCAGTACTCGTTTCTCGTTAACTAGTACTGGTGTATAACAAACGGGTACTAGTTTTTCGTTAAACTGTACTTGTTTATCATTTAACAGTACTAATTTATCAGTAACTAGTACTTGTTGCTAATCTACTAGTACTTTTGTATTAAAAACCGGTACTGTTTTGTTCTTAACGAGTACCATTTCCTCACATGGTAAGAGGGAATAGGGAATAGGGAGCAGGGAGCAGGGAGCAGGCAATAGGCATGCTAGCAATAGGCATGCTAGCAATAGGCAAGGTAAGCTATCAGCTAATAGCTATCAGCTATAGCGTTTCTAGGACTCATGAGGTACACATAACTGTTTGACTATTGGCTTTTGCTTCTTCTCTCTTACCTGCTCCCTGCTCCCGTCTTGATGCAGTCGCTCATGGGGGAAACCCCCAAGACCGCGCTGCATCGCTGCTTCCTGCTCCCTAAAAACCAGATATTTGTACCTCACCAGTCGTAGAATTGCTATAGCTGAATGCGACACCTAACCGGATGTTACTTATCCGTTAACTGGTTCAACCAATTGGTCAAATCCACTTCGGTTTCAAAATCTAACAACGCTTCTCCTAAATCCTCCAACTGGTCAAAGGATAATTCCTCAATTTGATTTTGTAATTGGGGATTGATTTCACCTAGACGACGGTTAATTTGACGGATAATTAAATTAAGCTCATTGCGCTTTCCTTGTTCTAATCCCTGTTCTAATCCTTGTTCTAATCCCCGTTCTAATCCTTGTTCTAATCCTTGGCGAATAATTCGTTGATAAACTACTGACTCTTGCATCATATCCTCCCGAAAATAAGCTTGAATTAAATTAAGAATTAAGAATGAAGAATTAAGAATGAAGAATGCATAATTTAGAACTTATAGCAACCGAAGTATAGTTTAGGACAGAGAATTTTGGTTGAAAGGGAGCAGGGAGTAGGGACTAATGCCGTAGGCCACGGGGGGCGCGTTCGGAGCAGAAATATGTCTTAAGCTTTACTGCGACTGCTATACATTCTCAATTCTACATTCTTAATTCTACATTCTTAATTCTCAATTCTCAATTCTCAATTCTCAATTCTTAATTCTTAATTCTCAATTCTTAATTCTACATTCTCAATTCTTAATTTGATAAAAACCCTTGACAACTTAAATTATAATAATTACAATAATCATTGTAAATTCAAGTAAAACTTTTTCACTATGTCAGACAACTTTACTCGCAATTTCAAGAAAAAACCAACTCAGCACACTCTCAAAGGTCCTCGTGAATCAGTAATCAATAGTATCCATATGCTTTATTCCCTAGGCTATGCAGAAATCGCGGAGTGGACTCCTCTAGAGCCGACCGATATTCCAGGTGAAGTGATGACTACTATGACCAAGTATTGGTTGTTGCCATAACACCTTAACTTTCTGGGGGGTTTTCCCCCCCGGGGGCCTTGGGTTTCGGAAATTTCTGACATATGTGATTGCCATAGCCGTGGATAGTATTTCTACGGCTATTTTTTTATGGAATTTAGAATTAAGAATTAAGAATTTAAAATTAAGAATTAAGAATTAAGAATTGAGAATTGGGAATCGGGAATCGGACAAAAGTAAAATTAACTGTTGAAATAGGGAGCAGGGAGCAGAAGGGCTTTTGGTAACTTTACATAAGTTAATACAGCGAGGCAGAGGTGCGACCCGTGGCGAATTTAATTCTTAATGCGGAAAACGCACCATTACGGTCTTGGGGGTTCCCCCCACTCGCGCTTTGCATCAAGAAGTGAGGTTTATTTTTGTCCAGGTACTTAGCGATCGCTACTCTCGAAACAATCCGTAGCGATATCCTAACTGCCAGTCGAGATGTCAGAGATTACTGAATGATTAATCTACTATATATGTGGAGTAGTTCCCAACAGACTTGGGTCAACCTGCGTTTCCTGCACACCTAGTCTAAGGATTTTTGGCCCTTGGTGGCAGAACTATCGCAAAAAGCCTAATCATTGTCCGCACCCCGCTCTTGCCTAGACGGGGCTTCCAAACATCGGACAATTTTTTTGTGAGTTGAGTTAGACAAACTGCTATATACTAACGAATGACTGCTAAACAGCTTGCTACCATCGTGAATAAAGTTCCTATTCTCAGCATTGACTTAGGTCGTACCTCTACTAAAGCTTGTATCAGCCGTTACCCCGATGGTGTAGTGCTAATTCCTGCCAATGTTGCCCATCTCACCGTTGAGCAAGTGCGTCGGGGTGGGTTTGAAGCTCGACTAGGTGACCCTCTATTAGATATTTGGCTGGAGTATCAAGGCAAAGGATACGCCATTGGACAACTAGCCGCTGACTTCGGAGCTAACTTGGGTGTTGGTCAATCGAAAGTAGAAGATGCCTTGATAAAAGTCTTTGCCTGCGTAGGACATTTCGAGCTTCAAGGTGACTTGGCAATTATCATGGGATTGCCCTACCATTCCCAAGAGCAGTTTGAGCGTGAAAAAGACGAATTAATTGGTATCCTCGCTTCTCCTCATGTCATGTACTACAGAGGGGAACAAGTCTCGATTACGATTAAGAAAGTTTGGGTGATACCAGAGGGTTATGGTAGCTTGATCTGGGTTGAAGTTCAGGAAAACGATCCATCGGATGGCGGATTACACGACCGTTCCGTCGCCGTTGTGGATATTGGCCACCAAACCACTGACTTTATCATGGCAGATTCGTTCCGATTTGCTAGAGGAGCATCTCAGAGTGAAGCGTTTGCCATGAATGAGTTTTATGATCAATTAGCTGCGCAAATTCAGGGAGCTGATAGTCAATCGTTGCTATTAATCAAAGCGGTTAATCGTCCAGAGGGAGAGCGCTTTTATCGTCCTAAGGGTGCTGCTCAGCCCACAGACCTCGACGAAATTATACCGAGTTTGCGCAAAAGTTTTGCCCGTGAACTGTCAGATCGCTTGCTCGCTTGGCTACCAGAACGCACCACAGACGTAGTGGTGACTGGTGGTGGTGGACAATTCTTCTGGAATGATCTTCAACTTATCTTCAAAGAAGCTAGACTGAAGGGTTACTTAGCTCAACCCTCTCGAAAAGCAAATGCTTTGGGACAATACATTTATGGAGAGGTGCAGAAGCAGTCAGCATCTCGATAAATTGTATTGTAATTATCCCCTAGCATTATAGGTATAATTCCCATGGCAGCGATCGCAAAAAAAGTAAATAAAACAGTAGCATTTACCTCTAACCGAGAGGATCAATCCCTACTAAAGGCAGTGGAAAAAGAACTAGCTAAGGGTCAGTATCCTAGCTTTAGCATGTTGTGCAAGCAAGCTCTCCAAGAGTTTCTGTTAAGACCAGAATCCTCTGAGGAAAAAGCATCCTCCCAGGAAGCAACCGAGGAAACAACCGAGGAAACAACAGGTGTTGGAAATCTTGAAGACAAGCTAACCCAACTGCAGCAGCAATTAACTGAAGTGGTACAGGCTTTATCGGTTCAGAGTCCTAGCCAACTGAATAGTCAGCTAAGTGATATGACTCAACGGATTGAGGAAATAGACTCTAATACAACTCAACAATTGACGCAGTTACAACAGCAGCTTGGGAAATTAGAGCAGGTTCTATCTACTGAAGAATCTTCTGATCAACTTGATGATCAATTGACGGCCTTAATCGAACAGGTCAAGCAAGTGGATGACCGTTCTCATCAACAACTCGAACACTTAAAACAGCAAGTTGCTGGTGTAGAAACGGTGCTGTCGAATTTTAGTACAACGGATTTGTCTGGCGTAAGAGAACAGGCATCCACAGAAAAAGCTACTAGAGAGTCAGATGGGAGCCTCCGCGCAGGATTGGAAAAAGAGGCTGATCAATCTGATCCGTTACTAAGTCGCTTGGGTTCTTTATTAGAGGATTTTTAATTAACTGTATAGTGCTATGACAAAACGCAGAGTTGGACTGCTGTTTGGTGGTGTATCAGGAGAACACGAAGTTTCGATTAGTTCTGCAAGAGCGATCGCAAACGCTCTGGGTGCCGATGAAAATGCCTCTAAGTACGAATTGCTGCCAGTGTACATTCAAAAAAATGGCATCTGGACAGTGGTCGAAACTATCGCACAGGTTTTAGACTCGGGAACCCCCCTGGAATCTGCTCCTAGCGGTAATGTCTGGCAATTTCCGGCTGTTGTCAGTGAGGTAGATGTCTGGTTTCCCATCCTCCATGGGCCGAATGGGGAAGATGGCACAGTTCAGGGATTACTAACCCTGATGGGAGTACCCTTTGTCGGTAGTGGTGTTCTTGGTTCAGCTGTAGGCATGGACAAGCTGGCAATGAAAACAGTATATGCCCAAGCCGGATTACCCCAAGTCAACTACATGGAAGTTTTGCGATCGCAAGTTTGGTCCGATCCCTGTGTATTTACCAAACTCTGTGACCAAATTGAGGAAACCTTAAACTATCCCTACTTTGTCAAACCAGCTAATTTAGGCTCATCGGTCGGGATTGCCAAAGTGCGATCGCGTTCTGAATTAGAAGCCGCCTTAGATCATGCTGCTAATTACGACCGTAGGTTGATTGTAGAAGAAGGAGTAGTAGGGCGAGAAGTAGAGTGTGCTGTACTAGGGAACGATCATCCCAAAGCCTCAGTAGTTGGTGAAATTACCTATGAGAGTGATTTCTATGACTACGAAACCAAATACACTCAAGGTCAAGCCGACTTGTTAATCCCCGCTCCCTTGCCCACTGACGTGACTACCCAGATTCAGGAAATGGCAATCCAGGCTTTTACTGCCGTTGATGGGGCTGGTTTAGGACGGGTAGACTTCTTTTATGTCGAAGCCACTAGGGAAATCTTCATCAACGAGATTAACACCTTACCAGGTTTTACTGCAACCAGTATGTATCCCCAACTGTGGGCAGCTACAGGTGTTTCTTTTCCAGAATTAGTGGATCAGTTAATTCAACTAGCAATAGAACGGGCTTGAATCTTCGTCCGCACGGAATATGATAGGAAAGGTTACGCCAAAGATTGAGCTGAGTTAAACAATTTGAGGAGAAAAACTTGGAACGGACATTTCTGATGGTTAAGCCGGATGGTGTACAACGGAATCTTGTTGGTCAAATCATCCAGCGTTTTGAGACAAAAGGTTTTACCTTAGTTGGGCTGAAGCTGATGAGCGTCAGCCGTGAACTTGCCGAACAGCATTACGCTGTTCACAAAGAGAGACCTTTCTTTGGTGGACTAATCGAATTCATCATCTCTGGTCCTGTAGTAGCAATGGTTTGGGAAGGAAAGGGAGTAATTGCTTCCGCAAGAAAGATTATTGGTGCTACCAAACCTCTGGAGGCTGAACCAGGAACTATTCGGGGCGATTATGGGTTAGACACAGGTCGCAATCTTATCCATGGCTCAGATGCCATTGAGACAGCGCAGCAGGAGATTAGTCTTTGGTTTAAGGAAGAAGAGCTCGTTAGCTGGGAACCAACCATAACCTCTTGGCTTTATGAGTAACAGTAACATTTACCTTTAAACGGCAAGTCCCACGCTCTACCAATGTTTGGTGAGCGTTGGGATCATTGATAGGGAGATGGCGGAATTCTTCCCGACTCTTGTTAAAAGCAGTTAGCGGCTAGCTTCTTTTGCCCTTTGCTCTTTCCCCAAAGCCGCTTGCCCTTCATTTTCTACAGGAATTGACTCCAGGTCTGGGGTCTTAGACTTTTCAGAAAATCCCCACATGAACACTAGGGCAATAGCAGCAATCATTAACCATTCCGGTGGCACTAATTCCGGTTTAATCGCTCTGACCAACAGGCGCAATCCCACAAAGCCCACGGTGATGTAGCCAGCATCCTCCAGATAGACATACTCTTTCAACCAACGAATAAATAAGCCCGCCATGAAGCGCAGGGTAATTACCCCAATGGTGCCACCAGCAATAACCAGCCAGGTCTGGTCAGAAATTGCGATCGCTGTCGTGACACTATCCAAGGAAAAAGCTAAATCCGTTACAGCAATTAGGGGAATTGCCTGCCATAGAGAAGTAAACTTCGGGCCATGATGGTGATGTTGTTCATCTTCATCAGAGGTGAAATACTCAAAGACCAACCAGAGCAGATAGGCAGCTCCCAATAACTCAAACTGCCAAAACTGCACTACCCAAGTGGCTGTGAGAATCAAAGTGATTCGTAGGACATAGGCAACTGCTAAGCCCAAGTTAAGAGCATGGCGTTGAAGTTGTTTGGTCTCTAAGCCTTGGGAGATCGCAGCTAATGCGATCGCATTATCAGCAGACAGTACAGCTTCTAGTGCGACCAGAATCAACAAAACCACAGGACCCTCAAGCCCAACATTAAACGATGAGTTAAGAATTTGGTCTAGCATTAAAAATTCTTAATGTCTTAAAAGGTTAACTTAGTCTATTACATAGACTTAATCGCCTAAATTGCTAAAACTTTGATATCTAATTTAATTAATCTTAACATTATAATCAGAATTTTAGTGCGCTGCGACCCCAGGGAGGTTCTAACGCCCACACCGAACCTGCAGCAAGATAAAGGTAATAGCTGTGAAGGATTCTAGTATCTGGATAGGACAAGTTATTGTGATAGAATTCCAGAACTAGCCCAATTAGTTGGCTAATGGTATAGAATATCGCTCAAATAAAGGAGATTGTATACGATGGCTATTTCAGATGCGCAAGTTATCGGAGCTCTATTACTGGCTTTGCTTCCGGGATTTCTAGCATTCCGGCTGTCTACCGAACTTTACAAATAGTGCTGGGAAGCTCAAAGCCTTGCTCCTAAGCGGCTCGGATCTAGAGCGGACGAAGGATAAACAAAATAGTTTCAGTGACACCACCGATAATCTAGGATTATCGGTGGTGTCACTGAAACCAATTAATAAATCGCGAAGCCTCATTAAAGCTAGTGAAATCCATGGGGAGATGGAAAAAAGGGGAAGAACCTTGCGCTTCTCAGTCGTTAATTAAAAACAGGGGTTTAACCCCCCAGTTAGTTTATCAATAGTATCGTTTGATCGGTCAGCACTACCAAATACCGCAATTGATCGCTTTTTGACGGGTTTCCGCGATCCAAATTTCCCAGGAATCGCTGCAAACGTCAGTGTACCGGGGAACGTTAATAGATATTTCCGATATTATAACCAATAATTCTGAATTATTCTCCTGACTGGAAGGTCGTTTCCCTTGGATTGGAGTCAACACCAGGAAATTTATGTGTCAAACTCACGTTATCGAAACGAGGGAGTTTGAGGGAGCTATAAAACCTCGTCGGACATCATGACGAGTGTTCGCTGACGAACACGATGTCATAGGGCGAGGAGACATGGACTCCCTCAAGCCAATTGAGGGGTTCGATGCCCCGATAATTGGCAAATCTCTTAAATCTTTACACAACATTATAACCCATGTAAGCTATAATAATCTGGCCATGCTAACAATGACCTACGAGTACAAACTAGAACCAACTGCCGAACAGATTAAATCTATCGAGCAAACCCTAGATATTTGTCGTTCTGTCTGGAATTTTGCGCTCAGACAGCGTAAAGATTGGTGCGCATCTCGTAAGTCACCTATTAATGCTTGTTCGATTCAATGCGAGTACATCATTTCTGCCGACGAACCATTTCCGAATTACCATAAGCAAGCCAAGCAATTAACTCAAGCCAAGAAACTCTATCCTCATCTGAAAACAGTTCACTCTCAAGTACTACAACAAACCCTAAGAACTTTAGATAGAGCTTGGGAGGATATGAAAGCCAGAGGTTTTGGTTGGCCTCGCTTTAAGAAGAAGTATCGGATGCGGTCGTTTGTCTTTCCACAGTTAGGAAAAGACCCAATTAGAAATGATGGGATTAAGTTCCCAAAACTGGGATGGGTGAAATGGCGACAGTCAAGACCTATTCCCAATGGGTTTGAAGTCAAGCAAGCGAGGATAGTTAGAAAAGCATCTGGTTACTTTGTGATGCTGTCACTACAGCTAAATGTCAATGTCTCTAGTCCCATGCCTCACGGTCATCCTAGAGGTTTGGACTTGGGGTTTGACAAGTTTGTAGCTACCAGTGATGGTGAAGAGATTAAGCGACCTCGATTTCTGATCACCCTACAGCGCAAGCTGAAATTGCTGCAACGTAGGCTAAAGAATAAGCAAAAAGAGTCAAATAATAGACACAAGCTAAACCAGAAAATAGCTAGACTGCATCAACGTATATCAGACACTCGTAAAGACTGGCATTTTAAATTGGCTCATCATGTTTGTGATGGTGCAGGGATGATATTTGTTGAAGATATCAATTTTGTCAGTTGGGCTAGGGGTATGCTCTCAAAAGCATCGGCTGACGCGGGTTTTGGGCAATTCGTGGAGATCCTACACTGGGTATGCTGGAAAACCGATACCTATTTTGCCAAGGTAGATAAAAATGGTACTTCTCAGACTTGTCCTAACTGTGGCGCACACACAGGTAAAAAAACCTTAGATATGAGAATTCACGTCTGTAGTGAGTGTGGATATACTACGACACGGGATGTGGCAGCTAGCCAAGAAATCAGAAACCGTGGAATCTCTGCGCTAGGGCATAGCGTATCAGAAAATGTCTGTGGACTGGAAGCGACGGGGAGTATTGGTCACGATACTCTAGTTGGCACGGGTCGAAGCAGAAAACCTAATTCGCGAGATTTAGGAATCCCCTTCCTCAAAGTAACTGAGCTAAGCTCAGTTACTTTGAGGAAGGGGAGGATGTCAAGCTAAGCTCTTAGTCTATTTGGGGACTTGATTGTTCCAGAAAGACTATTCTTTCGCTAAATTATCTGGCTAAATAAAAGGTGCATACTAAAAACTCTATCTTAATCAACCCAATAATAAACCCAAGGGCGCTGGTGTGCCAGCGTGGCATTGTAAACGGAAATGAACGCAATCCAAACCCCTCACTCAACTCGGGTACCATCAAAACCTCGCCGAAGAGTTCCTCGAATCAAGCACCGTCCGCAGCGACAGTCTTACGGGGCAGTTGCTGGTGAAACTACGGCTAAGTTACTTGTTAACCTAGTTCTCTGTGCCGCTGCGATTACCGCACTAATGGAACTATTGCCTTATCATCTCTCACAGCAAGCCAAGTTGCGAGAAGTCAAACGAGAGGTGAAGCGAACTGAAAGACGAGTGAATAACTTGCGCCGTGAATTCAGTCGCTCTTTTGACCCCAGGCAAGCCCAGAAAGTAATGCGAGAGCAAAGCTTACGACGTGATCCGAATCAGGTTCAGGTCGTCTGGCAAGATCCAGACTGAGGGCCAGACTGAGGGCATGGAAATTAGTTATACTTCCGGTGGGCATAAACTGAGCTAAAGGTAATCGGTCCAGCTTGCTCGGTGCGTTCGCGTAGCGTGGCCTACGGCCAAACGCGCCCCGCGTCTCCTAGGTCGAATCGCTCTTTGGGAGGCAAGAGCTCATCACTAACCCCTTCAAGCTCTCAGTGGCTTAAGCAAATCATTGATCCAATTTTCCACTTTCTCGCGCAAGGAATCAGAAGAACCGGACTTGGGCAGCCACTTCAGAGCCTTTTGATAGTCGCTGATGGCACAGTTCCAGTCACCCCTGAGATGGTAAGTACGCCCTCTCTGGGCATAGACATGGTCTTCCAGGCATCCTAGCATTAGAGCCATGTCAAGGTTTTCTAGGGCTAAATCGTACAATCCCAATTCCCGGAAGGTGATCCCTTGGTTAATCCAGGTGCGGATATTTCCCGGATTGATATCAATAGCTTGCTCGTAGTCGGTGAGGGCTTCAGCCAGTTGCCCAACTGATGCATAATAATTAGCGCGATTGTTGTAAGCACTGTCCAATGTTGGATCAATTCGCAGTGCCTGATTGTAATCAAATAGGGCTTTGTAGGGCTGACCACTTTGGAAATACAGCAATCCCCGATTGTTGTAGTCTAATGCACTGGTGGGATTGAGATTAATCAACTGGGTTAACAATGCGATCGCACTGCTGTAATCCCCTTGTTTCACTTTCGAGTTTGCTAAGGTGCGCAGGCTTTTCACAGAGTGTATGTGGCTTTTTCTAGGCACTAGCTTCACTGGTGCTAAATGCCTGTGGTTTTTAGGGGACATTGGGAACCACTGTCGATTTTGGTTTTGCCGATTTAGAAAAGTAGGAGCATTCATATTTGCCTCAACCTCATTTGCAGCCTATCTAGATTCAACCTTACGGCTAACAGCACCCAGCTGGTTGGTCTTAATGTGTCACTTATTCATGCGTCTTTGGTGTACCCAAGAAAACCATCCAGATTGTCCCTCGGACTTGGGACTCTTCTTTGAAGACTACAGCAGTAATATGACAGTTTCCTGAAAGACGAATTAATTTTGTGGGGATTATTTTATAGAGGGGCTGGGAGTGGACACTTTTGGGAAGATGCACAATTCCCTAGGGGTTTGGGGTTTGGGGTTTGGGGTTTGGTTGTCATTACTGAAATGCAGCTATAGCAGAAAGCGGATAGATGTGTTCAAAATAGTATAGTTACTATTCCATAGCATCCACTCTCAGGAGGAAATCCTGTGCCATCCCTTCCACCTTCAATTCCACCTGTGTCTTCGCCCCCAACCAACCCATGGCTGCGAATGGTAGGGATGTGGCTAGCAGTTGCCGTAATTGGTGCAGGGCTAGGTTGGTCATATCAAGAATGGCAAAGTTATCGAAATACACTATTACGCTTAGAAGAGATTCAGAAGCACCGATCAGAACGGGAATATGAAGAATGCATCAATAAAGCCACGACTATTCCTGAAAAGTCGCCTATATATCAACAGACTCAGCTTATTTTCGATGAGTGTGCCCAGAAACTATTTGGCAAAGCTAAGATACTAGCTGCAGCGAACCAATTTAAAGACGCAATTATCGAGGCCAATAAGCTGACCCCAGATAGTGTTCCTTACCAAGAGGCACAACAGATAATTAATCAGTGGTCTAAGAGCCTATTTCAGAAAGCTACCAAGCTGTATCAGGAACAAGGGAAGCTCAATGAAGCCATTGCTCTAACTCAAGTCATCCCTGAAACTACTCTGATTCGTCAAAAATTACCGGAGACCATTGCCCAATGGAAACAAGAGTGGGCTGTGAATGTATCGATTCGCAAACAAGCACTTCAAGCCCTGGAGGCAGGTCAATGGCAACAGGCTAAGCAAAACGCTAGGAGGGTGACCACTAGCTATTGGCAAAAGAAAGTTGAACCAATTATAGACAGGGCAGATGCTAAAATTTCTACCATAGAAGCCCACAAAGAAGCTCAACGAGTCAGACGACAAGCCCAGCAAGAGGCTCAACGAGTCAGACGACAAGCCCAGCAAGAGGCTCAACGCATAGCCAGAGAAAAAGCACAACAACAAGCTCAGGAGCAGGATCGACGTAGACAGCAATGCATTAAGCTGGTAACCAAATACACTGAAGAGAATGAGTGGGCTCTCAAAGAGTATGAAAGGTTAAGATGTGATGATTTTCCCCATGAGCTATTTTAACTAAGCCATCGGGTTGTTCTTATCCTAGAAACTAGGTCCATTGGATGGGCTTGATGAGGCATTAAGTACCAGAACTTAACCCAACATCTAACACCTCAGACCTAACACCTGACACATCATACCTCATACCTCACACCTCATACCAAGTTGCGGTCAAACGTACAACTTTCTCTTCCCCCAATCTCCCAATTTCCCTATCTCCTCATATTCCCCTCCTGGGAGGCAGGGCTGTTTCAAAGAAAAATAAGTTAACGAGAAAAGGAGATAGGGGGATAGGGGGATAGGGGGATAGGGAAATAGCTCAAAATTTTCCTACAAATCCCCAAATTTAGTCATTAAAATCTGACTAATTAGCCGGCTTCAATCAACTCAAATGACTAACAATTCGTGATTCGGCTTTTGAGTATGGTTAGATAAATTTGGCCAAAATCACGACTATTCGCGCTCCTTTTCTCCCCATCTCCCCATCTCCCCATCTCCCCATCTATTTTTGGCCAGAATGAAACAGCCCTACCTCCTGGGAGGGGTTAGGGGTGGGTCCCTATCTCCCTATCTCCCTATCCAACCAATCTACTATCTTTGAATGCAACTCGGTATCATATCATGTCGGGTTAAATGCCCCTGATTCAGCCACTTTCACCTCAGGCCACCAATAAGATAATGTCAACCCCAGCCATCAACTCCTGCTGTTGGAGTAATTGAAGACATCGGCGCTCGACCCAGATGCGACGTCAGCCCTTACAAAAAATCAACGATGCTGAAAGCCCCGTGTCTAATGGAGTTCTTCATAATCGCTAATTACCATCACTCTTCTGATAGCTGAATAAGAATGAAACAGCCCTGCTTCTAGGCATGGGGAGTGTCAATTGAAAGACTAGTAGTTGAGTCCCCGTTTTTGATAACGATACTTAGCCACAATCGGATAAACAATATTACGTAGCCGGTTGAGAGCTCCCACAGGACGATGAACCACTAAGCCATTCCACGGGGAAAATCGCAGGTTTTCAGCAGAGTCGTATTGTTGGTCAAAATCGATGATCTGATGCTTGACAGTGAGGCGACCAACGGTAAAAAATGGTGACTTCTTCTCACTCCAACGAATTGTGACATCATCGATGGACATTTTCGGGTTGGTTTGGAATTGGATACCAAAGTCCCAGCAATAAAGAGCATCGGTTTTTGATAGTTGTTCGATCAGCTCGTCTCGATAGTAATTGTCCGGTTTGCTTCCATCCAATCCCAGAGCCTTAGCGCGATTGATGAAGGGAAGTTTGGGAATACCTGGTCGGGACTGATATCCCATCCTTTGATGGGGAGGCTGGCATGAAACAGGGGTGAAGGCGTATTTGATCACAGCGGGATAGTCAACAGGAACTAAGCCCGGTTGAGACTGCTCAAAATCTGGTTTGAGTCCAAGGGCATAAGCAGAACCACTCCAATACCGTTCCGTTAATAAACTCTTTGGGGTTCGAGCTGTTACTTTAGCTAGGGCTAGCAATTGCCTGGGATGACTCCTGAGCCACTTCTGGGCAGCTTTTTCTGAGTCAACTATGGAGCCAAAAAATTCCTAATAATATTTGATGGTTTTGATAAAAAAGATCTTAGCATTTTGAACAATAATATCTTGAGTATTTGGCTCGTAGCTTTGTTCAAAGCTTTCTCCTTCCACACCAATCACTTTCACAGACATTGAGCGTGTGTCTGAGACATAGTCGTTTTCAACATTTGTTCGCCCATTGGCAAATCGCAGCTGAACAGGATATTGTTTCGGTGTCGCAAAAAGTCCTTGCTTGAGGGAAATCCCATTAAGTTGCTCTTGAGTAAGCCGAGTTCGTTTTGCCAGTTCACTCTTAATGCTCTGTTCATCAAAATCAAAAATTTCTAGGTTTCCCTCCACCGAGGCGTGGGTTTTGGCATGGGTGTCTCGCAAAGCCCGTTCCTGATCCTTGTAAAGCTTATCCATCTGAATCCTGACTTGCTCTGCTACAAGGTCGTAATAGTTTTGTTCGTCCTTTTCGGGATATTCTGTAAATAGCTTCATGGTTATTTTTTAGATAAAAATTTTGAGGAATTGGTTTTGATAAACACTCCTTGAGGATACCAGTGGGTTTGAGCGGGTACTGTCAAATTAAGTGAGCAGATAGCTGGCGATTGAGACTGAAATTTTACTTAAATAAATGGTGATTTATCAATCAGAGAGCTGGAATTTTTACTTTAATTTTTCTTTGACAATACCCGATGCCTTGCTTACGGATTGTCAAATGTTACTTTATAGCTTTTATCCGGCTGTTGAGTATTGCGGTTTACCACATCTGAGAGAGTATTTGTGTTTTGTATTACTTCCCAACCGACCGGGGAAAAGGTTTCTTCGTTGAAGATATTTTCTGCCAACAGGGGATTAGTCAATGCTTGGGAAAACGCATCAATTGCTATCAGTCGGTTAACCAGGGGAGCTACTGCTGCATTTGGTGGCACATCCTCGGCATAGAGTCCCACATAGAATTCAATATTGTTGACATCACCGTATAACCGTTTTAGTTCCCTTTGAGTATCTTCATCCGCCGTGATCTGATCGAAATCCGTCACCCGGGGAAACTTAGACATTTCCCGGTAATCATTATAGCTGGCCAGTTGAGCTTGACGACCTAAGTCGATACTTGCCAATTCAACAGGTATCAGGAATTCTGCCGTGTTGAACAAACCAATTTTGGTGCCTGGTTGGGAACAGGTCTCCTCAAACAATGGTCCCAAGCCTTTATTGATCAGCATCTCATTATTCCAGAGGCTATCCACCATCGGAATTTGCTTGCTGTCATAGGTCAGAGTCTCCGGAAGGGCACTGTGCCAACGATATACCAAATTAAATTCCACTGTAAACCAATTCTGGCGATACCACTTCTGATTGGTAAACGCTGGAGGATCGACAATGAAATTGAAGTAATAGGAGGTAATATGATTAACATACTCTTCCAGCACAATTTTCATGATTACCACCATCACGATGTTTCTGGCTGTTTGGAAGAGTCGCTCGTCATCCCAATCGGGATAATGCTTAGCCAGTAAATCACACAGGCGATTGTGTTCCCTCAGACACAGAACATTAAGCATTACATAGCCAATTTGGACATTGGCTCGTTCTACACCCATAGCAAATAGTTTTGCTTTCTTGGCTGGGTCGAGTCGCTTCTCATCATTGAGCGGTTCATACAACCCGTCAAACTCTGGTTTAACCACTCCGTTTTCTGGATCGTCGTAATAGAAGAGGGGATATTCTTCACCATTGATGATCTGGCTTTTCAGTTTCCCGCCTTGATTGGATCTCAGCATGTCTGTAGATTTTATGTTCAACCCATAGACGGGAGATAAATCGATGCCGTGGTTTGAGGTATTCTTTAATTTATTGTAGTGATCAGTGCGCAAAAAGCCATCGGTAAACCACTGCACCCAATAGGGAAACAGCAGGGTAGACTTCTCGGAATAGATGGTTTTCCCCTCTTTTTTGCGAAACAAAACAGCAAGGTCTTCGAGAGGAGGAAGGTTACCTGCTTTGTTGAATTCTGGATCGGGGGGTAAATGTCGTCCGCTCCAGGTTCGGTCTGTTAATGAGTCCCAAGAAGTATAGGGTGCGATCGCGCTTAACTTATGGGGACGAGTGGGAATTTTGTAGACGACATTGTTAATCATTGTTTTGTTGGCTTGACGTCTTAGATAGTCGTTGCTTTGAATAAACTCCCAAATCCCCTTGAACTTGTTTAAAGCAAAGTTTTATAACCGGTTCCTAAATCCGTCTCTAGATGTATTCCTTTTTTTTGTCATCGAACTAGTTCCCTTTTGGATATATAGCCTTTACAAATAGGTCATGAAAAACTATGCCTATTTCTGATAACGACAAAAATTCCTCGCGTCAGCTGTCAGCCGTCAGCTGTCAGCCGTGAGCTAAAAGCTCACGCTACGCGAACAGATTATTTTATTCAAAAGCACCGATCTAGTAGTGAGCGCTATGGGCATAAACTGTTCCCTTAGCCTGGCCACATGCCTGGGCCAAAGGCCACGCTAAGCGAATGGCTGATAGCTGATAGCTCATAGCTGTTGGCGTAGCCTGCGCGTAGCGCATATGCTTAGATTTCAGTTCCCTTTTGATTATCACCAATAAACTAATTCTTTGACAGTACCCTTGAGGGTACTTTGATAAGACTCGTTAGTGATTAGATTTGATCTAATTAAAATTTAGGTAAAATGTATTAACAGTAAATAAATAATAGGGCAGAAGTAGTTTTCGAGATGTAAGGCTTTGTGTCTAGGTTAAGTAGAATCGGTAATAGTGACTACTAACTGATGACTAATTACTGGGGGGGTGACATACAAGCTAAAATCCTTACTGGGTAATAAATTCAGCCCCAAGCCGAGGTCTACATCCCCTGGCTTATCCTGGAATTATAGTAAGCATTCAGGTGGGTGAGAAGGGGGGTTTACAGAGGAGAATAGGATAGGATGAAAGTTCTGATATTGACACTCCCCGGTCTAAAGATGCGGGGAGTTTCAAAGTGTTCTATCTAAATCTTATCCACAGTTTCAAAGGATTCTGAACCGAGTGGACTGGGCTTCCAGCCTTGAATATTGGCTCGCTTACCTAAAAGCGGTTGGGAGTGGACAATGGGAATGCGCACGGCTTCTTCAAATAAAATTTTATCCACTTGGCGATAGATTCTTGCCCTAGCATCCTTGTCTTGGGTCTTACGACCGGTTTCCAATAGCCGTAGGATTTGGTTATTCTTCCAACGTCCAAGGTCAGCGGTAGCATTAGGTCCGAAGTGGGAATAGTAGAAGTTATCTGGGTCGCCATATTCCCCAGTCCAACCCAATATAAACCCTTGGAAACCAGGAGACTTTTGTCGGTCTTTGAGATAATCTTTCCAGGGTTTGGTTTTTAAAGTAACCTTGATGCCAATCTTACCCAAGTCATCAGCTATGGCTTGGGCGATCGCTTTCGGATCAGGATAGTAGGGGCGGGATATTTTCATATACCAGAGTTCCAGGTCAAAGCCTTTGGGGTAGCCAGCTTCCCTCAGCAGTTGCTTGGCTAGCTGTGGATCATATTTATAGCTACCAAAATTGGGTGACTCAGACCAATCGAGGAGGGGTGGGGTGAAGTGAGCATCACTCTCTCCTAAACCCTGCCAATTTTTTTCGACAATCTTTTGGTGATTAATTCCTAATGCGATCGCAATCCGTACCTTTTGTTTAGAAAGGGGTTTGTAGTTGGTATTGAGGGATAGATATCCGACATTGAAGGAGGGACGGAAAATAGATTTGAGCTTAGCCTCACCAACTAAATTTTCTAATTGCTTAGGAACTAGGTCTGACGTGAAGTCAATCTCTCCAGATTTCAACATGGTCAGCCGCTTCGCAATATCCGGGATGAACCGCACGATTACCTTTTCTGCTTTAGGTAGGTTTGGTTTCCAGTAGTTTGGGCTCTTTTCTAGGATAATTTCCTTGCCATTACGCCACTCTTTGAATTTAAAGGGACCTGTCCCTACCGCTAGAGATGACTCACGACCATACTTAGAACCTGCTTTCTTGATGGCGGTTGGGCTAGCGATACCAAAGTAGCCTGACCCAATCATCGCTGGAAAAATGCTTAAGGGCTGTTTCAGGACAAATTGAATTGTATACTTATCTTTGATGACTATCTGTTGTAATAGGGATTTCGAGTTTCCCTTGAAGCCACCAAATAAATCAGCCCAAATTTGATACTTTCTGTCTTTATCGCGATAGCCATATTTGTTTTCCGGGTCCCACCAACGCTCGACATTGAACTTAACTGCTTCAGCATCGAAATCAGTCCCGTCATGAAACTTGACCCCTTGGCGCAGTTTAAATGTCCAAACTCTGCTATTGCGAGACGCTTCCCAATCAGTAGCTAATCCCGGTTCCAGTTCTATCGTTCCCAGCTTGTATTCCACTAGGCGATTGTAAATTTGTTTCTGGACAACTAGGGATTCCCGGTCGCTGATATTACCCGGTTCTAGGTTTTCTGGTTGTCCCACTGCTCCGTAAACGATTGTCCTTCCCTTGGAATCCTTAGAAGGTTTAGTTGGGGAAGGAGTTGGAGTTGGAGTTGGAGTTGGAGTTGGAGTAGGGCTGGGAGTAGGACTAGGGCTGGGAGTAGGACTAGGGCTGGGACTAGGGCTGGGAGTAGGGCTGGGAGTAGGACTCTCAGAAACAGTAGGAGTAGGACTGGGAGGGGTATTTGTCCCAATCCAATTAGAAGGGCTAACGCAGTTAGAGAGAACTATAGTTAGGACAAAAGCCACAAGCAACAGTATGGGTCGCCATCGCCTCATTGATAAAACTCCTTTATATTGCGGCTCTTGCCAGGAATTGGTAACTAATAGTCATTAGTCATTTGTGATTAGTTTTTATTGACAGGACTTACCCTTGCTTCTGTTCCTCAACCCTAATTGTAGGGGAGCAATGGTTACGTCATCACTATATGTAGCGCAACTGCTTAAGTCCTTATTGATTTATGTTGATTTGAATACATCTCCGATTATAAAAATAATTTCCGAACTTTTAGGCGTTAATTGTGTTTTTTCAGTGTTTTGGGTTATCAAAAAAGTGGTCAAACCCAAATTAACCAAAAAGTTGGAAGCCAGAACTTTGAGCAGGGGGACCCTGGCTTCCCGCTACCTATCACTAAAGACACCATAACTATGGTAAAACCTATACCTGCCCCGCGTCCCCTCACTCCCTAACTAAGGCAGGGCGCTAACTGATCCAAGGCTACAGTCAGTGTCCAATGGCTATGACTCCGCAACAGTTCTACAGCAAATGGGAAGTGACCCATCAGGTTCTTGCTTGTATATGTTCCCGTTCTAACACCAAACACCAAACACCTAACACCAAACACCTAACACCAAACACCTAAGACTTAACACTTAATACCTAACACTTAATACCTAACACTTAACACCTAATTTTTATGAGAAAATGTTAAAAAAATCAATCGAAATTTCATTTGTATAGGACTAAAACCTATAGTATGACGATCGCATAGCCTGTAGGAGCGCTTAAGCGCACTTGGCAATTGCCCCTAATTTTGTGTCCATGACCCCTCATAAAAACAGGGTGTATTTAGCATATCCCATCAGTAAAACTTATGGGATAGGGTCTTGACTCTGGAGCAGTTATTATGGTTAACTGCTCACAGTTAAGTACGAGGGTAGCAGCGGGCACGGTTTGTCCTACTCCTAGACGGAGATAGGTTCATTTATAATTTCGCTTGTAATTTGTAATAAGTCGTATGTTAGGTCTGTATGGAGTAAGCATATGGATGGTGCTTCTGGCAGCAAAAGGCTAATTGGTAATCACACCCATCAAGAGGATGCATTGAACTCAAGCGTAAACTCAAATGCGATCGCAAAATCAAGCTCTATTCTGGACTTGATTTCCTCAAATTCAGATCAAGTCAGGGTATTTGCCTTCGATATCCGAAGCCAACCCCACTTTCAGGGCAAGAATACACTTGAACCTTGGGCGTCACGAGCCTTAGCTGTAGCTGGTTCAGAGGATGTCGTGATCATTCCTGGCAATCTGGATGCAGAGTACTACGACTGGCTGAAAAATCTTGGCTTAGGACCCCAGAAAGTCTTTGCCTTCAACCGTGAAAATGAACCAGCACTGCTCTCAGAGCTGATAATGCAAAAAGCGGATGAAGTTAGAGCATTTCTTGCATCAATTGGAAAACCCTTGGTGTTTGTTCCTTATTATTCGGCAGATGTAGATAAACAGGCGGCGTCAACCATTGATGCCGTTTTTTTTGGCTGTGATCAGTCTATTACCTTAAAGTATTTTGACAAGTCCACCTTCAAGGACCTGTGTCAGTCTCTTGGTATTCCCACAGTACCAGGAACTATCCTGAGTAAATCATCAGACTCTGAGGATTTTGAGACAGAACTGCGACAGGAAATCTTAGGTTGGCTTAGGGATTATGAGACGTTAATGATCCGGGGCGCACAAGGGTCTGTAGGCTCATCACTTTATAAAGTTAACAGGAGTAACCTCGACACTGAGATGCCAAAAATGCTGGCATCGGGAGAGAGTTGTTTTTTAATTGAGCCATTCCTCAAAGTCATTACATCCCCCAATGACCAGTGGATGATTGGGAGCAATGGAGAAATTGCTCATCTGGGCATAACATGCCAGCTGTTTAATGGGTTACAACATATCGGTAACGTGAAAGGAAAACCCTATTCAAAAAGGATAGAAGGGTTAATTCGCGATTACTCCTTCAAAATAGCCCAGCACATGCGAGATGATGGCTATCTTGGCATCTTAGGCATCGATTATATTGTCACAGATCAAGGAATATTTCCCATCGAAAACAACGCCCGACTGAACGGATCGTCCTTTGCATTTTTCATTCTTGACAATTTGTTTGGTTCTAGTGACTACGATGGATGCTGGAAGGTGTTGAGACTTAAAATAGAACCTTGTAGTTTTAGCACCCTAAGGGAAAAGATTGGTTCCTTAATCTACCAGGGTAATGGTAATCCGAATTTTGTCTTTCCTTATGAATTTGATACCTTAGGAACTCAAGGGGATGTCACTCTATTAATTGTAGCTGAGGATTTACATCACCTGGAATACGTTGAGAAAGAGCTATTATCTAAACTAGAGATAGCAGCTCTTAATTGAACTAAGGATTGATATAAAGAAGATACGGCAATCATCAGATTAATTTATCCATTTACAGGGGAAATGGTAAACCTAGGCATATCAATTAGGTATGTAAAGTTAACCTAGGCTTTTTCCCTTTTATTTTTTATTCTTGATTTTACATTAATTAAATAAAACAGATGATTATAGTGATTCATAATCTAAACCAAATCAATATCCACATTATCAATAGCCCAGTTATCGAATCCAGAACCACTATGGTTAAGCTGTAGCCAGCGGAACTGAGTAGCACTAGTTATAGCATCGGTGTCAATGCTCTCAGTAATAGTTTTCCAACTGATGTAGTCTTCTGTGTCATACAAACCCAGTCTTATCCAAGAGATACCGCTATCAATGGAATATTCAAGAGCGAGATCTTCCCCAGAATCTGCATTCTCCCCTCCATTATTACTATTACCAATGATATTACCAATGATTAGGTCAAAGGAAATAGTACCGCCATGAGAAACATCTAGGGCTTGGGTAATAGCATAACGGGAGTTATCTTCTGCAGAACCGCCATCAAACCAAAGGGAGTTGCCATCGCCACCAAAGTTGGTATTAACTTGACCATTGCTAATTTATGCCCATTTATTATAAAAACCGTAGAATCGGCCATATCCACCACTCCTATACTCAAGGTAAACGTGCCAGCTGTTGTAAACTCGTAAGTAAATGTTGTGTAGCCAGTCTGTGAATTAAAATAAGTCGTGGAGGCGACAAAGTCACTATTTGTATCTGCTAGTTCCAACAGGTCCCCTGAGGATATAGAGACAAAGGCAAAATCGTTATATAGCTATAATAAACGCTATATTTTATTTAGCCAGGATAGGATTAGGCATGTTCGGATTGGTTATTAGCATTAGTACTAATCATAGTTTAAAGTTTAGGTAAAGTAGCTGGTATAATCTTGGTATACTCAAACAAGTCAACGGTCGATAATGGGATGTCTAGAAGCCTCACTATTATCAAGCTTGGGTTTTGGTAACTTTAAAATTAGTAATTTTGATTACTCCTAAGCCATTACCCATTACCCATTACCCATTACCCATTAGTCTGTAGTAATAAGTTTTTTTATGCATGCTCTATCAATTCCAACTTGGATTATTCACATTTCCAGTGTTATCGAGTGGATTGCTGCAATTTGGTTAATCTGGACCTATGGTGAAATTACTGGCAATCGTGCATGGTGGGCATTGTCTTTTGCTATGTTACCAGCATTGGTCAGTGCTATGTGTGCTATCACCTGGCACTTTTTTGACAACCAACAATCCCTGGAGTGGATGGTAACACTCCAAGCAGCGATGACGGTTGTAGGTAACTGTACCCTTTGTGGAGCAGCTTGGTGGATTTGGCGTTCAGCGTAGGGTTGCTACCAATGCCAGGGATAAGTTTTACGGTAATCACTCAGCTTAAGCGCTACTTGAGATGCTACTTGAGGTGCTATCAGCTATCAGCTATCAGCTGACGGCTGACGGCTGACAGCTAACGGCTGACGTTTTCCGAATCATTTTGACAAGCATTTTTCCTTATCTTCAGATGATTTCTAAAGACACATTATTTGCTATTTCCCTATTTCCTTACCTAGGATTCTTATGGTTTCTCACTCGTTCTGGACAAACACCCCGTTTAGCGCTAATCGGATTTTACGTCCTCTTGGTGTTTGTTTTTGTTACCATCCCAGCTGGGATTTATTCCAAGGTAGCTTATCAGGAAGCATTAGCTGATGTGGATTGGCTACATGGTAGTGCTGAGTTTTTTTTAACCCTGTCCAATACTTTAGTAGTACTGGGCTTCCGACAAGCAATTATGGAACATATAGCAAAGGGAACAGGGAGTAGGGAGTAGGGAGTAGGGAGTAGGGAAGATGGCCTCAAAAATATCTGTTCGTAGATAGGGCAATATATTATTATAGATAAAAGACCGACTGCTGACCACGATAATGAGCTACTGTCTCAATCCCACTTGCCCCAATCCCCAAAATCGAGAAGGAACTAAATTTTGCATTGCCTGTGGCTCGAAGTTGCTGCTCAAAGAGCGATACCGAGGGATTAAACCTATAGGTCAAGGTGGATTCGGTAAAACCTTCTTGGCTGTGGACGAAGATAAACCTTCCAAACCTCCCTGCGTCATCAAGCAGTTTTTTCCCCAAGCCCAGGGAACTAACACGGTTCAAAAAGCAGCTGAGTTATTCACCCTGGAAGCGGTACGGCTGGATGAGTTGGGCAAACATCCTCAAATTCCGGAACTGCTGGCGTATTTTTGTCAAGATAGCCAACAGTATTTGGTGCAAGAGTTTATCGATGGACAAAACTTAGTCCAAGAACTGGCCAGTCGGGGTGGATTTAATGAAGCACAAATTCGGGCGCTACTGGATGATTTGCTGCCATTGCTGCAATTTGTTCATCAACATCATGTCATCCACCGGGACATCAAGCCAGAAAACATTATTCGCCGCAGGAGTTTAAGGTCTTCGGTTGTCGGGGGAGCAACCCAGGTCCCAGGTCAACTGGTTCTAGTTGATTTTGGAGCATCGAAAGCTGCTACTGGCACTAGTCTAGGCAAAACTGGGACAGCGATTGGCTCATTTGGTTATGTATCACCAGAGCAAAGTATTGGTAGAGCAGTTTTTGCCAGTGATATCTATAGTCTTGGTATCACTTGTATTCATTTGTTGACCAATAGGCACCCCTGTGATTTATTTGATGTCAGGGAGGGTGTCTGGATTTGGCGCAACGTTTTGAGTCATCCTATTAGTGATCAGCTTGGTCGCATCTTAGACAAGATGATAGCAGGGGCTATTAACCGACGTTATCAATCAGCGGCTGAGGTAAGTAAAGAGTTGCATCTTAAGACAACTCCCCCAACACCTTTAAGGCAACAAAAACCAGTTACACCGATAAAACCTACTGTACCATCAAAGCCTGCAGTCGGGGGATTGAATAAAAGGATTGCTCAAGAATTAGAAGAATTGAAGTCTGAAATTATGGGTAATCCGACCCCTAACTCAAAACATCCAACTCTTGGCTCTAAGGTTGCTGGTTCTAGCAGTTTACCGAAAACTAAAACTAAACTTGATCGGGAATTGGAGGAGATTCAATCTGAGTTTATTGGCTCTTCTAATCCTCAGCAAAATCCTGGTTCAGGTTGATAAAGAAGGGAGTAGGGAGTAGGGAGTAGGGAGTAGGGAACAGGGAGCAGGGAGCAGGGAGCAGGGAGTAGGGAACAGGGAAAAGGGAATAGGGAATAGTAAAAAAGAGCTCCGAAGAGTTTTTGATGTTATTATAAATCAGCAAGATTGTTCATGAACTATTTGTAAATGCTATAGTTTTAGTAGCTTGCTGAGAAGAGAAGAGCAAAGACTCAACTCCTTACTCAACTCTTGATGACTGGAGCAGTACGGGCATCAAATCCGCTAGCTTTGAGAGCATTAACCGTTACTTGGTCATTTTGCACCCAGTATTTAGAATCAAAACGGACAAATTGATACTGCTGGGGTGTAGGAATAGTTGCCAGTACGGGGACTTTTGCCTGACGTTTTTTACCGGAATGTTTTTGCAGAATCGATTTTAATTGGTTAAGGTTGTTTGTCGTAACTTGCTTAGGGGTAAGTTCTACTACTACTGTTCGTAAAGTTTCAATTAGCTCAGCATCCTCAATAATCAGCTGAATTTTTTCATCTCGCTCATCCACCTTTGCCCAAATAATTAAACGGGAATCGGCTTGCAGTAATGAACTAATTTTTTCGTAAGTTTTCGGGAATACAACTCCTTCAGCTTGACCGGTCAGATCTTCTATCTGCACAAAGGCCATGCGTTGATTATTTGTTTTGGTGAGGTGAGGCTTAACTTCAGTGAGCATCACAATAGCACTCAAAGTTGTCCCCTTCTTTTGGTCTCCTAACTCGGCCAAACTGACAGGAGAAAGCACTTGAGCTACTGGACGGGCTGATTTTAAAGGATGGTCAGATACATAAAAGCCAAGCAATTCTTTTTCCCAATTTAATTTTTCTTGGCGTGAAAAATCAGAAACTGCTGGAGCGGTCGGAGCAGATTCCCAAGCATTATTGTTCTGATCTTGCTCAGAATTAGTGTTGCCAAACATATCAAAAATGTTCAGCTGACCACTTTCTCGGTCTTTGGCACGGTCTTGCCCCCAACTAATCACTGGGTCGAGGTCTTTGATAAGTTGCTGGCGGTTGGGCTGAATGCTATCAAAGGCACCACAGTAAATCAAAGCTTCCAAACCACGGCGGTTAAGGGTGCGCAAATCGACGCGATCGCATAAATCTGCCAAAGCCTTAAACTCACCACCAGTCTCCCGAGCCTTGAGAATACAATTAATTGCTCCGTGTCCCAAATTCCGGATTGCTGAAAACCCGAACAATATACTATTAGACATTGGGGTAAAATCAAAATCAGAACGATTGATATCTGGTGGCAAAATCTCAATCCCCATGGTTGAGCAAGTAGCAATATATTTCTGTATCTTGTCCGTGCTGTTACTACTCGCTGTCAGCAGCGCTGCCATATATTCAACTGGGTAATTCGCCTTGAGATAGGCAGTTTGATAGGTTACATAGCCATAGGCGGTCGAGTGGGATTTGTTGAAGCAATTGGAAGCGACAATACCGTTTGCCAAAATAAAGTTATGGTCGTCCTTGACACCAATATCATAGACAGGTTGAGTGCCTAAGGATTTGCGGCTGATGATTTTAACCATCCCATGAATTTCTCCTTTACTCTGTAGACAATTGGAGATTTAACCTCCACACAAACTATAGTTTTTTTTGTTCAGATAAACAAGGGGTTTACTGTCAATTTTGATAACACTTTTATTTCTGAATTGACGGTTGACTGTTAAGTGTTTGCTGTCCACAAATAACTGTCAACCGTCCACAAACAAGCAGTTATTTATTTACTTCTGATCTAATTCCTCCCCAGTATCAAAAATAATCATAAATTCGACATCAGGCATCAGCTGTCGGAGACTGCGCAGGTGACCCTCTGCATCTGAACGATTACGAAAGCGAGCAACAACCACTCGTTGCATTTTGGGTAATAACCGCACAATTACCCACGGACTAAGACGGTCGCGATAGGTCATAATGAAATTATCTGGGCGACCGAAGAAGGCGCTCAAGGAAGTGGAGGTTCCGTAACCTTCCTATAAGCTAGGGTTCAAGCAAAGTTCCTACCCGAAGGGGTACTACGAGATGGATATTCCGGCATTAGCTAGAATAATCCCGAATCGTTTTATCTCACAGCTAGAGGGTAATGCG
>NZ_JAAHHX010000709.1:0-1455 GCF_010672065.1 Moorena sp. SIO4A1 | reverse complement strand
TTAACATCCTGACCTTCATAACTGATCAGGCTACGAATATACTCTACTTTCCCGTAGAAAATCTCATCCTCATCATTATAATTGACCGAGCCAAGGTATTCCTTGTATTTCATAAAGTTATTCATACAGCGTATTTCATCAAGTTATTCATACAGCATTTTTATTTAAGATGATAGATTTTGTAGGGTGGGCAAATAGGCATCATCGCTGATGAAATCATCAAATGCTAAAAATTTGCCCACCCTACCACTCTACCCGTAGGTGGCATAATAATTAATTCTCCTCTAGCTGTACGCTCGAATCTCAAGTCACGGTTAGTTTGACAAAGCTGAAAAAATTGCTCGTCAGTTAAGTCAATAGTTAATTCGAGGGTAGCCGGTAAACTGACGGTATTAGGGGTCATATTATCAGTTTAGATAGCAGCAATAGTTGTCTTAATTATAGTATTATATAGCGTTGTTTTTTGAGTTATGAACATAGGATTGATGCTAAAAGGGAACAGGGAACAGTAGGAAAGAGCTCCGAAGAGTTTTTGATGTTAGGAGAAATCAGCTCTTGTCGGGTGTGTTAATGAAGTGTAACGCACCGGTGAATGTCCGCGCGTGGGTACGCGAATATTGTAGGTTGGGTTGAGGCAACAAAACCCAACAAATCGAGATATGACACAATAAAGGTAGTGAAGTCGAGGATAACCCGTTGAGTACTCTAGATCAAGTTTTAGAGGAAGCCATGACCCTTCCTGTAGAACAGCAAGAAATGCTAATCCAAATTATTAAAAGCCGAATGGTTGAACAAAGACGACAGGAAATTGCGTTGGATGCAGAGGTTTCCTTTGCCGAATTCCAAGCAGGTAAGCTAAAAATCCAAACAGCTACTGAAGCAATAGAAGAATTGCGAGAATGCTTCAATCATTCCAGTTTGACTGATGTATAAACTAGTTATTAGTAGCCAATTTAAACGGTCACTGCGAAAATTTGCTCGTCGCCATGTTAACTTACAGTCGCTACTATGCGATCGCGCACTTCCTATTATCGGTACTCTAGGGATAAAGACAATCCCCCTGGTCAAGGTTTGATCGATCTTGCAGAAACCATTGCTCAATTGCAACAAACTAACCTTCAGTACGCCCATCGTATAATTCAAGTGCGATCGCCTGATCTGGTAGGGTGGGCAAATCGGCATCATACCTGACGACATGATCAAATTCTCAAAATTTGCCCACCCTACCCCTACTGTTGCTAGCTTCCCGACTCCCGACTCCCGATTCCCGATTCCCGATTCCCGACTCCCGACTCCCGATTCCCTAAATTGAGAACTGCTGTAGTATTGTACTATTCTTGATTTCAACATCAAACGTGAGAGTTTTACTCCTGTCTCCTCTGTTCACCAAATCCTATTGGTCTTTTGATAAAGCCATAGAACTGATCGGCTGCAAAGTCGCTCAACCCCCGATGG
>NZ_JAAHHX010000708.1:0-1456 GCF_010672065.1 Moorena sp. SIO4A1 | reverse complement strand
CAACTAAACGAATCTCTTACAGAAGCAACTTTACTAGGATTTATTAAAACCGCAAGCACTCGGGAGTTACCTATATCTGAGTTAGGGTCTCTGGAAGATTTCCTGGAACATATCGAAACCCTCAGCCAATGTGTCAACTTGAGCCAATGGTTTAACCAGATTTGTGACAAAGGTTGGCAAAGGGTTAAAACCCAAAAATCTCCTTCAGCACCCCAGCCAGCTTTTCGTTTAAGTAGACCTAGAGTTACAGCAGCTAAATCCATCACTTTGGATACAAAAGTGGTTAGTTACCCCATGGATTTAGTAGTTACTGTCACTCAAGAATCAGATCAAGAGATTGATATAGAGATACAAGTGAATGCTCGAGAAATTGACCATCTACCCCTTGGTCTCAAGCTGATGGTGATTGATGAATCAGGAGAAATATTTTCGGAAGTATCTGCTGGAATTAATGATACTAGGATCAGCAATGGTTTTATTGGAGAACCCCAAGAAGAGTTTACTCTAAAAGTCGCCTTAGGCGATGCTAGCTTTAGTGAGTATTTTGTTGTCTAGTTCCCTGGGATAATATCGTTAAACCCTAAAGGAATACCATCATGAATAAGGTAGTTGTATTAAGACTTATTGGTGACCTAGAGAGTGACATTTGGGTCACCTTTGAATGGAGACCTCAAGGTCAGTTAGCTGAGGGTAGAATCACTACTCAGTTAGCACCAAATCCCAAGATTGTTCAACTTTACAGTAATTGGCAGCAACGATATCGTAATGTAGAGTATATTTACCGAAATCCCCGCTTAAAGCCCAGAAGAATATACCTCTCTTCTAAACAAGAATGTGACCAATTTGCTGATGATTTGAACAGAAGTCTTAACCAATGGCTTAACTCTAATCATGGCTTTCGTCGGATCAGGGATAAATTAGCAGCACAGTTGAGAAGCAATACAGATAGGAATACTCATACTAGGGTGATGATTCAGACGGATAATCCTCAGCTTCAGCGACTCCCATGGCACCTGTGGGATTTTTGGAACGATCATGACTCGGTTGAAATTACCTTAAGTCCTCTGGAGTACGAAACAATTACAGCAAAGCCTCCTAATGATCAGGTCAGAGTATTAGCAATTCTCGGTAACAGTGAGGGAATTGATATTGAACCAGATAAACAACACTTGCAGCAATTAATTGGTAAAGACTCGTTACTTGAGTTTCTGGTAAAGCCTACACGAGAGCAGTTAGAAGCTTCCCTGCGGGATGCCCTGGGATGGCATATGCTCTTTTTTGCGGGTCATAGTTCTAGCGAAAGAAAAAAAGACCGGATGACGGGTCGGATTTATATTAATGACACCGATAGCTTAACCATTGATGAGTTAAAACATGCCCTAAAAACGGCGATTAAAAATGGCTTGAATTTAGCAATTTTTAATAGCTGTGATGGGTTAGGTTTAGGCAATGCCCT
>NZ_JAAHHX010000707.1:0-1457 GCF_010672065.1 Moorena sp. SIO4A1 | reverse complement strand
TATCAATTTGAAAAATGTAGGGAGTATCACTGACTAAAAGAGCCACTGCCCCAGCACCACTACTTGGTTCCGCAAAAGACCAATCTTCACTAAGAGCTTCCCCTCCCTCCGCAATCAGAAACCGAGAGATATCGGTGGCGATAACTAAGGCTTTGGCTCCAGGAAAGGTTTGGGACAGAATCAAGTTGATTGCCATCTGTAAGCCTGCTGTTCCTGAGTAGCAAGCTTGCTTGAGTTCAAACATGCGACAGTTACGACTTAAGCCCAAATACTCCTGAATATAGGTGCTCATCGATTTGCCAAAGTCAATGCCTGACTCGCTGCAAGTAATCACCATTTCTATGCGCTGCTTGTCAGCATTACTCAATCGATCAATGATGGGCTTGGCGGCATTAACTGCATAGGAAACTGGATCTTCATAGGGCAGAGAAACTGCTTTCTCTTTCATCATTAGATTGTCAAAGCGTGAGATGTCCAACTGACGCGCTTGTACCAGCTTACGCACATCTAATTGAGCTGCACCTCCATATACACTGAGAGCTTCAATGCCAACTGATTGCATAGCTTTACTCCTTGCCCAGTAATAGAGCTGTATTGATGCCGCCAAAAGCAAAACTGTTGCTGATGGCATATTGAATTTCCGCTTGAACAGCAGTTTCTTTAACCCAATTGAGGCTATCATCAACGGGGTTAACCAAATTGTGGGTTGGATGACAAAAATTAGAGTTCATTTGTAATAAAGTAGCGATCGCTTCGATAGCTCCAGCCGCAGTTAAACAGTGACCGGTCAAAGACTTGGTTGAGTTGAGAAGACAATGGTTAAGTCCTGTGGATTTTAAGGCAGCTACTTCTGTGTGATCACCAAGGGGCGAACCGGTACCATGAGTATTGACATAATCAATTTGTTCTGGTTTTAAGTCTGCCATGGCTAAAGCTGTCTTCATCGCTCGTTCTTCACCAGTTTGAGATGGTTCAGGACTACGATTGCCAGTTAAATTGAAGCCCCAACCAAGGAGTTTGCCCTGGGAAACTACTCCTCTTGCTTGAGCGTGATTAGCTCTTTCTAGGACTAAAACTCCACAACCCTCGCCATAAATAAAACCATCATGATTTCGGTCGAATGGTCTACAGGCAAGATCTGGTCTATCAGCAAAACGTTCACTACCCATAGCTCCCAAATTCATTAGTCCTTGACATTCATAAGCACAGATATCAAAGAGACTACCAACGGCAATACTAATATCAGTCACCCCCATTAAAATTTGACGAGCTGCATGAATGATAGCTACTGCTCCACCAGCAGATGCTCCACCTACGGTATAACCTTCTCCTTGAATCTGAAAACACTGGGAAAGTAAACCCAAAATATCCGTATCCCAAACTGTTAGTCCATAAGTGGGTCGGATAAATTCTGGACGGGATTGATAACGTTGCCAGGTTTGTTGCAGATGACGTTG
>NZ_JAAHHX010000706.1:0-1457 GCF_010672065.1 Moorena sp. SIO4A1 | reverse complement strand
ACGAGCCCCTGGTTGTAGGGACTGCTTTCCTGAGTAAACTATCTCCGTTGCACTGGTTTCCTGAGTCCACTTCACCCCTGGACCTATCACCCTCACCTGGTAAGTGCTCGCGCCCTCAACCTCATGCCAGCCCAAGAGCGGTTGCTGATTAAGCACAGAACTATCCCGAGGTCTAAGAATATAAGGAATGTCTGGATTATTGGCTGCTCTTTCAATCACTGTATCCTTGTCGGATTGAGATAGCTTTGGTTTTGAGGTAGGAGGACAGCCTTCAGATACGATATAGTCTCTGCCACCCTCCGGTTCCCACGGCATTAAGTTCTGGCACAGGACTTTAGCAAAGGTATTGCTGCCCAGTAAGAGGTGATCCTTAGCCGCCAATGGCGCACCAATAAAGGCTGGCTGATAATCCTGCCAAGTGGAACGCTTCATTTTCACCTGACCTTGAGGACGAAGGGCCACAACTATAGCAAAGAAAGGGATAATTAGGACATAATAGATGGTGTAGCAAGGAGGAAAAATGCCATCACCTTATAGCGATGACTTTCGAGAAAAAGCGGTAGCAGCAGTAGATCGTGGCGAGAAAAAAACCCAGATCTGTCGGATGCTCAAAATTAGCCGAAATACTTTAGACCTTTGGCTAAAAGCTAGAGAAGAAAGAGGAACTGTTAAAGCCAAGCGGGACTATCGAAGGGGACCAGAGCCAAAAATCCGAGATTTAGACGAGTTTCGCCAATTTGCTCAAAAAAACGGTGGAATAACTCAAAAAGAGATGGCACAACAGTGGCCAGAGGAAATTAGTCGGATCACCATCGGCAAAGCTTTGAAGCGCATTGGTTTTACCCGAAAAAAAAAACTTATGGATACCGGGAAAGGAATGAACTCGAACGAGGCAAATTTCTCCAATATCTTGGTCAGTACGCTCAACAAAGGCTAGTTTATGTCGATGAAGCCGGAATTGATGATACAGAAGACTACCCCTATGGTTGGTGCGAGAAATCATGCGCGATATTACGATCTCAAATTAGGACATAAAACGGAGCGAAGCCCGCATGGTAGCAGCTTCCTGTTGTCGTCAGATCCTTGCCCCAATTACTTTTGTGGGATACTGCAACACTAAACTGATTGAGGGATGGGTTGAGTTTTTCAGTCAGGCCAGAACTGTTACCGGGCCAGATTGTGCTGATGGACAACGCGAGTTTTCATAACTCTGCTTACATCAAGAAATTAATCGAGCAGGCAGGATGTAAACTCCTATTTCTTCGGTGCTTATTCCCCCGACCTCAACAAAATCGAGAAATTTTGGGCGCGACTCAAACACTATTTGCGGCTCTAGTCTTCATCAATTTGATTGTTTACAAGATGCTTTGGATCATGCCTTCAGAGTATTGTCCTAACCAACTCTTTCTATGCTATAGTATAAGCGATCGCGTAGCGTGGCCATTCGCGCAGCGTGG
>NZ_JAAHHX010000705.1:0-1459 GCF_010672065.1 Moorena sp. SIO4A1 | reverse complement strand
GGAAAACCCGGCTTTTGGACGAGCAATCGGAGTAGATGTCGGGTTGATTGATTTCCTAGCTACATCAGATAATTTAACGATTCCTAGACCGAGGTTTTTCATAGACCTACAACGCGAGCTGAAATTGCTGCAACGTAGAGCATCTCGAAAAAAGAAACGGTCTAAGAATTACGAAAAAGCACAAATCAAGGTAGCACGGTTACATCACCAAATTGGTAATACCCGTAAAGATTTTCACCTTAAAGTTGCACATCAACTCTGTGACCAGGCTGATTCAATTTTTGTAGAAGACATTGATTACAGAGTAATGGCAAAGGGCTTTCTGGGTAAGCATTCTCTTGATGCTGGCTTTGGTCAGTTCAGAGAATTCTTGAAATGGGTATGTTGGAAACGAGGAAAGTTTTTCGCAGAAGTTGACCATAAAGGGACATCAAAGCAATGTCCTGAATGTGGAACCGAGTGGGATAATAACCTCTCAATCCGTTGGCATACCTGTGATGAATGCGGGTATTCCAACCATAGAGATGTCGCTTCAGCCGAAGTAATGCGTAATCGTGGAATCAATAAGTACCCAAGGACAATTGGGGAAAGGAAACTGTCTGCTGATAGCGTACTGTCGGGGGTTTTGTACCTAGATAAGTGCTACGCAGAAACTCTTAATCGTGAGGTTAAGAAGCCCGCGCCGTAATCAAAGATTCGGCGTCGGGAGTATGTCACCAGAACTGCATCTTGGTCAGAGCGTCCTACGGCTTGGGCAGTTGGACCTGTCGTTCCCAATCTTAATAATTTGAAAGTGCGATAGAGGATGTTGAACAGGACAGTAGCCAGAGCAACCCCTGCTAGGTAGCGAATGTCTGCCAAGTGTCCTAGAAAAGCCGCATCAACTAAACCAGATAGGGGAACCATCACATTAGAGAGAATGTTGACCAGAGCAAGTGTCAGGAAGCGAGAACGAAGTTCATCTGGTGGTAGTACTTGGCTATTTACTTTCAGTGGAGACTTTGATTGAAGCGGATTGTCCACGGAGTTAGGCTGTTTATTCATCTAACTGAGATCTTGCACGCTTGTTTAAAACCTATCGTTTAAGTAAGGGAACAGGGAACGGGGAACAGGCAACAGTGATAATAATTGACTCTTTAGGCATCGAAATTGATTGGCGACTTTCAGTTATTAAGTTTTTTTGTACTGCTGCAAGATCTGATTCTAACAAAAAAGGGTTCTGTCGCAAAAAGCTCACAAAGACGTAATTACTCTGTGCTTATCTAATTATTTCCTCCGTTTTTTGAACCCACATTCCGCACCGGTTACTAGTCTAGTAGCTGGATTGTACGGTGTATTTTCTGTAGAAAACCTTAAGTTTTAATAATCTCTGCCTAGGGCGTGTCATCAAATAGGAATCAATCTAGTTTAGAATCGATAAATGTAGAGAGTTGAGTCAATCAGGATCCGTGCTATCATA
>NZ_JAAHHX010000704.1:0-1460 GCF_010672065.1 Moorena sp. SIO4A1 | reverse complement strand
TCTCGCCATTACTGAGACTAGCGGGATTTTATCGTCATCCCTTTGAAATCACAGCAGAGAAAGAGGTTAAAATTACCTCCGAAGATGATGGTATAATTGTTACTGGACGTATTGATATTCTGATTTTTAAACCAGAATTCTGGGTTACTGTTATTGAAGCCAAAGGCACAAAATACGCCTTGGCAGCTGGAATTCCCCAAGTCTTAGCCTATATGTTGGGTAATCCTAATCCAGAGCAACCTATCCTCGGGTTTATCACCAATGGTAATGAGTTTAAATTCCTAAAGATGACAACCCAAAAGCCACCTAAATATGCTCACTCCTATACATTCGCTCTTGAGAACAAAGATGACATTTACACTGTGCTGAGAATCTTAAAACGTATTAACCAAATCATCCAAAATACATAGTCAGCTTCCGTTAGCGGTCAGCGGTCAGCTGTCAGGCGTGAGCTTATTTTATTCAAAAGCTGTTCGCACTTTAAGTAGCGTCGTCAAAGGCCAAAGCTTACCTCTTTTCTTGATGCAAAGCGCGAGTGGGGGAAACCACGCCAGACCGCGAGTGGGGGGAACCCCCAAGACCGCACTGGCTCCCCAAGACCGTAATGGTGCTTTTTCCGCATTAAGAATTAAATTCGCCACGGGTCGCACCTCTGCATCGCTTATTCAAAAGTCAAGTAGCGTGCGGATTAGCTGATAGCTGTTCGCGTAGCGTGCGCGTAGCGCTTAAGCTGATAACTGATAGCTATCAACATCTTGAGGGGGTTGTCTAGAATAACTGATCTACTCGCACCCCTCAGCTAAATGTCCAAGTTTTCCTGGATAGTTTAGCTTACTGCTAAGAAGCGGTTTCTGTAGCATGGGTGTAGCGTATTAGCTGACTGCTTACACGTCCTGGAAAGGACTTTACCTTTTTCGCAAAAAGAACTATTATACTCATACTGCTGCCCACCGCTTACTGGAAGCAGCACATGATACCCAAACAAAAGAAGTGATTATCTGTTTATTGATCAGGTTATTGATCAAGTGTGACCGCTGTATACCAAGTATGGTATCTTCACCATGGTGGTAATGGGGGTAAGGGTAACTGACACTATGTAGCTGATACTGTGATTGTTATCAATAACTTATAGGTTATTAACAAGCACGGTTAATTGCCTAGCAACATCTAACCGAATCCACTAGTGAAAGCAGCAACTAGTTTGGTAAAACTACCTAGATTGTATACTTAACTGATGAGATAAACCTATTAGAGACTTAGACCATTGACATAAAGTTTCCGGAATATCGATAAAAACCAATCGATTGACAGTTGAGACTTGGGTAAAAAAAAATACCAATTAAATTAGGGTCGGCGACCTAGTTGAATCTAGACTACTTAAAATAACCCAAGTTTTCATAGGCTTCCGAAAAGCTAAAAACAGGTAGCTTATGTTTCGGTTACTCCCTAGTCATTGGGAG
>NZ_JAAHHX010000703.1:0-1462 GCF_010672065.1 Moorena sp. SIO4A1 | reverse complement strand
ATTTATCTTTAAAAAACCGAGTAGTAATGCCTCCTTTAACTAGAGGTAGAGCAGTTAATCTGGGTATTCCCAATGATTTAATGGTGGAATATTATACTCAAAGAACTGGAGTAGGTCTAATTATCACTGAAGGTACTTTTATTTCCCCTCAAGCTAACGGTTGGGTAAATGCTCCTGGTATTTATACTCTGGAACAAACTGAAGGGTGGAAAAAAGTTGTTAGTGGTGTACACTCTAAAAATACGCCATTATTTTTGCAGCTTTGGCACTGTGGTAGGGCTTCTCATAGTAGTTTCCATGATGGTAAGCTAGCTGTTGCTCCTTCAGCCATTAAAATTAACGAAGAATATGTTCATACCCCTCAGGGAAAACAGCCTCACGAAACCCCACGAGCCCTGGAAACTGAAGAAATACCCCAAATAGTAGAAGAGTATAAAAAAGCGGCTGAAAATGCCAAAAAGGCAGGTTTTGATGGGGTAGAAATTCATTCAGCTAATGGTTATTTACTGGACTATTTTCTGCAATCTAAAACCAACCAAAGAATAGATAACTATGGTGGTAGTATTGAAAATAGATATCGTTTCCTCAAAGAAGTAATCGAAGCTGTAATAACTGTTTTTCCAGTCAATAGAGTGGGGGTTCGTTTGTCTCCTAATGGTTTATTTAATGATCTGGTATCTGTGGATTATCGTGAAACATTTCTTTATGTAGCTAAAGAGTTAAACAGTTATGGGTTAGCTTATATCCATCTAATATATGGATTGGCGTTTGGATTTCATGAATTAGGAGAACCGATGACTTTGGCTGAGTTTAAAAACGTTTTTGATGGTCCAATTATTGGTAATTGCGGCTATACTCAAGAAACAGCCGAAGCTGCAATTCAAGAAGGTGTGGCGGATTTAATTGCTTTCGGAAGACCTATTCTGAGTAATCCAGATTTAGTTGCTCGCTTCGCTAATAATTGGCCCCTCAATCCTATTCCAGATGTGAAACTTTGGTATTCTCCAGGTAAAGAAGGTTATACTGACTTTCCTACTTATAAGACGGAAAACTAGCGAGGCTCTTACGTAAGCATTCAGCTATCAGCTTAAGCGCTACGCGCACGCTACGCGAACAGCTATCAGCTAATGCATCCCAGGCTCGAAGCCTGTACCACGAGTTATGGACTTTTCCCCAGACTTTCAATTCTCATTAATCTGGAACTATTAATTTTCTCGTTCTAGGTTTATTTTAATCACCTCAAGTAGCGTGAGCTTTTAGCTGACGGCTGTTCGCGTAGCGTGAGCTAAAAGCTCACGGCTGACGGCTGAATGCTTACGTGCGATCTAGCCTGAAATCTTAACCCTAAATGCCTTTAGGGTTTACAATTTTTTGACCGAACAGTGGTTCATTACGGGGCAGGCTGTTGCCTGTTCCCTGTTCCCTGTTCCCTGTTCCCTGTTCCCTAACAGAAATTGTGTAC
>NZ_JAAHHX010000702.1:0-1462 GCF_010672065.1 Moorena sp. SIO4A1 | reverse complement strand
CAAGAACAGTAGAGGTCAGATCTCCCGAAGTGTTCGGATCGATGATCCAGGTTCCGGTGTGCCGGAAACGAAACCTTAGTAGAGTGGAGCCTTAGTTAATAAGTTTTGACCCTTTTTCTCATAGCCAGTCCCCTGTAAAGGCTCCACTCTACTTACGGTAACTTCAAACCCTACCGTACCCAAGGCTCTTTTTAAAATATTGATGGCTGCATTATGATCGCGTTCGCGTAGCGTCGCCTTCGGCGAATCTAACACACACCCACATGAACAAGAATGGGTTCTAGTTGATAGCGATTTTTTGACAACTTCACCACAACTGGAACAATTTTGACTAGTGTAAGCAGGATTTACCGCTATCGTTTGTTTACCAAACTTTTGTCCAAAATATTCCAGCCATTTCCTAAATTGATACCAACCCGCATCATTGATAGACTTGGCAAGACAGTGGTTTTTAACCAGATTCTTAACCCTTAAGTCTTGCCTTACGGCACGCTGCGCGAACGTAAGCGACCACGTCGTTAGAGTGGATTACGCAACGCGCCAGTCTCTTGGCATGTTCTTCACGTTGCCTACTTATCTTAAGGTGTGTCCGGCCTAATCTATTAATGGCTTTTTTGCGATTGGATGAGCCTTTCTTTTTGCGAGAAACCCGACGTTGATAAAACTTTAGTTTTTTTTCTCCTTTACGATAAAACCTGGGATTCGGCTCTACACCTCCCTTAGAATCAGTGTAAAATTCCTTGAGTCCTACGTCTAATCCAACATTAGTATGAGCAGGCTCTAAAGATTCTTTTGTATCAATTTTTATACAGAACTGGACGTAGTAACCATCTGCGCGGCGCACCAATCTAACTCGTTTGATTAGCTTAAGATCGTAACGCCATAACTCCCAAGTCCCTTTCAGTTTTAGCTTTCCAATACCTTTCTTGTCTAAGAAATTTATTGATTTAGCATCCCCTGACAACTTCCAGCCCGATGTCTTGTATTCAACTGTTCGCGCAGCGTCGGCTACGCCGAATCGAGAAAACTTTTTAAACTTAGGATATCCCTTTTTGCCAGGAACTTGCTTTTTGCATTTATCGTAAAATCTAGCAATTGAGCTATAAGCTCTTTCAACCGAAGCTTGACATGCATGAGAGTTTAGGTCTTTTACAAAGGCGTATTCAGCTCTAAGCCACGTGTTATGACGGTACAGGTCTTTTTGTCCTACGCCTTTATTGTCCATCCAGTAACGAATGCACTTGTTCCGAACAAACTGACCAGTACGGATTGCTTCATCAATCGCAGCATATTGAGTTTTCTTCCCTTTGACCTTAAACTCTAAGACCTTCATTTTTGACGTGGAATAACTCTACGTAAAGTAGAACACAAAAAGAGAAAGCCGTCCGTTGAAGTTACCGTAAGATAGTGGAGCCTTTATGGTTGGCAGGCTATGCGTAAAAGGGTTAAAACTTATTGATTA
>NZ_JAAHHX010000701.1:0-1463 GCF_010672065.1 Moorena sp. SIO4A1 | reverse complement strand
TATGGCTGATCGCTGATCGCTGATGGCTTACAGGTTAACTGTTTACCTTTTAAATTAACGATAAATACAGATAAGACTTGATAAGTACGTGTTTTGCTGGCGTTAATGCCTGATTTCTATCGCTTCATCCATCTTTGGTGTCTTGATTAATTTTGACAGCATTAAAACGTCTCGTTATCCTACTTTTGTAGTAAATGAATTTACTCAACTAATACTTAACGAACGTTGAGTCAGTGCTCCGTGAGCCATTACCCAGCTAACCTTCAACCAGCTAACCTTCAACCGACTAACCTTCAACCAGCTAACCTTCAACCGACTAACCTTCAACCAGCTAACCTTCAACCAGCTAACCTTCAACCGACTAACCTTCAACCAGCTAACCTTCAACCGACTAACCTTCAACCAGCTAACCTTCAAAATTGAGCCACCCATCTGTGGTCTTGGCACGAGCCTTGATTAATCATCCCCAAGTCGTGTTTTTAGATGAGCCTACCACAGGACTGGACCCGGATGCACGGCAGGATTTTTGGAAGCTGGTGATTCACCTTAAAAATCAAGGGTGTGGGGTGTTGTTGACTACTCACTATATGGATGAAGCACAACGATTATGCGATCGCTTAATCTTACTTCAGCAGGGTAAAGTGATTGACGAAGGTACCCCCGATGACCTGATTGAGCGCACTGTTGGTAAAGAGTATGCTGTTTGGTGCTATTGGACTATTTACAGCTGGAACGGTGCGTACTGTTGATCATATTAATGTGCCAATTTTCTTGTTCGTGGTACCAATGTTTACTCTCTGTGGTACTTATTTCCCTAGGGATACATTACCAACTGGACTGGGTTATGTCGTTGCTGTTTTACCCCTATCATCGATAGTTGATTTGTTACGTTGGCCTTTAGGGTTACCAGAGTTCTGGTTTTTAGAATTAATCTGGTTGTTGCTATGGATTGCTGTGTTTTATATCCTAGCTTGGCGTCAGATTTATCCTATTCTATTCCGTTGATTAGTTAAGGGAGTAGGGAGTAGGGAGTAGGGAGTAGGGAAAGAGAGGGAAGTATGGGGAGGATGGTGAGATGCTTACAAGGGTAGGTTTTTTAAAAAGGGGCGAGTAGGTACTTTTATTACGTATAAATTAATAAAAATATGTATCAAAATACACTATAATTTCCGGGATAATTCTTCCCATTTCCCGCTTTTCCCGACTCCCTACTCCCGATTCCCGATTCCCGATTCCCGACTCCCGATTCCCGACTCCCGATTCCCTACTCCCTGTTCCCTGTATATAGATATAGCTCGTTAGTTAGATTTTTTAATTTCTTCACATTATATTCACAAGATGGTGATTTAATAAGTTATACCAGTTGAGTCAATATAATACAAGACATGAAGCTCAAGGTAAACCCGCCCAACAATCACCCTTTACGGTTTAAAATGGTTGTTTTTTTGATTTATAGTGGCTTA
>NZ_JAAHHX010000700.1:0-1467 GCF_010672065.1 Moorena sp. SIO4A1 | reverse complement strand
CTATCCCTGTGCCAGTTGGTTACCAGTGATATTTCAAAATCCTGCTCTGGAACCGCCAACTTGGGAAGACTTGATCCGAAATATTAGCAATCCTATTGATGATCGAGACTATCTCAAGCATAAACTCAAACTCCCAAGGGTTTTACTGGTAAGTTTGATTGTCACTATCGCAGTGATCACAATGCGATCGCTTGGGCTGTTACAAGGATCAGAATTACGTGCTTTCGACCATCTTATGGGTCTGCGACCACCTGAAAAGCCGGATGAGCGGGTTTTAGTAATTGCGGTGGATGAACCTGATATTCAGTATCAGGAAAAGATGGGTTGGTCGAGGAAAGGGTCATTATCCGATACAGCCTTGGCAGAACTGTTGCGAAAACTCAACCGTTATCAACCGCGAGTGATTGGCTTAGATATTTATCATGACTTTGAGTTTGAACCTAACTTAGGGACTCAATTGAAACAAAATCCCCGTTTCATTGCGGTGTGCCAAATGAAAAGTAATGATCACCCTGGTATCGCTTCACCACCGGGTATGACATCACAACAGATCGGCTTTAGTGATTTCCCTCGTGACCCAGATCATATTATCCGTCGCCAACTTCTAGGGATGGGCTATCCGGATAATTGTAATACTCGTTACTCTCTAAGTTTACAAGTGGCTCTGAATTACCTAGCCGAAGAGGGAATCCCGCCGATGAAGAGAAATTCAGCAGGGGATGTAGAAATCGGTGATGTGGTGTTTCGGAAATTCGCACACAATGCTGGTGGATATCAGTTAAAGCCAGAACATGCAAGGGGATATCAGATACTCCTTAATTATCGTGCCAATAATCCCAAACAAGTTAATCTCCAAGACTTACTCAAGGGTAAACTTGACTCCCAACTGCCGGATTTAGTCAAAAATAAGATTGTCTTGATTGGGGTTGGTAAAGATTTAAAGGATGTACACCAGACTCCCTATACTAAAGGGCCATGGTCTGACAAAATACCTGGGGTTATGGTTCAAGCTCAGATGAGTAGTCAGATTATTAGTGCCGTTTTGAAGCAACGACCCTTGCTCTGGTGGTTGCCACAGTGGGGGGAAATGCTTTGGATTGGTAGTTGGTCTGTGGTGGGAGGCCTATTAGTTTGGCGTTTACATTCCCCATCCTACTTGGGAATTGCTGTTTTTGTTGGTATCAGCCTTTTATCTGGAGTCTGTTATGGTCTGTTACTCCAAGGGGGATGGATACCTTTTATACCATCAGCGTTGGCCTTAGTGGCAACCAGTGGAGCCATCGTAGTTTCTAGCATTTTTAAATCAAATGTAAACAAGGATGACAGTTTTTTATATTACCAAAAATCCCTAGATACTTGATTATATCTTGCTTTTTGCTTCTTGCATCTTGCCTTTACTACTCGCGCTTCTGTTTACATCTCAAATGTAAAGGCTCGCTTGATCATCCAATTGTTTTAGATACTTTT
>NZ_JAAHHX010000070.1:29053-32595 GCF_010672065.1 Moorena sp. SIO4A1 | reverse complement strand
GTAGTCGAAACCGCCATATCCATCTCGAAGTGCTCCTTCGGGTGGGGACGTAGCTTGAACCCTAGCTACATTGGGAGATTTCGGAATCTCCACTTCCTTGAGCGTCTTTCATCGGTCGCCCTTATCCTGACATGATATTAGCTGTTTCTGCACTGTCTCCAAAATATCTCGATAAATACCAGATAGAGGTTGACCAAAGGATGGGCGGCAAATTTTACGCGATCGCGAAGCGGCGACCTAGGAGCATCGCAAAATTTGCTTAACCAGTTTTCCTAAAGCTTGCTGCCGCTCTTGAGTATCCCGTGGGTACCTTTGCACTTGGCATACCAGCTGCCTAATTTGCTCTTCCATGGCTATCAATTAGAAACACTGACCTGGTTACTTATAGCAGAAGTCAGAAGTCAGAAGTCAGAAGTCAGAAGTCAAACTCTTGCGCTTACTTAGGTTTGAGACTTTTGTCATGTCCGCGCCTGCCCTGGCGACTGCTATATCTAGCTGAGCTCACATTTTTATGGGTTAATTTACAAAACTTTATTTTTTGCCAGAATCCTAGGGTGGGCAGTGCCTACTAACGCGATTAGCTGACTTGCTGATTAAGGTTAGTGCGGCTGGCAATAGTGGAGAGTTTTCCCCTGCTAATTCTGCTAGTTATGCCATGGAATAGGGTTTCTCAGTAGGAGCCATAGAAAGCGATCGCACAATTGCTCACTTCTCCCATGGCGGTGGTGATGACAGCAACATGCACGACCTTGTTGCACCAGGGGTTGACATCTTTTCGACTGTCCACTATCGTTATAGGTTATCTTCTGAACCTTTAACCTACCCTACTCCAACCCCAAGGGCGAACAACTAAACAACCTTGGTCAAAAGGCCACGCTACGCGAACAACCAAACAACCTACCCTTCGGGAACGCCTTTGGCGAACAACATTTTTGAATTAAGAATGTAGAATTAAGAATGTAGAATTCTCAATTCTCAATTCTCAATTCTCAATTCTCAATTCTCAATTCTCAATTCTCAATTCTCAATTCTCAATTCTCAATTCTCAATTCTCAATTCTCAATTCTCAATTCTCAATTCTCAATTCTCAATTCTACATTCTACATTCTACATTCTACATTCTACATTCTACATTCTACATTCTACATTCTACATTCTACATTCTACATTCTACATTCTACATTCTACATTCTACATTCTACATTCTACATTCTCAATTCTACATTCTCAATTCTGACAGACAACCTTCAACATGCAATCTCTCGACTATCGGTTGATTTTATGGGTAAATTCTGAAGGTATCCTGGAAAATATGCCATCGGCTGCAACTGCTTTAACGGTAATTTATTAGTTGCGACATTTTCCACAAATCCCAGCAGTTTTGCTTCTGTCAAGGAGTCATTCAGTTGCACTGCTATATAACCAATTCTATCTTGCCAAACCTCTTCTGGGACGTAAACAAACTCGGCATCTGGTGAGACTGGTTTACATTCGAGCTTGCCGTAATTTTTAATCACTAAATCAGCCACATCTAGGAATGTCTGCATGATGGAATTGTGGTTATCACTAGACTCTAAGTCAGTTTCAAATCCTAGACCCTGTAAGTACTGATTCACTGCATACACCGCCAAGGTATTGAGATAAACCTGTTCGGCTTTTTCCAGATTAGATTGCTGTTGGCAAAGCTTTTCTGCTAGGTGATGGGCTGCTTCTGCTAGTGTGACCATAAGTAGTGTGATGATAATTTGACAGGCTGGTGTGACTGAGCAATGCCTCTAGTTTAGCCTTACCAATAAATTATCCACTATAATAGGTATCATCCTATAGGTAGAGGAATAATTCCCTTTAACCCCTACAGGTGATCTAAGTTTATGTATTGAGCAGATTAAGCACGGATTTGGGCAAGCCTGTATTTGTTTATACCATTTTCAGCCCATTTCTTCTTCTATATATCTTTTGATTTCCGGGGCTAATTTCCTGAGATTACGTTGAAAGAAGTTATTCAGGGATGAAATTTTAATTTCTAAAGAGTCCGATATCTCTTGCCATTTTTTTCCGTCTAGGTACGCTAAGCCTATGACTTGCAAGGTGGCGGAAGGATGGTTTTTGATATGTTTCTGTAAGAGGTTTTCCGGGTCTTCTGTAAAATAGTGTCTGACCAGGTCATACAACGTCAGTTCTGTTTCCGGTTGTGGCACAGTCTCTAGGGGTATCGATTCCCCACTGAGCTCAGACAAGTTTGCGGAAAAAGGCAGAGAGGCTTTAGCCATCTCAAACACTAATGAATCTCCCTTTGTCCGGTCTTTGGCGATTAACTGGGACAACAACAATAATACTATCAGAATTTTAGTAACCTTACTGACCTGGGTTTTGTCTATAATTAATCCTTTGATGCTGAGTGTTATCCAAAAAATTACATGCTCTAGTTTGGTGCCTTTAATCAGAGCACTCAACTGATATTTGATTCTGACAATTTTGCCAGATTGAGCTTGGATAAATGGGTCATTGAGGTCTTGTTGGGCTTTTTGTAACATCTTATCAAAGCGATAATTGACCCAGGCTATAAATTTTCCTTTTTCTCGATTGTAGTGATTGAGGTTTTGATAGACATAATACAATGTCCGATTCACAGCATCATCATAGACCTCAGAGGAAAATTGGCCTCGATGGCAAAGCTTGCCAGAAAGCTTAATGGCATTTAGCAATTCCGTTAAGGCATAAAATCGCTCTGGGGTATGAGGTTGGTGCCGTTGTGCTTCTAGGGCTAGCTGCTGAAGGCGACCCTCGTCGAGTACCTTCTTAAAAAGACTATCCCGCCAAGACCCCCACTCCTGATCAGAAGTCATTTGTAGATATGGGTGTAGATATGGGCTATCAATATCCTCCTCGATTTCATGGTTGAGCTGCTGCTGTACGGTCTGATAGATCTCTAGATAGATGCCATATAGAGGGTGACCTGGCCGTGGGCGACACACTTTACGGGTACGCAAAATTTGCTCAACCACTTCTGCCAAAGTCTGGTTCCGCTGTTGATTGTCCCGAGGATAGTGTTGTAGTTTCAGCACCAGCTGTTGAATTTGCTTGTTCATGACCACCGATTAAGAATGCTTGTGTAATTAGCTATCAGGGTAATTTCCAAGTTTTCTGCAATTCGTTACAAAACTTTATATTTACAATTCGTTACAAAACTTTATATAAAACTGTAGAAAAATTGGATTTTTGGAGTGATTAATATAGTGAGGGCAGTCAAAAAGCCTTGATGCTCTTAATCGCAAAACTGATTATAGGGTTCTGTAAGTCATAAAGCAGAACCACTCCTAGCTAAATTAAAAATTTAACTCTAAACTCTAAGAAGAAAACAATGGTAGTAAAATCCGGCGGTCCTGGCAATGATATATTGATTGGTGGACCTGGCAATGACACTATTCAAGGTCAAGGGGGAGCAGATACCTTGATTGGCGGTAGTGGTAATGATTCCCTGGACTCCGATACTCTAGGAACTGTTGATCTAATAGGTGATCTTTTAGATGGCGGTGCGGGCA
>NZ_JAAHHX010000070.1:0-28953 GCF_010672065.1 Moorena sp. SIO4A1 | reverse complement strand
AATGACACTATTCAAGGTCAAGGGGGAGCAGATACCTTGATTGGCGGTAGTGGTAATGATTCCCTGGACTCCGATACTCTAGGAACTGTTGATCTAATAGGTGATCTTTTAGATGGCGGTGCGGGCAACGATACACTTCAGGGAGAAGCCGGAAACGACACTCTACTTGGTGGCAGTGGCAATGATAGCCTCACGGGTGATGATTCCACTGTAGATTTTGGCAATGATAGCCTCAATGGTGGAGCTGGAAACGATACTTTGAATGGAGGTGCTGGCAATGACATACTCAATGGTGGTTCGGGAGTGGACACCACCAATGGTGGTTCTGGTAATGATCGGATAATCGACGACGATTTTGTGAATTTCGACATCCACAATGGCGGTCTAGGAATCGATACTATCGATTATTCCAATGTCACATTTGGTTCCGGGGTCACCATCAACCTGGCAACTGAGACCACCTCAGTTTCTGGAGGTAATACCGAAACGATTCGCAATTTTGAGAATGTCGAGGGCTCTCAGGGGGGTGAGACCATCATCGGTACCAGCGGCGCAAACCGTCTCGATGGTAATGGTGGTAATGACACTATTCAAGGTCAAGGGGGAGCAGATACCTTGATTGGCGGTAGTGGTAATGATTCCCTGGACTCCGATACTCTAGGAACTGTTGATCTAATAGGTGATCTTTTAGATGGCGGTGCGGGCAACGATACACTTCAGGGAGAAGCCGGAAACGACACTCTACTTGGTGGCAGTGGCAATGATAGCCTCACGGGTGATGATTCGACTTTAAATTTTGGCAATGATAGCCTCAATGGTGGTTCTGGCAATGACACCCTCACTGGCGCAGGTGGTAACGATACCCTAGTTGGAGGTTTGGGCTCAGATACCCTGAACGGTACTAACAGTATTCTGGACGGTGCTGGTGAAATTGATATCCTTGATCCTGGTGATTTTGGTGCCAGGGATCTGATTATCCTAGGCACCAGTGGCTCGATCTATTACAACGGCGCTGGTCTTGATTACGCTGTCATTGACAATTTCGACAGATTTAGCTTCGCTGGCGAAACTGACTCTGACAAGATCCAGATTTCCGGGTCATTGTCCAATTACACCTTAAGCTCATTCACAGGTACAATATCTGATGTTTCTATTACCAACGGTACTCGAATCAACTTAGGTGGAGAGATCATTGCTTATGTCGATTCTAGTGGTTTACTGACTTCTGCTGACTTTATCTCAGTGCTGTAGGGTGTAGGGGAACGGGTGATTGGAACAATGGAGGAGCTATGCCACGTTGATAGGACGGTTGAATCAGGTTGGAGTAACTCCAAAGTGGCTTTTATTTTCCCCGCGCCCCGCCCCACCCGGTCACCCTAACCCCTGTCTGCTTGTCTTGATGCAGCGCGGTCTTCGGGGAAACCCTCATGACCGCGCTGCATCGCTTTTAGTCTTGTTGTAACCTCCTCTACCTGGTGAGTTTGAGACCTGGTTAGAGGGGTGTTGATACCAAGTTGCATTCATACCTAGCACCCCATCACCAGATCACCCTATCACCTTTTGAGAAATACTAAAACTCATCATCCTCATCTCCCCACTTGCCCTTAGACTCAGCCGCCCTAGGGCTACTCCTAGGCTTGACCTGATAACCCTGCTCTGGCAATAACTCCAACTGCTTACCGGTCTGGCTCCCTTGCGGCTGTTTGCGCCTTCGCGGTTCATTCTTGCTACCACCACCATGGCGACGCCAAGAGGTCCGTTCTTCAGAAGTATCCTCAGCTACCACTTCATACAGCAACGCTACCTTCTCCCCATCCTTACCTTTACGCAATACCCGACCCAAGCGCTGGATATACTCCCGAGATGAACCGGTCCCTGACAAGATAATCGCTACTCGCGCATCGGGTACATCCACTCCTTCATTCAATACATGGGATGCCGCTAAACAGCGATACTCTCCTTCCCGAAATCGCTTCAAAATATCATGACGCTCTTTGACTGGGGTTTGATGAGTAATGGCGGGAATCAATAACTCTTGAGAAATGCGATAAAGTGTAGCATTACCATTGGTAAAAATTAACATCTTCTCTGGGTAATGCTGAGCCAGCAAATCTAGCAAAATCCTTAATTTTCCATCGGTACCTAAGGCAATTTCCTTGGCCTCCCGGTGAGCTAACATGGCTCGGCGTCCGCTTTGGCTACGGGCACTTGCTATCACAAACTGCTGCCAACCTTTAATACTCCCGAGATGAATGTTGGACGCTCTCAAAAAATCATTGCGCAACGTCATGCAAGAATTATAGCGATCGCGTTCTTTTTGGGACAGCTTGACCTTAATCTGAATTACCTTATGGTCAGCTAGTGCCAAACCCGCCAATTGATCAGGGCTTTTCCGATAAACCTCTGGTCCTATCAAACCGTTAAGGTCCCAATGACGGCCATCGGAGCGTTCTGGGGTTGCTGTCAGTCCTAACCGATAGGGTGCGATCGCATATTCCGCAATCACCTTATAAAAATCCGTAGGTAAGTGATGACACTCATCAAAAATCACCAAAGCGTACCGATTCCCTAAGGTTTCCGCATGAATAGTGGCACTATCATAGGTGGCGATCAGGATAGGCGTGCGATCGCGAGAACCACCCCCCAACACTCCCACCTCCACATCTGGAAAGGCTGCTTCGAGTTGAGCATACCACTGGTGCATTAAATCTAGGGTTGGTACGACAACTATGGTACTACGAGGAGTGTCTTGCATTGCCAACTGAGCCAGATAAGTCTTACCTGCTCCCGTTGGTAGCACCACTACCCCTTTACGACCGGCTTGCTTCCATGCCAATAGAGCTTCCCGTTGATGGGGATAAGGTTCCATCTCAAAACTAGATACTAGTGGCAGAGGCACAAATTCCCTAGCATCATCAATAAAATCAACCTTTTCTCTGAGTAAGGTTTCTACCAGAGGACGATAATGAATTCCTCTAATCCGAAACTTCTCTACCCGATCATCCCAAGTCGCATACTCCACCCAAGCTTTGCCCCTCGGTGGTGGATGCAAAATCAGAGTTCCCCGGTCAAAGGTTAATCTAGGGGTGCGTGGCATGGATTCAAGGACGTTTCTTTGCTATTGTCGTACCGGTTCCGTTGCCAGGCTTTGGCCTAGCTTCAATGTAAGCATTCAGCCGTCAGCCGTCAGCCGTCAGCTTTCCATCACTGAGATTAAACGAATGCTTACTTGTTTTCTTGATCCCAAGCGCGAGTGGGGGAAACCCCCGCAGGTCGGCGCTGCATCGCTTATTCAAAAGCTGTTCGGTGTAGCTTCCTCATAGCCCATAAGCACATCAAGTAGCACAATCTGTAGCGCATTAGCTGATAGCTGATAGCTGATAGCTGATAGCTTACGCTTCAATAGCTAATAATACCAGACCACTGAACTTTCTTAAGTTGATTACGCCGATAGGAAAAGAAACGCTCTGGTTCAGAGTAAGTGCAGTGGGGTGCGATCGCAATTTGTTCTGAATCAATGCCCAATTGTTCCAACTGTAAGACATTGACTCGCCGCACATCCAAGCGTACTCGTCCGGGTTTCGGGTCATCTAATATCGGGGAGTCGTCTAGCTGCTGCAACACCCCCAGAATTGATTCAGTGGTATCCCCTTGATCAGTAGATACAATACTAGCTCCCACTTCAGCCGCCACGGTTTCTGATACCTGATAGCATTCCCCTGTAATTGCTGGACCGAGAGCAATGCGTAGATTTTCTTTACGGCTACCATTGTTTAGCAATCTTGCGATCGCATTAGGAACAATCCGTTGAGCAGTACCCCGCCAACCCGCATGAATTGCTGCTACCTGTCCCGTTTCCATATCCCCAATCAGTAACGGCGTACAATCTGCTGTACAAACCCACACAGCTTGGTTAGCTTCTTCACTTATAATACCATCAGCCGGTGGTTTATTGGAGTCTGGCTCACCGTTTTGGGTACTTTCAATTTCCCCAGGAGTTAGTACTGTATTGCCGTGAACCTGTTTAACTCGATACACCTGGGCATCAGGCTGGAGTACATCCACCATTTCTTCAGGAGAACGGGGAGAAAATGCTGAGGAAAAGAAGCCGTGATTCCATTGCTTCAATAGGCTACTCGTTAAATAGGGCAAATTATTCCAAGTGTCCCAGTGCCAGGTATGCATTTAAATTGTGTTGACGGTTTACACTTTACAGTTTACAGCTTAGACTTTACACTTTATCCTTTCAGCTGTTGTGGATTTCAATTATATATTATTTAATTATAGCTTTTATTGCATTTATGAGTTACACTTATAAACCTCAAAGTCCCCCTTTTTAAGGGGTATTTAGGGGGATCCCTTTGTACCTCATGGGAAATATAATTGCTATATCAAAAAAATAAAATTCTTTACCCCTGCTCCCTGCTCCCTGCTCCCTGCTCCCTTCCTGTCATAACCTAAAACTTTAAATTAAACCAGCTTACTGTCATAAATCAAGGCAACTTCCAAACTTTAATACTATCATCTCTACTGCCACTGACTAAGGTTTTTCCATCGGGACTAATCGCCAGAGAACTCACCCAGTTTTTATGACCAGTGAGGGTAGTTTTCAACTCCCATGTTTCTAAATCCCAAACCTTAATGGTATTCTTGGCACTACCACTAACCAAGGTTTTACCATCCGGGCTAATCGCCAGAGAATGAACATAGTATATATGTCCAGTCAAGGTATTTTTTAATTCACCAATTGTCAAATCCCAAATTTTAATATTACGGTCTAGGCTACTACTAAATAACGTTTTACCATCAGGACTAATGATTAGAGAAACAACGGAATCTCTATGACCGGTCAGGGTCTTTTTTAGATCACCTGTATCCAAATCCCAAATTCTGATCGTATTGCCCCCATTACCACTAACTAAGGTTTTGCCATCAGGACTAATCACCACCGAACTAACCCAATTCGTTTCCCCCCTTAAGGTTTGTTTCAGCTTGCCCGTCGGTAAATCCCAAACTTTGATAGTGTGGTCATAACTTCCACTTACTAACGTTTTTCCATCGGAACTAATCGCAACAGAACTAATAAATCCCTGATGACCAGTAAGATTCTTTTTCAGCTGACCCCTTTTCAAATTCCAAATCTTGATAGTATTGTCATCACCACCACTAGCAATATTTTCTCCATCAGGACTAATAGCGACAGAATAAACATTACCATCATGGCCATTAAGAGTTCTAACTAACTCACCTTTCGGCAAATTCCAAATTTTTACAGTATGATCATTACTACCACTTACCAAATAGTTACTATCAGGACTAACCGCAATAGAACGCACTGAGTTAGAGTGTCCATTGAGAGTAGTTTTGAGGTAGGTACTGCTGGGTAAACCAGCCATCAAAAAACTTAGATTAGACGGAAATGTTTTATAGCGAAAATATCCATATCCTTGAGTAATTAATCCTAGAGATAATAAAGAAAATCCTCCCATCATCACTTGTTTTTTTAACTGGTCATTTTGTCTTAATGACGTTAAAAAATTCAGAAAAGACTCGTTATACTTAGAGGTTGATTGAGAGGGATTAGCAGAGGGCGCAGACTGAAGCTCCAACACCTCCAAGACTTGGTCTACAGACTGATAACGGTGCTGATAGCTTTCTGGGAGCAGCCGATCCATTATCCACCACAATTGTTCACTCACCGGTTGCTTTAAATGCTTTCGCCAACTATTTACCCAGCGATAGCCTTGTTTCTTCCACAAATCCCAAGGATGAACATTAGTAAGCAAATGAAAGCAGGTCGTGCCCAAACTGTATAAATCACTAGCAGCATAGGCTTTACCTCCCTCCATTTGTTCCATAGGCACATAGCCAAAGGAACCGATAGTGGTGCCAGTGATATTAGCCATGACCGTAGCCCTCAATTGCTTGGCTATCCCAAAATCGATTAATACTAGCTCAGTCTTTTTTTCATATCCTTGAGCCGAAGCAGGACGGCGAATGATATTACCTGGTTTAATATCTCGGTGAATCACCTTCTGTTGATGGACAAACTTGAGAATAGTTAGCAATTCAAATAAAACATCCCTAATCTTGTCTTCACTGAACGGTCCTGCTTCTGCCAACTCTTGCTCTAAGGTTTTCCCCTCGATATACTCTTGGAGCAAATATAAGCGCTGATCTTCCTCAAAGTAAGCTAGCAAAGTAGGGATTTGGGGATGTTGTCCCAGCCTTTGCAATTGTTTGGCCTCTTGCTCAAATAATTCTCGTGCCTTCTTGAGTGCCTTCGTTCCCTCAATTTGGGGCGCTAGCTGCTTAATCACACAGTTTTCATCCAATTTGTCCCTATCTTCTGCCAAATAAGTTTTGGAAAAGCCCCCATCTCCGAGGGGTCGAATCGGAAGATAGCGGTTTTTCAGGAGTACTAGTTTGTTACCACAGCTTTGGCAAAACTGGTTATCATCCGCATTAATGGGATTCTGGCAATCGGGATTAAGACAGCAGATCATACTGGCAGGTCATCAGGGAATTTGGGTATGACTAGGCCATTAAGAGGGTAGTTTTTTCCTGTTGATTGTCCTCTTAAGAGGGAGCATGTCACAGTTAAATGACATACGGTAGTAATTACGGTAGAAATTCCCTGGTATCAGGATGGTTTAAGTAGATGCTAGTGGTAGATGCTAGCTCTAGATGCTAGCTCTAGATGCTAACCCTGGCTGTTGGCTAATCAGCTAAAGTAGCCGCGAAAGCTTTTCGGTTTCCGAGAGATTTGGCTAATTTGATTAAGTGATGGAATTAAGGATTTGAGCTGTTTAGCAATCCTTATGATTAAGGGTGCTGGTTAATTTACTTTCAATAAATGATTTTAGCAGAATTTTAGCAAACGCGATCGCAATCTGGTTAACCCGTTACAGGTTATTGGTTACAGGTTACAGGTGACCCGGTTACAGGTTACAGGTTAGGCGGTTATTCAACCTTGGCCTTTCGGCCACGCTACGCGAACAACCTTGGCCTTTCGGCCACGCTACGCGAACAACCTTGGCCTTTCGGCCACGCTACGCGAACAACTTTCAACCTATTTTTAGGTTACAGGTAACCCGGTTATTAAACCTTGGCCTTTCGGCCACGCTACGCGAACAACCTTCAACACTATTGAAACAACTGGACACGATATCACTTCTTTAAGGGAAGTTGTTATTTGGTCAATTTTTATTATATACTAGTATCGGAATAGTTATTTCAAGTCTCCTCAATGAGTAAGCACGTTGGTACTACTGAAGCCGCATCTCTGTTAGGTATTTCTTCTCGGCGATTGCGCCAACTCCTAGAGAAGGGTCGGGTTCGGGGTGCCTATAAAAGTGGGAAATTCTGGATTATTCCTCTGTTCAACGATTTGCCACAAATCACGAAAGGTACCCGTGGACCAAAAGGCAAATGGCGTACTACTCGTCCTCCTGCTTTGGCTAAGATTAATGTCAACCGCAATCGCATTGGCTCCAATAACCACAAAAGCCCTGAAGACCGGCTGCCAGTGATTTCAGTAAAACGAAGCGGCAACAATCTATACGGCAATCAGATCGAAATCATTGGTCCGTGTCGGATTGTCTATCAGCCAGATAACCCACTCGATTGTGGAGCTCGTTTATGGATCGAAACCTTCAGTGATGTCCACTTCATCGGTGGCAGTTTCCCTGCTACTAGCTGATACTGTTTAATCCCAGTCAACAGTAATTTTTCAAAAACAACTAGGAACTATACTTTGTCAAGAAAGTCATGGATTCATAGTGGGTACGGCTAACGGCTGATACCTTAATGCTTACCATGATGGTTCATTATGCCTAGGTATAAAATAAGGACGCTACCAGATATAGCGCTACGCTTAGCGTCAGAAGTTAGAAGTCAGAAGTCAGAAGTAAGCTATGACTAGATTTCGGAGTTTAGGAATGTCCTAATCTAAATGCGTAGTGTTATATAATCTGATCTATCATTCTGTTATCCGATCTATTACTTGCGATCTATTATTTCTGAAACTACCATGAGAGCATCTAATCGAATTCCCCTAGTTTTGTTTCTACTGCGCCTCAGTGTTTTTATAGTAATGCTGATGTGGACAATGGATAAATTCGTGCGTCCTGAACATGCAGCTGCGGTCTATGAAAACTTTTACTTTATTAGTGGACTCGGTAACAGCATTTTTATTCTTATTGGCGCTATCCAGCTAGTAATCATCCTAGGATTTTTACTCTTAGTGGAAAAAACGATGGACTTATGGTAGCGTATTAGTATTTCATGGGATATAAACTATCTCATCCTATCAGCAATATCTAAGCCTATTTACTGATCCTAATTTGCTATTTTTTGCCGCTTTGCAAATGTTAGCAGCTTGTTTTGCCCTTTATTATCTTAGAGACCTGGATACCTTGTTTGTTATCAATAGACGATAGGCAATATAAACACAAAAATCTTCCTTCTGGCGTTCAAGTTAAAAGTTAAAAGTTGAAAGTTGAAAGTTGAAAACGTTTACTAACCTAATGAGGTACACAAGATTTTTTTCATCTTACCTATTGCCTATTGCTAGCATGCCTATTCCCTGTTCCCTGTTCCCTGTTCCCTGTTCCCTGTTCCCTGTTCCCTAAAACCCAGGAATCTGTACCTAACCCAATTGAAAAGTGCTGTAATTATGAAATATTGGCGGGAAACCTGTGCTGTAGCACAGCGAATCTTGATTGAACTATGGCGAAGGCAGCGTAGCCTATTATTTTGGAGTATTTTTCCAATTACTGTGCTATTTCTCAACGGTTTGATTATGGCAGAACAGGCTGAGCTATCAACCGCAGAAGCATTTCAACGGGCTGCCCCAACTACTCTTGTGGGTGCTGCTTTGTTTTTTAGCTGCTTGGGGGGTAGCGTGGCAACAGTAGTCTCAGAACGAGAACAGCACATGCTCAAGCGTTTATTTATCTCTCCATTAGGCGGCATATCCTATTTCTTAGGAATTTTTTTGGCTCACAGCTGCATTGGTACAGGTCAAGGCTTAGTGGTTTATACCATAGCAGCATTTTTGGGGGCAAGGTTTCAAGGTTCCGTGTTGCTAGGGGTATTGATTATTTTCCTGAGTATTATTGCTTATGTGGGAGTGGGATTTTTTCTGGGAACTCAATTAGCGCGGCGGACTGAGGACGTTAATGCCTTAGTGGGAACCTTCGGTGTACCTCTATTAATTTTGGGGGGTGCGTTTTTACCAACTGCTTTGTTTCCGGAACAGTTACTGGAAATCGCTAAGTTTAACCCAATTTATCATATGAACGAAGCCTTGCTGGGAGTATGGGCTGATGGGAAGGGTTTGGTGGAAATAGAGTCTCATTTCTGGTTTTTGTTTGGCTTTGCCTCAGTGATGGTGATAGTCGCATGGTTGTCATACCAGGGGATGGTTCGGGTAGAGAGAAGATTGTGATTACCCACGGAATTTTTGTGCAGGGTAACCTAGTTTAAACCATTGAAAAATGAGGAGGCTTGCACAAACAAATAAACTTAAGTATAGTCGGGTCAGTTATCTATTAGCTAGTACTCCTATAAAATCATCCGATTATCGTAAAAAAAGTCTGATTAAATTGCCTTAGTATTGCTCAAGGTTTAACTAGTGCTAAATATCCATAAATTAAGTAAGTCTTACGGTAATCGAAACGTTCTGCGGGATTTAAGCCTAAATATTCCAGCAGGAGAAATATATGGTTTACTCGGACCCAATGGTGCGGGTAAGACAACTACTATCAATATCATCTGTAACTTACTACGAGCGGATAGTGGTGCGATCGCAATCAATAACCAACCAGTGTCCGAGGCAACGAAAAAGCTGATTGGGGTTGCCCCCCAAGAGAATTTACTGTATCAAACCCTTAGTTGTCAAGAAAACTTGTATTTTTTTGCTCGTCTGTATGGGTTAGATGGTCAGCAGTGCTCTAAACAAGTTTACGCTGCCCTTGCTGCGGTAAATTTATTAGAGCGGGCAAAAAGTCCGGTGGAAACCCTCAGTGGTGGGATGCAGCGACGGATGAATATTGCTGTGGCTCTAGTGCATCAGCCCAAATTACTGATCTTAGATGAGCCTACGACAGGCTTAGATATTGAAGCGCGATATGAAATTTGGGACTTGATTCGACGTCTTCAGGGCCAGGGAATTACTATTTTGCTAACCACTCATTCCCTTGATGAAGCAGAACGTCTTTGCCAGAGAATTGGCATTCTTAAACAGGGACAGATTGTAGCAGAGGGGAGTTTGCTTGAGTTACGGCAAAAGATTCCGGCTCAAGAAATTGTGGTAGTAGACACCCCTCAAGAAGAACAAGCGATCGCTCGTGCCCAGGAATTAGGCTTTACTCATCGCCGCTATGGAAATGATTTAGCCTTTTGGCTACCAGAGTCTTTAGACCTGAAGGATATTATTGCTTGTTTTGATGGGATTCCCCTCGATTCCATTGCTCGTCAGCCAGTGCGGCTGGAGTATGTCTATGTAGAGGTTACATCAAATCTGGGAAACAAGTTAGTGGTTAGTCGTTAGTGAGAGTGTGTTGATCTCTACTAACTACTGTAGGGGCGAACAGCTGTTCGCCTCTACTAACCACCAACAAAAAACAACAAACTGGACATTCTGGGTGATTAACGATAACAATCTACAAACCATTCCCTCTGCAATTCTAAGTAAATTCCTCAAGGTTAATCAACCTGTTAGGGTTAATCAATGTTTTGTCTTCACAGGGATATTATAACCCTTTTTTTCAGGATTTGTCACGATTTCCAGATATCAAGGCAGAGCCTTAAGCTGGTCTTCATTTAAATTCCATGCTTCTGATAGCAGGGGAGCATCAATCCTCCCTAACCCCCCTTAGTAAGCCAGGGCTGTTTCATTGTCGGACTAAAATGTGATTGGTGGGGAGATAGGGAGATAGGGAGATAGGGAGATAGCGGTGTGGCGAATTTAATAATTAGATGCGGAAAGCGCACCTTAGGTATTTTTAACCTTAAAAATACCCTCTCCCCAGCACCCCACTTCCCTTGAAGTTACAGTAGTTGAGGGTAGCCTTTATGGTCGGCAGGTTATGGGCAACAGGTTTAAGCTTTTGGTAAGCATTCAGCTAATAGCTATCAGCTATCAGCTAATGCGCTACGCGCACGCTACTTGAGGTGCTATTAGCTTTGGGCCAAGACTCACGCTACGGGAATGGCTCAGGGCTGACCGCTGACCGCTGATGGCTGAATGCTTACAGTTTTTGTAATAAGGCTACCCTCTTCAAGGTTTCATCCCTTTCACGCCTATTGACCTGAGAATTTATCCCAAAGAATGAAACAGCCCTGCCCTTAGTAAGGGAGGAATGGTAGCAGGGGAGAGGGTTTGATGGTTTTTTGCTAACTGAATAATATCCAATTTAAATGCGCAACAGCTTAACTTCAAAATGCCTAAAAAAAAATTGGTATGATGTTTTGCCAAGGTTTGTTTTGGATTTGGTTCCAATCTGGTGACTAGTTTTTGTCTGTTTGTAATAGGCATGTCGGAAACTATTAAAATTATTGCCAATTGTTCGGTCATTATGATTTTATATCAACTCCGTTTAAATACCCATAATAAAAGTGTATCGAAGGCAGAGGGCAGAAGGCATAATGGTGCATCTAAATGCATTAACTTAGGCAAAATTTTAATAAAAAAATCATACTTTTCACACTTACAAAACTTCCGACACTTCCCACAATTACCTTCTTTTTAACAAATATGATATGCACCCTGAGCGACTGCATCAAGAGACAGGGTAGTAATTTTTATGGAGAGATGTTAAGCTATCCAAGACTCGTTTTGTAAACTGTTTTAAAAACATGACGCGATCATAATTTAATTTTTAAATAGCACCAATAGGTAGACAGCTTAGTACTTTTTTTTAGACATAATTTATAACAATCAACACTTCTGGTCGAAGCAAGTAATAATACAAGTAAGTTAAGGTACTGCTCAACTGACCTAATGTTAAGAAAACCTAAAAAAATATCAACGATGCTATGGGTTGTGGTAATAATATTCCTGGGTAGCCTGACCACTACCTGTAGCTTTTTACCAGCCATCACAGCAGAGGAACGCACCTTCCTCAACCTTTCCGTGAACTTCTTAGGGGAGTATCAACTCCCCCAAACGAAGTTCAAAAATACAGTAGTGGGAGGGTTGTCAGGATTGACCTATGATCGGGAACGCGATCGCTTTTTAGCGGTTTCTGATGATCGTTCTCGATTAGCTCCAGCTCGATTCTACACCCTAAAACTAACTTTCAATCCCACCGATACAGGAAACATAGGGATTGAAAACGTAGAAGTGGAAGATGTCACTTTTCTTAAAGATAAAAATGGAGAAACCTTTGTAAGGGGTACCCTGGATCCAGAAGGGATTGCTTGGTCTGGAAAAGATTCTGTATTTATCTCTAGTGAAGGGGCTACTAATCAAGGCATTGCTCCATTCATTCGGCAGTTTGATATAGTAACAGGACAACAGTTGCAAAATTTAAAAATTCCCCAGCGTTATCTACCGAATGACACTGACCTAGAAACAGTCAGTAATGGTATCCAGGATAACTTAGGCTTTGAGGCATTGACCTTAGAACCGATCAGCCTAGCTGCAGCAAGTGGGCAAGAGTCATTTCGCTTATTTAGTGCCAGTGAGTACTCCCTACACCAAGACCAGCCAGAAGCAGATACCGAACAAGCAGCGGGAATTCGTTGGTTGCACTATTTGATTGGAGACGTTACTCCTCCAATGCTGGTTAGTGAACATCTTTACTTACTCGAGCCAGACCCCCCTAACACCCTTTCTCACGGTTTGACTGAGTTATTAGCAGTGGATACCGCAGGACATTTTCTGAGTTTGGAGCGTACCTATGGTTTCTTTGGATTTAGTGCCAAACTTTATCAAGTGGTGATGGGTGGAGCAACTGATACAACCAAAATTGCTACTCTCAAGGGTAATGTTTCCAAGATTAAGCCACTGCAAAAAAAGTTGTTGTTGGATTTGAGTGAATTGGGGATTTACTTAGATAATTTAGAGGGAATGACCCTTGGTCCGCGCTTGAGTGATGGCACTCAGAGTTTAATTTTGGTGAGTGATAACAATTTTAGTGAGGCTCAGGTGACACAGTTTCTGTTGTTTGGGATTAAAGGTTTTAAATAGCCCAAAGGTAAGCTATCAGCTATCAGCTAATGCGCACGCTACTTGAGGTGCTATAGCACTACGCATTAAAGTTAGGACATTGATACAAGCTGAAAACCTCTTGTAGTAAACTTTAGCATGCATGCCTCTTGCCTCTGACCGCTGTTCGCGTAGCGTGAGCTAAAAGCTCACGGCTGAATGCTTACGCCCAAAAAAACCAGAGGTATTCCCAAGCTCTCGCCAGTAAGCTATCAGCTATAGCGCTGGGCACAGGAAATACGGAATAGGGAACTTTGGATCAGGGTCATGATGGGTGCTTGTCAACTAAAGGTTTTAGCCATTGGTCTTGATGCAGAACCCAAACCATAAGCGACTGAATCAAGACCATGTATTTTGACATCCTCCCCGGCATGAAAGCACGGGGATTCCAAACATCACTGTTTGGGCTTCCTCTTTCGACGAGCTGACTTACTTAATTGAGTTTCCCCTTTTAAGCAGAGATCAATCTCTCCAGAGGCGTTGATTTCCGTCTGCCCGACGGTATTTGAAAGCTGTTTCAGTGCAGATTTAAGAATATTTATTGCAGCGTTTTTATCACGATCTGCCCTATAGCAACAATGGGGACATCGATGAGTTCGAGTGCTGAGAGTTTTGACAACTTTCTCACCACAATTTGAGCAATCGGTAGAAGTATATGCCGGATCAACGGCAATCACTGGCACTCCATAAACTCTCCCAAAATACTCTAACCATTCTCTAAACTTGTACCAGGCTGCATCATTAATCGATTTGGCTAGTTTGTGGTTCTTAACCAAGTTCTTAATCCGTAGGTTTTCAATGGCAACCAAGTCGTTAGACTGGATGACGTGTTGAGCTAATTTACAAACCCAATCGTTACGTCTGCGTGAAACCTTAAGATGGGCTCTACCTAATCTATTTATGGCTTTTTTGCGGTTTTGACTTCCCTTTTGGGTTCTTGATAAACGACGTTGCAATTTCTTGATTTTGGCTTCATCTTTTCTCAAAAACCGAGGGTTATCTATCTGTTCACCAGAACAATCAGTGTAGAAAAAGTTAAGTCCAACATCTAGTCCTGTCTGCTTTCCTGTGAGTTCTTTATTCTCCTCTCTAGTATGGTCTATCAGAAACTGGGCATAGTATCCGTCATGCCTTCTAATCACTCTTACTCGTTTAATTTGTTTGAGTTGATAGAAATGTAGGTCACGACTCCCCCAGAGTTTGAATTTACCCGCTTGAAACTTATCAGAAAATGTTAAATAACGTCTATCTTCCGAAAGTTTCCACCCTGTTGTTTTGTATTCAACAGATGCTCGAATTTGGGACTTTTTAAACCGAGGAAAACCTTTCTTCCCAGGAACTTTCTGCCTGCAATTGCGATAGAACCGTTCAATTGATGCCCAAGCTCTTTCTGCGTGTGCCTGTCGAGCCATTGAGTTTAATCGACTGACCCAGGGGAATTCTGGATTGTCCGACAACACCTTACAGTAGCTATAGGCATCGTTGCGGTTTTTAACATCACCATCCATCCATGCTCTGATAATGCTGTTACGAACAAAACGACCAGTACGGATGGCTTCATCTAGCCTCCTATACTGGGCTTGTGTTCCTTGCAGTTTCATCTCGTAGACGATCATGTTTATCGTGATTGACAACGATAAACTTATGATAGCATAAGTTGACCGTCCTTCTAGGACGGGGCTAATGACCCGCTTTTTTCGGTAAAGATACCAACTACATCGAACACTACTTCATCCGAAGTTCCCTGATTCTAAGTTCAACACTTCTGGTAATGACTCATTCTACGGATATCGCTACTTTAGCTCGCTGGATGGCAGCTGATTTTAGTAACCAAGAGCAGGCGTTTGAGAATCCACCATTGTATGCTCACATCCGCGTCTGCATGCGTCCTCTACCTTGGTCAGTGCTAGATGGATGTAGCTTGTTCCTTGAGCAAGCCTATGACTATATGCTCAACACCCCCTACCGAGTGCGGGTACTAAAGATTGTTGAGCTAGACGGGCAAATCAAAATCGAAAATTACAAGGTTCAGGATGAAAAACTATTATACGGAGCTTCCCGTGATTTAGAACGTCTAAAATCCCTGAGTGCCCAACAGCTAGAGAAGCTTCCTGGTTGCACGTTCAATGTTACCTGGACTGGTCACAGCTTCAAAGCCGAAGTAGAACCAGGTAAAGCTTGCTTGGTGGTGCGCAATAACAAAGAAACCTATCTCGATAGTAGCTTTGAAGTAATGGAAGAAACATTGATTAGTCTTGACAGGGGACGTGACCCCGAAACCGATGAACTAATTTGGGGTTCGATTGCTGGAGCATTTCATTTTGCACCTAGGACTAGCTTCGCGTCAGAAGTGCTGATCCCAACTCCAGAATTGACTGAACTATAGAATTAACTCTTACCGTGGCGGTTTGACTTCAAAAAAGGTTCCATACTAACTGCCTGCAAATATTATAGCGAAACCGATCACCTTAGGGTTAAGGGCTTGGTGGAATCCATTAACACCATGACCAATGTTCTAATACCTATAAACTAATCTCATGCCCAACAAGTCCCCCAAACCTGATACATTTAGCGAGTAAGGTCACGCAAGTTGGATCAACGGACTATAAACTACTAATAACTAATGACTAATCAATAATAACTAATGACTAATCAATAATCACTAATTATGCGAATTGCTTTTTTTACTGAAACATTTCTACCCAAAGTTGATGGCATCGTGACCCGGTTGCGCCACACAGTGGAACATTTGCAGCGTAACGGTGACCAAGTGCTAGTTATATGCCCAGAAGGGGGACTCAAAGCCTACAAAGGAGCCAAAATTTACGGTGTTTCTGGCTTTCCCCTACCCTTGTATCCCGAATTAAAGCTAGCCCTGCCACGACCCTCTATTGGTGGGGTATTAGAAGAGTTTCAACCAGATTTGATCCATGTTGTAAACCCAGCAGTATTAGGGTTGGGAGGTCTGTATTATGCCAAGGTGATGAATATTCCCTTGGTTGCCTCCTACCACACCCATTTACCTCAGTACCTCCAGCACTACGGATTGGGTATGCTCGAAGGAGTTATGTGGGAGTTAATTAAGGTTAGTCACAATCAAGCTGAGCTGAATTTGTGTACCTCTAATGCTATGGTACAGGAATTAAGAGACCATGGTGTTGAGCGAGTAGACTTGTGGCAGCGAGGTGTGGATACGGAAACGTTCCAACCAGAGTTAGCTTCATCCCAAATGCGATCGCATCTTTCCCAAGGAAATCCAGACAGCCCCATACTCCTTTATGTAGGGCGTCTTTCGGCTGAAAAAGAAATTGAGCGGATCAAGCTAGTGCTAGAAGCAATTCCCAACGCTTGCCTAGCATTAGTAGGAGATGGACCCCACCGTAAGGAACTAGAAGCACACTTTGCTGGAACCCCGACTCATTTCGTAGGTTACCTTACCGGTACAACCCTCGGCTCTGCCTTTGCCTCTGCTGATGCATTTATCTTTCCTTCTCGGACAGAAACCTTAGGACTAGTCTTACTAGAAGCGATGGCAGCAGGTTGTCCCGTGGTAGCAGCCAACTCTGGAGGGATTCCAGATATTGTCACCGATGGGATGAATGGGTATTTATACGATCCAGCAGATGAGCAAGGAGCGATCGCAGCAACCCAGCGTCTCTTAGCACAACAGCAGGAACGGGAAACTCTGCGCCGCAATGCTAGAGCAGAAGCTGAACGCTGGAGTTGGTCAGCTGCTACACGCCAATTGCAACGTTACTACCAGGCAATCGTGTTTTCCGAATCCATGTCTTCCGCTGCTTGACATACTCCCCCGTTAAATCGGAGATGATAACGGGGGATTCTCACAATATGTGATTCAAGGTTCAATCAGACAACTTCTTGAATTAGGTTTCCCTTCATCAACAGCGGTCGAACTCACGCCTGGGCATTTCCGTATTAACAGCAGTTTCCCTATGCCCTAGGGTACTGTTGTATTCAACACCTAAAACCTCTAATCCCCGCTTCAAAATGTTGAGAGCTGCGTTGGGATCACGACAGATTTATAGATGACAACGAGGACATTTATGAGTCCGGGTGCTGAGGGATTTTTTTACCCGATAACCACAGTTAGAACAATCGGCAGATGTGAAGTGGGGGTTGACCGATATCACAGTTTTATCCCAGATTTTTCCAAAGTATTCTAACCATTGGGTGAATTGATACCAACCTGCATCAGAAATCGACTTAGCCAAATGATGATTCTTGACCATGTTTTGTATCTTCAGATCTTCATAGACAACCACATCCTCCTCCCGACATTGAGGTAAGCATCCCAAAGGTCTGACACCAGTAGCGGTTTTAGGTGTTAGGTGTGAAGTTTTAATCACCTAAGGCCTAATTAAGCCTGCCTAATTCAAGGGTTTATGCCTAGTCATAGGGAACATGTCAAGGAAGGGTTTGAGGGTCTCAGGGGGCGTAATGGGGTTGAGCTTACTGACTTTATTGCAAAATCTTATCGAAAACTTAACTATTGTAATTGTACAATCCTTAACAGTTTTAGGGAAACCTATAGTCTAGAAAGTACCCCCTAGGGTACTAATTTTTACTGGAGAGATATGTCAAACTTGTAATCAGGATCGGGATATCCTCAGATCTACTTATAACCAGGGTGTCAATTCATGTTTTTGAAGTCAAAGACGCTAGAAGACTTATCAACGCAGCAATTCTTATCTGCCCAGTTGACTTGCCCTCACGCGCCTCCAAAGGCAGGAGCAGACAAAGTATGACAAGACGGAACACCAGTAGTGTTACCGCTACACTATCTCAGTTAACTCAACCCTCACAAACCAGCAATCTGATTGATCGCATCAAAACCCTATCCATTCCTCAATTTAGCTGCTGGTTAGATTTCTTTGCTGCTGATTTCCAACAGTTTCTAGGAGCGATCGCACTGATCAACAATGAGGCTCTGGAAACTCGGCTAGAGCAGGTGATAGAGGCTTTAACCCTAAAAGTTGGTCAAGTCCTACAGGCAGACCAAGCCACTATTTTCATGGTTGACACCGACACAGGTCAACTATGGGCAAACATTCCCCAACGTCACACGAACAAAACAATAGAACGCCGCATTCCCCACAATCAGGGTGTTGTCGGTCATGTTGCTGCCACTGGCAAGTCTTTCAATACGTCAGTTGCTTACCATCATCCCCTATTTAACCCAGAATTTGACGAAATCCCTGGCTATCGTACCCAAAGCCTCCTGTGTATGCCAATTTTTAATAGCAATAACCAGGTGGTTGCTGTTATAAATTTTTTCAATAAAACTGGCGGTGTGCCGTTCGACAGTACCGACGAAAAGCAATTTCAGGACTTTGCCGACGACCTTGGCATCATCCTCGAAGCCTGCCAATCATTTCAACAGGCAGCTCGCAACCAACGGGGAGTGATTGCTCTGCTCAAGGCAACTGAGTCTCTGGGAAAGAGCCTTAAGCTCGAAGAAACCCTAGGTGTAGTTATGGAGCAGGCTCGGGATCTCATGCAAGCAGACCGCTCCACCCTATTTTTGCTATGCCAAGATCGCAAAGAACTTTGGAGTAAGGTAGCTACAGCGGATGGACAAAACACTATAGAAATAAGAATACCAGCCAACCGAGGTATTGCTGGTTATGTAGCATCCACTGGTGAGCCACTCAATATTCCAGATGCCTATAAAGACGAGCGTTTTGACCCGAACACTGACAAACAAACCGGTTATCGCACCCAAAGTATCCTTTGTATGCCGGTATTTAACTCCAAAAATATATTAATCGGTGTGACTCAGTTAATCAACAAGCACCAAGGATACTTTACCAGCTCTGATCAAGAGTTTATGCGGGCGTTTAATATTCAGGCAGGCATAGCTCTGGAAAATGCCCAACTGTTTGAAAGCGTCCTGATTGAAAAGCAATATCAGCAAGATATCCTGCAAAGTTTAACCGACGCAGTGATTTCCACTGACATGCAGGGACGAATTGTGATGATTAATGATGCAGCTATCAAGTTTCTAGATGGTCCTAATCGTAGAAAAGGCAGTCCCGATTGGAAATTCTGGCAGTCTAAGCTCACTGGTCGATACATCTGGGATGTAGTGCCGATTGAAAATCTCCAGTGGCGTTGGCAAGATAGCTTGGCTACGGGGACTCGGCATTATATGCCAGAGCAAACTCTGAAGATTGGTATCTATAAACCTGCTCAAGGGGATTCACAAGGGTCACCATCCATGGTTCTGGCAATGCCAAAGTGGGATGACCCGAATGTTTATGTACCCTGGAATGAAACACCCCAGACGGAATCTTCATCTACTTATTATTTGTCAAAATACCAAGTTCAGGAAATTGAACGCAGTCTGAACCTAAGCGTCAATCCTTTGCTCAACCCAGAGGGAAGTGTGCGAGGTGGGTTGGTGGTTTTAGAAGATATGACTCGTGAGAAGCGTATGAAGACAGCCATGTATCGCTACATGACTCCACGGGTTGCTGATCAAGTCTTAGCCCTCGGGGAAGATACCTTAATGCAGGGCAAGAAGCAAGAAGTAACTATTCTATTTTCTGATATCCGGGGCTACACAAACCTCACAGAACATCTCGGAGCAACAGAGGTGGTATCGTTGCTCAACAAGTATTTTGAAACCATGGTAGAGGCTGTATTCAATCACGATGGCACCTTGGACAAGTTTATTGGAGATGCCTTGATGGCCGTGTTTGGAGCACCTTTACCCCTGCAAAATCATGCTTGGAAGGCTGTCAAATCAGCTCTAGATATGCGCTCACGCTTAGCAAAATTTAATTCCAATCGCAGCCGTAATAACCAACCCGAAATCCGGATTGGGATGGGAATTAGTTCTGGAGAAGTGGTTTCCGGCAATATCGGCTCCCAAAAACGGATGGACTATACGGTTATTGGAGATGGGGTGAATCTAAGTGCTCGCCTCGAAAGCGTTACCAAAGAGTATGGCTGCGACATTATCTTGAGTGAGTATACCTATAACTTGTGCCGCGATCGCATTGTGGTGCGGGAGTTAGATCAAATCCGGGTCAAAGGTAAAAACCAAGCCGTTAGGATTTATGAATTAATTGGCAAAACCGACGTATCCCTTAGCGATAACAGAAAACGGTTCTTGGATTTGTATCAAGCAGGGCGTAATGCTTACATCAAACGAGACTTTCAACAGGCACTCAAGTATTTTACTGATGCACTAGAAATACAACCAAATGACCGGCCTGTCAAGCTCCATATTAACCGAGCTAAAAACTATTGTGATCATCCTCCTGATGATTCCTGGGATGGAGTTTACACGATGACCACTAAGTAAAGAATGACGTATTTCATCTTTTATATACCCAGGCTCTTTTTGCTTTGTTTCAACTCTTTCCAGAGTTGTTTAATCTGCTGGTAAGCCTCTTTTGGAGGCAGCTTACCAGCAGTTTCCAGATTACAGATGTAGCTGACTCTTTGAGCAAATTCCTGTAAATTAGCGTTAAAAACCACGTTTTCTGGCTTGAACTGACCGTGATAGGGACTGCGAGGATGTAAAAAATCAGATGGATCTACCATAGCTATTGCCTGTACCAGACCTTCTTAACCTAACCTTAACTTAACTGATTAAATTATAACTCACGCTCCGCCAAATTTCTGATTTTATGTGATTGTCAAGATGTATAGCAATCCTAAATCAGTTATCAAACATGAAAAATCTGAAATCATTGCTGGGCTTGCCTTAAGGGCGATTAGGCGCAGCCGACGCGATCGCGTTCGCTTTGGCCACTATATTTTACGAATCATTTAGGGCTGGTATATCTGTCAATATATTGTCAGTCAACCATCATCTTACTGATTATGTCCCCTGATCAAAAACTCTACGAAGGTAAAGCGAAAATCTTATATACTACCGATGACCCAGAGATTCTACTGACTTACTTTAAAGATGATGCCACTGCCTTTAATGCCCAAAAGCGAGGTCAGATTTCTGGGAAGGGTGAGATTAATTGTGCGATCGCATCTCATTTGTTCAAAGTCCTAGAAGAGAAGGCAATTGCTACGCACTTCATTGACCGTCCTACTCCCAACCAAATGTTGGTCAAACAGGTAAAAATTCTGCCCTTGGAGGTGGTAGTCAGGAACATTGCTGCTGGTAGTCTATGTCAACAAACTGGAATACCAGAGGGTCGGGTACTCCCGAAGCCCTTAGTGGAATTTTATTTGAAGAATGACGACTTAGGAGATCCCTTGTTAACACGCGATCGCTTACTACTGCTGGAACTAGCAACGCCTGAGCAGTTGAACCAACTGATTGAGCAAGCGTTGCGAATTAACCAAATTCTCACTGACTTCTTCTATCAGTGTGGCATTACTCTAGTAGACTTCAAGTTGGAGTTTGGTCTAACCCCGTCTGAAGAACTACTATTAGCCGATGAAATCAGTCCTGATACCTGCCGCCTTTGGAACCAAGCCGAAACTGATCCGGAGCGTCGAGTGATGGACAAAGACCGATTTCGTAAGGACTTGGGAAATGTAGAACAAGCCTATCAGCAAGTGCTACAAAAAATTCTTGAGAGCAAACTCTAATCAGCCTCTGACTAGACCTCACAGGGTAAAAACAAGTGACGGGATTGATGCCATCGTTAACCCGTAACCCAAAAAAATTCAGCACATTGGTAAAAATAACCACAGACGAACGAAAATAGACAACAGGCATGCGCATTGCTTGCTTAGGTCAAGTGTTCAGTCATGGTACTGTGGCTGACAACTAATAACTAATATAATAGTTGCTCCTATGGCACTGGAGTTGTTAGCCCTCCGTCAACCAGTAATCAATGGCTTACTGAGAGTTTACCAATGACCAATGACCCAATAGGAATGGTGTGTGGAAGTGTCAAAAACAAATAACACAATGCGTTTATCTCCTTTGTTAGCAGCAATGATCGCTGCTACTGCCAGTATTGGTTTATCCAAACCAACCCGTGGGGAAACCGTTCAGTCCCTACCGGATGCACCCCAACAGGATTCCAGTGGCGTAAAAACACCATTACAAGCAGTTCCTGAAACAATTGCTGTGCAGGCAAAACCAACGACTACCTCGGTGATTCACTCTTCCCCGACCCAGGTAGCAGTACCCACCAAGAGTGTTGTGCAGTCTGTGCCTACCACTCTTGGTGGGTCGAATTCTTCACCAACCCAGGTGGCAGTACCCACTAAACCAACTAAACTAGTGGTTCCGGTAGATTCAACAGCCGCAGAGTTACCCTCCTTTAGTCCAAACCCACGTCAACCATCACCGGATAGCATAGAAGGGAGTGCTCAACTAACACCTGCTTTTGGGATAGATCAACCGTCCCAACTCCCCGAAAGCACTCAACTGGAGCCCCCTTCAACTCAACCTCCTTTATCAATCGATAGCATCGAAGGGAGTGCTCAACTAACACCTCCTTTTGGGACAGATCAACTGTCGCAACTTCCGGAACCCACTCAACTGGAGCCCCCCTCAAGTCAACCTCCTTCTGACTCCTCAGAAGTACGAGTACTGGTAGCAGAAGTCTTGATTACTGGCGCACCTCCCCAACTGGAAGAGGAAATTTATCGGGTGATTAAAACCCGACCAGGACGAGCAACCACCCGCTCTCAGCTTCAGGAAGATGTGAATGCTATCTTTGCCACAGGTTTCTTTTCCAGTGTGGATGTGCAGCCAGAAGATACTCCCTTGGGAGTTAGGATTAGCTTTATTGTCAGAGCTAACCCAGTACTGCGCCAGGTTGCAGTCAAAACAGAACCCCCAGGGGAAGGGCAACGGATCGTAAACCAGGAAAAAATTAATGAAATCTTCAGTGAGCAATATGGCTCAATCCTGAATCTGCGAGACCTGCAAGAGGGAATCAAAAAATTAAACGATTGGTATAAAAAAGAAGGTTATGACCTAGCTCAAGTGATTGATGCTGAGCAAGTCACACCGGATGGCACAGTCACCTTGGTCGTGGCAGAAGGGGTGATTGAAGCTGTCAAGGTGCGTTTTCTCGATGAAGATGGTAACCCGATTGTAGATGAAAATGGCAACCCACTTCCATCAATGACTGACCAGGAAGAACCGGTTGGGGGTAATACTCGCCCCTTTATTATTACCCGGGAGGTGGAGTTAAAATCCGGTAGTGTATTTAACCGGAAGAAAGCCCAAAGGGACCTACAGCGAGTTTTTGGTTTAGGGATTTTCGATGATGTACGCTTTTCCTTTGAACCCGGTACTGACCCACGCCAGGTGGTGATAGTAGTAGATGTGATTGAGAAGAGTAGTGGCTCGATTGCGGCTGGTGCAGGTCTGAGTTCTGCCAGTGGTTTTTTTGGTACCGTGAGCTATCAACAGCAAAATCTAGGGGGTAATAATCAGACCTTAGGGGGAGAATTTCAGCTGGGAACCCGAGAGCTATTGTTCGATTTGAGCTTTACAGACCCTTGGATTGCAGGAGACCCCTTCCGCACTTCTTACACGGTCAATGCTTTCCGACGGCGCTCGATTTCCTTGGTCTTTAATGGAGGCAGCGGTGAGAATAATATTAAAGTTCCTAATGATGATGATGATGGAGACCGCCCCCGGATTGTGCGCACTGGTGGTGGAGTGACTTTTCGCCGTCCTTTATCGCAAGATGTATTTAAACGGTCAGAATGGACAGCATCCCTAGGCTTGAAATATCAACATGTTGCCATTGAAGATAGTGATGGGGATGTTAGACCTGAATCTACAGATGGAGAACTGTTGAGCTTTAGTGACAGTGGTGAAGATGACCTAACTACTGTCCAGTTAGGGGCAGTGCGGGATTTACGCAATAGTACAACCCAACCTACTAACGGTTCCCTACTCAGGTTGGGCATGGAACAATCTATTCCTATTGGTAGTGGCAGCATCTTAATGAATCGGTTAAGAGGTAGCTATAGTTTCTATATCCCTGTGGAATTCACCAACTTTACCGAAGGACCTCAGGCTCTTGCCTTTAACATTCAAGGGGGCACTATCTTGGGGGATTTACCTCCCTATGAAGCTTTTATTGTTGGTGGTAGTAACTCCGTGCGGGGGTTTGCTGAGGGAGACCTAGCATCAGGACGTAGCTACCTTCAGGCTACTGCAGAATATCGCTTCCCAATTTTCTCAGTCATAGGGGGTGCTCTATTTGTTGACGCTGGCACTGACCTTGGTTCTGCTGGTTCTGTTCCTGGTGAACCCGGTGAGCAGAGAGATTTACCCGGTACTGGTCTCGGTTACGGTCTTGGGGTTAGAGTGCAGTCACCACTTGGTCCGATTCGGGTAGACTTTGGTTTGAATACCGAAGGGGACAGTCGTCTTCACTTTGGTATTGGAGAGAAGTTTTAATTGTTAATTGTGAATTGTTAGTGGTTAATTGTGAATTGTTAGTGGTTAATTGTGAATTGTTAATTGGGATTTGTGATTGGTTAATTTCAATTTTCAATTTTCAATTTTCCAGCATTTATTGATAGAAACTTGACCAAAAAACATGTCTTCAGTATATTACACCTTGGCTGGTATGTTTGAACGCTCTGGTGTCGGACTGCACAGCGGTATTTCAACCTACGTAAGGGTACTACCAGCAGCTGCGGGAGTTGGGCGATATTTTGTGCGGGTTGACCTACCAGGTAAACCGGTTATTCCAGCAAACATAGATGCAGTTTCAGGTACCACACTGTCTACGGAACTCTCCACATCAACCCAGTATGGAAACGCTACCGTTCGTACGGTGGAACACCTTTTAGCTGCACTGGCTGGTAGTGGTGTGGATAATGCTCAAATTGAGATTGATGGTCCAGAAGTGCCTCTTTTAGATGGTTCGGCGAAGGTTTGGCTGGAAGCTATCCAGGAGGTGGGAGTAGTAGCAGCAGGGGTTCAAGGCATCGACGGTAAACCATACGATAGTTTTACCCCCGGACAAGTTCGAGGTACCCTAACACCCCCTCACCTCCTAACTGCCTCAGGAAGAACACCTATTCCTTTTGTATTAAACGAGCCAGTCTCGGTTTATCACGGAGATGCCTTTGTAACGGCTCTACCAGCACCCAAAACTCGATTGACCTATGGCATTGACTTTGCGTTACCAGCTATTGGTAAACAATGGTATAGTTGGACTCCAGAACAGGACAATTTTGCTGATGCGATCGCACCAGCTCGTACCTTTGGCTTGGCTGATCAAATTGACCAGCTGCGCGATCGCGGTTTAATTAAAGGTGGTAGCTTGGACAATGCTCTGGTTTGTGGTCAACAGGGATGGGTTAATCCCCCCTTACGATTTTCAAATGAGCCAGTGCGTCATAAACTTTTAGACTTAGTAGGGGATTTGAGTTTATTAGGACGTTTTCCTGTCGCTCACATCCTGGCCTATAAAGCTAGCCACCATCTCCATGTCCAACTTGCCAAAAAGCTGGCTGAACGCATGGGTTGCAAGTTAAATACAAAGAAGGTTGAACCTTTAAAAATTAGTAAACAAACCTGCAATCTGTAATTATATTAAAGTACGCTTATGTCCACACTGACTGATGTTAACACGCCAAATAACTCTACCGGAAGTACCCAGGAGCTCAATGATGACTCATCGACTAAAACAGTTCTAACCGTCGAAGACATTCATAAACTACTCCCCCATCGGTATCCTTTCGCATTAGTTGATCGGATTATTGACTATGTTCCAGGTAAACGAGCTGTAGGTATCAAGAATGTTACCTTCAATGAACCTTTTTTTCAAGGACATTTTCCTGGAAGACCGTTGATGCCTGGGGTGATGATAGTCGAAGCTATGGCTCAGGTTGGGGGGATTGTATTAACCCAAATGCCCGATAGTCCTGATGGATTATTCGTATTTGCAGGGATTGACAAAGTTCGTTTTCGGCGTCCCGTAGTGCCAGGAGATCAACTGGTGATGACTGCGGAACTGTTGTCCATCAAGCGCCGTCGTTTTGGTAAGATGCACTCAGTTGCAACTGTTGATGGTAAGAAAGCAGCAGAAGGCGAACTTATGTTTTCTATAGTGGATTAAAACATAATTAGTAAGAGCAAAGGAAAGTTATTGGGTTGTTCACCTTTGCCCCTCGGTTTAGGATAGGTTATTTGGTTGTTCGCGTAGCGTGCGCGTAGCGCATAAGTTATTTAGTTGTTTATTTAGTTGTTTGCCTTTGGCCTTCGGTTCAGGGTAGGTTATTTTGTTGAAATACTTGGCTTTGGAGGTTAAACGTTAATGTTCTATTTTAGCACTAAAACCTGGAACACTAAACATTAACCCTTAAACCGGCAACAGTCAACCTTAATCTTTCAACCTGCAACCTTAAAGCTGCAACCTGCAACCTTTAACCTTTAACCTGCAACCTGCAACCTGCAACCTGCAACCTGCAACCTGCAACCTTAAAGCTGCAACCTGCAACCTGCAACCTGCAACCTTTAACCTGCCAGTATTGTTAGTCATTGGTCACTTTGGTGTTTGGAAAATTGGCAACACTTATTCATCCTACTGCTGTTATCCATCCTGGTGCTGAACTACACCCGACAGTTCAGATTGGTGCCTACGCGGTGATCGAAGATAATGTGAAAGTTGGCCCAGAAACAACCATTGGTGCCCATGTGGTTCTTTCTGGACCAATGGAGATCGGAGCCAGGAATCAAATCTTTCCAGGAGCAGTACTGGGTTCGGAACCCCAAGACCTTAAGTATGATGGTGCTCCTAGCTGGGTGAGAATTGGTGATAATAATCTAATTCGAGAGTACGTCACCATTAACCGAGCCACCGGGGCGGGAGAAGCAACCGTAATTGGCAATGGCAATATGCTAATGGCTTATAGTCATGTTGCTCACAATTGCGTGATTGAAGATTCTGTAATTATCGCTAATGGCACTGCTATAGCAGGTCATGTTTATATTGAGTCCCAGGTGAGAATTAGTGGGGTCTTGGGGATTCATCAATTTGTCCACATTGGACGTCTAGCTATGGTGGGTGGGATGAGTCGCATTGACCGGGATGTTCCACCCTATATGCTAGTTGAGGGGAATCCATCCCGAGTGCGATCGCTTAACTTAATCGGTCTTAAACGGGCTGGACTGACAACCGGTGAGATTAGACAGCTAAAAAATGTCTTCCGGAAGCTCTATCTTTCAGGAGAACCGTTCACTCAAGCCCTCCAAACCCTGGAATTGCCACCAGATAATCCACATGTGCAGCACCTGCATCAGTTTTTGCAGTTGTCTCTAATGGAAGGTCGTCGGGGTTTAATTCCTGGTCGTCGCTGAAAAGGGTAAAGGTTTTTAAGGTTTATTTCAAATTCCTTTCACCTTTAACCTTTACCCTTTCCTAGCCGATTTTAGGGATTATTAATTAAGAAAACAGGAGATTAAAGCACAAAATCTGCCTCTGTAATGTCACCAGAATCTACACCAGTCAAGACAGCTAATGGTTGATTATTTATGGTGGTGATTATGGTATCGTCATTTTGTTCAAAAATCGAAATCTGACCAAAGGTCAGACCATCTAACTGCAACAGATCTTCGCCATCGGTAAAGTCAGTGATGGTGAGTTTGCCTACTGTTGACAAGACAAAGGTATCTTGCCCACTGCCACCAGTTAAAATGTCATCTCCTGGGCCACCGATCAGGGTATCGTCATCATCTCCGCCTTCGAGGGTATCCTGACCATTGCCACCTTTGAGGGTGTCATGACCGTCCCCTCCAAACAGTTGATCGTCACCGTCTCCACCGTCGAGGTAGTCTTCCCCAACAAAGCCTCGAAGAGTATCTTGACTGTTAAGCCCTTTGATAATATCGTCACCTCCGCCACCTTCAAGGATGTCATTGTTGGAAGTACCGATTAGAGTAACACCAGCTTCCTCGAAGCTAAGGTTGTCAAGGGCGAAGCGGAAAGCAGCGGCATCATTGAAATCGATCACAACCCGGTCTATTGGTGTATCACTATCAGAAAGGGAGAACAGAGCCTCGGTAAAGCTTGGCTGTGAACTAGTATCGACTGCGATCGTATTTACCAATGTGGAGCCATCATCAAACAGTTCCACTGTAAAACCAGGTGTGAGAGTAGCAAAGGTACTCAGCGCCACCCCAAACTCAAGGTCGGAAACCGGTGCAGCAAAGTCAAGGGTTAGGATTCCGGCGGCATTACCTTCCAGACTCGGATCCTGTACAAAGGAAATTGAGCCTGGACCGGAGGAAGCATAATTGGCATCCGTTGAATCTACCCCACCTACTTTGAAATCAAATGTGACCCCCATGAAACTCAGGTCATCAACGGGTTGAAAGGGCAGTTCATCGAAGGTCAGAACTGTTGTGTTAGTGGAATTAGTAGACATGTTTATTTCCCCTAAAAAATAATTAATTTTTCATTGCACCCTATAGTATGAAGATTGTGATTTTACCTTGATGTAATTAGCGCAAATCACTAATGGTTTTCTTCATTTGTTTTTATTTTGCTTTATTGTGAGTTTAAAATTATGAAATTTGGATGAATTAAATAAATATTTTTAATGAATATTATGTGAATTTATAAAAAAAATTGGTAAGCATTCAGCTATCGTAAGTATTCAGCTATCAGCTATCAGCTTAAATTTCCGTTCCCGTAGCGTGACCAACGGCCAATCCATCCACTTGTGTACAAGCCGGTCTACCATCTCCCCATCTCCCCATCTCCCCATCTCCCCATCTCCCCATCTCCCCATCTCCCCAAAGCGCCCCTATT
>NZ_JAAHHX010000007.1:0-386295 GCF_010672065.1 Moorena sp. SIO4A1 | reverse complement strand
TGTCCGATACCACTGCCAGTGAGGTGGGTAAGGCTTACGGCAAACGGACTTTCCTGATTACTACCTTACAGCCAGTAGCCCGGGGAACAGAAGGAGCTGTAAGTCTTGAGGGAACCCTAGCTGGAGTAATTGCATCAGCTGCGATCGCATTTGTGGGTTGGGGCGTTGGTTTGGTTAACTTGACAGGAGTATTTTTCTGTGTTATTGCTGCCTTCATCGCCACCAATCTGGAGAGTGTAATTGGTGCGACACTACAATCTAAATTAGAATGGCTGACCAATGAAGTCGTGAATATTATTAATACGATGATTGGTGCGATCGCTGTTGTGCTGTTAGCTCTAGCATGGCACTGGATCAGCCAGGTATGAAGCATGAAGCATGAAGCATGAAGTATGAAGTGTTAATTGCGAAGCATGAAGTGTTAATCGTGAAGTATTAAGGATGAAGGATGAAAACATACAACTTGCTAAGCAACTAATCAATCTAATAAATTGAGATAGCGTTAGACTTCCGACTTCCGAGTTCCCACTTTATACTTCATACTTCATACTTCATACTTTATTCAGATTTTGGTCCAAAGACCATCTGTAGAACCATTGGTTCACCATCATCCCGGTGATACCTATCTGCCCACTGGCGGATAATTTCATCTAACTCTTCCATGGCCTGATTGATTTTCTCTGGCGGGATATCTAGTTCCTCCAACCCTCGCATGACTTGCGGCTGACGCTCTGCCCAGTTTCTCATTAACCGGAAGTATCGCGCTGTTTCGTCAATCATGGTGTAGGTGCGGGCTTTGTCATCTACTGGCGAGTAATATGCATTGGTTAGAGCGTAGTAGGGTAAGCCACCGGTGTGATCGATTCTGGTGACAGTTCCTGAATAGGTTAAGCGACGCTTGATGTGTTCAGCTAGAGCTTCACTCAATGGTAGACGTCGCTCTGGTGGTAAGTCTTCTTGAGATCTCCGGTGGAGAAATTCTATTAATTCAAAGAATTGTAAGGAATTAATGATCTGGGCATCCGGCAGGTGATCTGGCAGCTTGATCTCAAGATTGCGCTTTTCTTCCAGGTCAAGGCTGGTGCCATTGATACGAGATTGCCCTGGTTGCCAGGGATAGTGTTCCATCCAGACATAGGGAAACTGAATCAGATAGCGAGGTTCCTGAGACCCCAGCATCTTGAGCAGTTTCCCTTCTGTTAACGCTTGTCGAACTTCCTCAACAATGACCTTTACCCGCTTTGGCTCAATGTGATGCAAATGCCCAGTCATGCGGATATTGCCATCTTGCTCCAGATAGGTCATGTAAATGGCACATTTGGCAGCGGTTGCTGCTGCATCTAAAAACGCCCCATGTCGGTGTCCACTCGTCCGCAGGGCGCTGAAAGCCAGGTATAGCATGATCTGATCCATTGCACTGGGGCTTAGGGTTTTGATCAGATCGGATTGGTTGATCATCTTAGGGGCAATCACATCTACTTCCGTTGGTTATCAAGCTTATTTAGTTTCATTTTTCCACACTAGAACTAACTCACTGTCATCGAAGAAAGCGAGCTGAGGTTGCTTGGCAGAAAATTGACGAATTAAGAGGCACCCTAATCATGTCTTTTCCAATATATTATATAAAATAAGTCAACTACAAGTACACTATATTGAATTAGCACTTTCCCACTGTAGCCCGCTACTCGTACCCAACAGTGGGATTGAAATGCAGCCAGATATGCCATCAAACTGAATCCAGTCAGTTGACTCTCACACAAGAGACAGACGTCCGCTACCACGATGGGCGATCAGGGTAGTTGGAATTACTGGTGATGAGACAAATTTGTGGTTTTCTTTTCTTCCATAAGAAAAAATTTGTCCTGTTTGCTCTACTAAACTGGGACAATCATTACTATAGTTTAGTGGTGCATTTGAGCCATGGGCAATCATCGGTAAATTAACCCCAAACCAGATGGTTAAAACAGTAATTAAAGCAATAGGAGTGTAAATTCGCATAACCGATATCCGTATCAATGTTCCTCTAATTACTGATACATCTTGCTCGGTAATGGTTCAGGAAAAAATATAAACTATAAGCGAACTTTAAAAAAAGACCGATATTTTAAATTTCTAGTTAAATTATTTATTTAAAAAAAATATAGTTGAATAAATTATGTCAAGCTAGCGAATCTAAGGCGGGGGCGCGGGTATTGTGGGGCGGGGGCGCGGGTATTGTGGGAATTATGGAGATTTTATGAGAATTTTTGCCTAATTGCATGCATTGAGATGCACCCAATGTAATCCTTATCATATAAAGATTATTCTAATCTTAATAAGTTATTTATTTCCCGCCATGAATCTTATTGAGCGAATTCTGATGGCAATTACCTTTACTAAAAATAAAGATAGGTAATCCTGCTGATTATATTTAAATAACTGCAAACTTGCTAAGTAGGCAAAGGCGATTACCTAGCCACTATTCACATTGCCAACCGCTTATGTAGCAATCCTAAATTATTTGTTAAAAATCCCCAATGGTAATATAATCGATTCTCTTCCGCTACTGCCGGTTTATCCCCTTGTTTGGAAGTTTTACAACTCAAATGGAAGGCTGTATAAAGGGAATGGTTTTTCTTGAATCCGTTCGGCAATCGGTCTAACCTTCTGAACCACCTCAATTAAGTAATCATAATCAGGTGCTTTAGCATTGGGGATGTATCCTGCTGATGCTGCCATGCTGCTGGAGGCAGATTCTAGTGCCTTGTGGATCTCCTGTTGTAGATTTCTCTCGACTGTTGGTCCGATCAGGATAGAACCGCTGGGAATTTTATGAGAATCTATATATAAAATCCGGAACCTGGTTTGACTATAGTCTAGGCGGTAGCGTTCCAACTCTTCTAAAGACAACGCTCCAGCGACTACCTCCTCAGAGGCAATCCACTCTAAGACTTGTTTTGGTGTGGGGGCAAAACGCACTTCCGCTAGGGTCAGACCGTAGAGATTGTAGATTGGCAGATAATATCCTGTGGCAGAACCGGGTTGACCTAAAGCAATGACTTTGCCCGCTAGTTCAGTCAAGTGTTGGATCGGGCTTTCGAGTTCTACTACGATGACTGAGCGCGACTTTTTGACTCCTTGGAGAGGTAGCACTGGTATGTACTGTGCCTCAGCAATGGCGATGGCTGCTAAACCAGGAGGAGCAAACACGATAGACAACTTGCTCTGCTTAATCAAAGTTAGTGCTCTGCGCTCGTTGTACATCGGTTCTAATTCTATAATCATCTTAAGTCGAGCACCAAGATATTCGATTAGCTTTGAGTATCGCTCTATGAAGCGATAGCTTTCCCCGTAACTTACGATCCCAATACTTAATTTCCCTAGCCTAGGGGTATCCGGTGAGTTACAAGCTGTAAAAATCAATATAAGATTCAACAAGAATAGACGGCGGTAAAACATAATTAATTACCTTAAGAACTAAAACAGCTGTGGCACTAATGATACTATGGGAGATGGCTAATGTTAAAAAAACTTAATTTAGGAATCAAGGTAAACTTACTATTGCTATCGATTTTTATAGGACTTGTACTGACTGGTGGGTTGGTTTTGTCTCAACTTTTAGAAGGCTATGCCGAAAAACTCGTAACTGACCAAGCCCTAATTCTGATCGAAACCATGGGTTCGGTGCGGGAGTATACCAATAATCAAGTGAATCCAGAATTAGCTGATCGATTAGAAAATGAAGACAGATTTTTACCCCAAACAGTACCTGCTTATTCAGCTCGTGAAGTTTTTGAAAATTTACGTAAACGTGAGCAATATCGTGATTTTTTCTATAAAGAAGCGACCCTTAATCCAACTAACCTCAGAGATAAAGCTGATAGTTTCGAGACTGAAATCGTGGAGAGTTTTCGACAGCAGCCATATCTAACAGAAAAAACCGGTTTTCGCTCTCTTCCTAGTGGAAAAATTTTTTATGTTGCCCGTCCTCTCGCCGTTTCTGAAAAAAGCTGTTTACGATGCCACAGTACTCCTGAAGCCGCCCCTGCTAGCCAAATTGCTACCTACGGTGATCAGCATGGTTTTGGTTGGAAGCTCGATGAAATTGTTGGGGCAAAAATTGTATCAGTGCCAGGGTTTAAAATCTTTAATTCTGCTAAGCAGTTACAGGTATTGGTGATTGGGATTATTACTGGTTTTTTCCTGGTAGCCATCTTGCTGATTAATCGTTTCCTCAAGGTATCGGTGACCAAACCTCTTAAGCAGATGGCTCAATTAGCTAAGGAAGTGAGTACTGGCAATATGGCTGGAGAATTTGACCATGATTCAGATGATGAAATTGGTATACTCGCCAAATCTCTGAATCGGATGAAAGTTAGTTTAGAAATGGCGATGAATATGCTGAATTCAGAAACTAATTAGTAATCCCAAATTACTAAATGCTTGCTAAGCTGATGGCTGAATGATTACTAAGTATTACTTATATAGCACTACCCATTGAGATTAGGACATTGTCTTGATGCAATAGCGAGTGGTTTGAATTTACCGTAAGATAGGGTCGCCTTATTAAAAAATATTTAACCCTTTTCTGCATAACCTGCTAACTATAAAGGCTCCACTATCTAAGGTTTTGTCTCCGGGGAAACCCCCAAGACCGCGCTGCATCGCTCCTAAACTCCGAAACGTGAGTCTAGCTGACTTCTGACTTCGGTAGAGTCGATGCCTGGTATTACCCAGGGCACCTCTCCTTCAAATCTGGGCGTGCGACTTTCACCGCACCCAGCTCCTAGATATCCTGACCTTTCGGTCTGCTTCCGTGGATTAGTTGAGAAAGGGACTGATTCCATCTGTTTGTAGTGTCCTTCATTCCAGAAGAGTTGTCTAGTCCTATCACTGACTATGTTAAATACCTATTTTGTCAAGTACAATTTATACAAAATAGCTGCAATTACCCTGCTACTATTGATAGTCAAGCATCCTTTACTCCGGAGAATATCTATTTTCGGGAAGATCGGGTGAGACAAGTCTTTGGGATTAAAATCACTATTGATAATCCTGGGGGGTTTGCTAAACCAGGGATGCCAGCCGATGCCGAAATTATTACTGAATCGAATACAGTAAAAATACAGATGATAGATTTGAGGGAATGACAAATATATAAGATAATAGTCAATAGTTTAACTGACGGATATCAATGTTTAACTCAGATATTTTAGGTAATCTAGCGTTTATCAATTTAATAAGGTACACTCTCTAACCATCTACCAAGCTTTTTATAGGGGTTTTGGTATTGAAAGCTGTACCTCATGAATCCAAAAAAGCTAGATAGTGATGTATCTAACGAATTGCAGACGACAGCAATGCAATCTTTAGATCCCTTTAAATCCTAGATACTAATGGGTTTAGATGAATTTATAAAATGGACTTTATGAAAACTGTAATCATTGTTGGTGCTGGACCCTGCGGACTATTAATGGCTCACTATTTGTTGCAACGTGATAGTAAATATTGTGTCGAGCTATATGACAAACGCCCTGATCCAAGACTTAATCCTCTGTCAACTGCTCGCTCCCACATTATTTCCCTAGGGTTTCGAGGACGAGCCGCCCTTCGTGAAGTTGGTTTAGATTCGTTGGCAATAGAACGGGGAACAATGGCTTTGGGACAAGAAATCCATAATTCCCGTGGAGTCGTTCAATCTATTTCACGAAAAAAACCTCGACTCCTGATCGAGCGGAATGTCCTCACCAATCTTCTTTTAGAAACCTTGACCAAACGCTATGATGCTAATTGCTTAAGATTAAAGTTCGAGCAGAAATGTCTGGATATTGATCTAGAAGCAAAATCGGCTGTTTTTCAGTCAGCTTCAGGCTATCAACCATGCAAAGCCTACGATCTTTTGATTGGAGCTGATGGGCTACGGTCTAAAGTCAGAAATATACTACAGCATACAACCGGTCTTGAGGTCAAGCTCGGCAAAAGTCAGATTGAGCTTAAAACTTTAACGCTGCGCTGTCCTGAAAATCACCCTGAGTTGACATTAAATAGGGATAGTGTTCATTTGTATTCTTTGGGATCGTCTGGAAGTCTTCTGTTTTGGCCTACACCTAATGGAAATTACAACGGTATAGTTTGCTTTGCTCGATGGTATAATCGTTTAGCTAATATTTCATCGGGTTCAGAGGTTTTAACCTTCTTCAGAAAGTATATGGGGGATTTCAGGCAGTTGATATCACCCGAAGAAGCCGAGGCTTTTGCCCAGAAGCCTTTCTTCGAAACAACAACGGTGAGGTGTAGTCGCTACCACTTTGGCAATAGTGTATTGCTACTGGGAGATGCCACTCACGCCGTTTCACCCATGATAGCCCAGGGATGCAGTGCGGCTCTCGAAGATAGTCTAGTCTTTAACCAACTGCTAGACGAATATGATGATAACTTAACCCAAGCTATCCCTCAATATACCCAATGCCGTCGCCCCGATATGATCGCCCTAGAGCAAATAAGCCATAGCCTGTTTCCTTTAAATATTTATCTAGTAGGTCTAATGTTGCTGAAGCACGTGTTTGATCGCACACTCCATCGCTGGTTTCCCAAGTTTTGGACTTCCTCTTCAGTGGATATGATATCAGAAACCACTATCCCCTACCGTCATATTTTGCACAGCCATTCCCGTTGGTTTAAAATAATAGATGTCTTAAATCAGCTAATTCTGTGGAAAGGAAAACATTCATTTAATTATAAACTATTTTTAATAAATCTATTCACTGATAAATTTAAAGGTAAATATGATTGACCAGAACTTTTTAGTTAAACCGATGTGAGAGTTGTTCAAGTTAAAATTTAAATCGCGCTCAGTCCATAAAATAGTAAAAGGAAATTTTAAAATGGCAAAAATTGCGGTAGTAGGAGCAGGTCCATCGGGTTCTTCAACAGGATACCATCTAGCTAAAAATGGTCATCATGTAACCTTAATTGATAAAGAATCTTTTCCCAGAGATAAAGCTTGTGGAGATGGTATCACTGCTAAAGCAGTTAGGGCATTGACAAAAATGGGGATTGATTATGAGTATTTAAAAAAATTAGCTTCAGAGTATTATTTATGGAATTCTTCAATAATTAGTTATTATAGCCAAGAATATCACCAAGAATATAGTGATTGGAGTATTTGTATTCCTAGATATATTTTTGACAATATTATCTACGAAAAAGCTATTGAGGCTGGATGTATTCATCACCAACAATCTGTTAATAATATTTCTCAATTTAGATCTAATTTTAACCACGAATTTGATTATATAGTTGATGCTCGTGGAATTTTTGCTGGTGAATGTAATGTTATTGGTATTCGTGAATATTGGACTTTACCTATAGAGTTATTCCCTCATTATTATCATTCTAATATACAAGTTTATCTTGAACAAGAGTTAGGATCTCAAGAGTTAGGATCTAACGGATATCTTTGGATTTTTCCAGTGGGTTTAAATGATAAATTATTGAAGATTAATGTAGGACTTGGTTTGTCTCTCAAGGATTATGAGAGAAGAGGAACTAATTTGATTCGTTTCTTTGACGAATTTGTGGTCAGGCATCATGTTGCAGGTAAGTTTCTAGATAATGTAGTTACTAGAACTAGAAAAAAAGTATATCCATTAGCTACAACTAAGTGGAACAATAAAATTTATGAAAATAATATTTTTAAGGTTGGTGATGCTGCAAATTTAACAGATCCTGTTACGGGGGAAGGTATTCATAATGCTATTGCTAGCGGTTTTTATTTAGCCCAAGCAATTAATATGAGTGAAGATATTGAAAGTGTTAAAATTAATTATCAAAAATTCTACCAAAAATATTTTCAAAAGAAACTAAGAACAAGACTATTGCAAGAAAAAATGTTGTCACTTCCTGTACTCAGAAATTTCTTGCTATACAAGATAGGTAAATTAAGTAAATAATATGTTCTTGTGAGAGCCTGTCAAGCACTTTTATTTTTGATATTCTTTTAGTACCCTAGCTGTTTATCTGCCTTTTAGCTGTTTTACCTTCCTATGTGCGGTTTAAGATGAATTTATAATATCCCAAAGCACCTTGGTTGATATTAAAAGTAAAAGGCATTAATAGACCTGGTACAGCATTTCTAACCAGGTATTTTGGCAGTAAAAAAGTTAAAACTTTTGACCGCCAATAAGATTTAAAAAAAAGTAGTGACAGCGATTGCAAGCGCAAAAGAGTTGGTTGTATGGCAAAGGTTAAGTCTTCTCTTGTTTCCACAGAAAAACCCACATTTTTGGCAACCTCAGTCCAATCTTCAAGTTCACAGAAACCATGTTGCACTGCCATGCCAATTTCAATAAGTTGAGTTACGGTTTGTAATTCTTGAGAAAAACTTTCCAGTTTAGCTTGACGATAACCATCAAAAATAACGAGTTTTCCCCCCGGACGGAGGATGCGGAAAATTTCAGCTAGGGTGATGCGGGGTTGATGTGCGTGACACAGACACTCGCAAGCAAACACCAGATCGAATGATTGTGACGGGAAATTTAAGCAATTAAAGTCCCCGATTTGATAAGTTAAGTTGGTAAAATCCCTTACCTTGCGATTAGCTATGGCGATATGCGACGGTGTTAAATCGATGCCAACAAATTGAACGCTGGGAAATTGCTGAGCTAAAAATAGACTATTAAATCCTTTGCCGCAACCCACTTCTAGAACGTTCGTTGCACCCAGCTTATCGATTTGTTCAGCGACAATTCGAGGTTGAGCTTGGTAGCCATCAACGTTAAAAACACCATCAAAATTTAATGCCATGTGAATGGCATCTTCAGCGGAATGATAGAGACGATAACCTAACTCGCTCTGGGTGTAGTAAGGAACCGTAATATCGGCATCAAATTCTTTTAACATGCTATCGCGACCAAAAAAGTGATCAATTTGAGCAATGGCATTTTCTAAGGATAGTTCTTCAGTTGGTTGATAAGAATTATTTTTTATACCTGCTGTCAGAAGTTTAATAATTAATTTTTTCATGCTATTTCACTAAAAATAAGTGGCTAATCTATCTATCTTGCCAATCCCGATTTCAGGTTAATTATGATACTTTTGCAATTTAAAAAGATACAAGCATAAGATAAACAATCCTACGGCTATTATCACCAGTAAAAGTAAGGGTTGCCACAACATCTCAAACCCAATTCCTTTTACTATAACACTACGCAGGATAAAGATGTAATAGCGCAGTGGATCTAGAAGGGTCAATCCTTGAAACAAAGGAGGCATGGCTTCAATAGGGGTGTAAGCTCCAGATAACTGCACTAGAGGCACATTAATAAAAAGCGTGGTCAGGAATGCTTGTAGCATATTCTGGTTTAGCAGACCTAAGATTAGTCCTAGTTCAGATGTCAGCACAATATAAACAATTGTGCTAGTCATAAACATTAGCCAACTACCACGAAAGGGTAGGTTAAAGACCACTTGGCTAAACCCGTTTGTGATCAGCACCATGACTAGGATAATCCCCAAAAGGGGAAGCAGTTTCCCTAGAAGCACTTCCCAAGGAAGTAGGGGAGTAAGCAAAAGTTGTTCAAAAGTGCCATAGTCTTTTTCTGCTGTCATGGTGGAGGAAGCTGCAAAAGTGCTAATTGCCGTCAAAATTACCCCCAATACCCCCGGCACAAAATACCAACTGCTCACCAGTCCGGGGTTATATAAAATAGTTGTCTGTAGATTAATCAGGGAAGATTCAGGGGAATTGTGATTACGATAGCGATACTGACGGACGATCTGGCTGAGATAACCCCGAAGAATACCGACTCGATTAGCATCAACACCGTCAATCAGGACTTGCACCTCAGCTAAGTTACCTTGAGAGAGTTGGCGATCAAACTCTGGCGGAATTACAAGGGCAACCTTGACTTTTCCTGCCAGTAGCGATCGCACTAAATTCTTTTCTGCCAAAGTCTGCACCCTAGTAACAACTACATCACTCGTCGTTAGGGTTGCAATCAGCTCTCGACTGGCTGAGGACTGGGCATAGTCCACTATCCCTAAGCTAACCTGTTCAACACTGGGGTTAAGGGCAAAGCCGTAAAACATTACGAAAAACACTGGTACCAAGACAATTGTGGTAATAAGCTGGCGATCGCGGAAGATATTGGTCATTTCCTTGAGAACAACTGCCCAAACACCTCGACCTGGGAAAAATCCGAGCTTACTCTTCGCCATGTTTGATTACGGTTTTCTATCTCTGCCGAATTCGCCACCACGATAACATGAACATTCCAATTGTCAGCAGGAATAGAATAGGAATAACATGGCCAATACGAAGCCAGCCCACACCTACTACAAATGCATCTCGGGTGAGTTCAATATAGTAACGAGCTGCCACGACATTGGCAACCAGTGACAGTGGCCAAGGAATATTTTCCACAGGGTAAATAAAACCTGACAGCCAGGTAGACATTAAAAGTCCAGTATTCATAACACTCTGCACAGCAACCAAGGCTTGCTTGGAATAAACGCCAACTACCAGTCCATAAACCACACTGACCATCAAAAACAGCCCAGTGCCCACTAGCAGCGGCCAAGGATTTGCTACTGGCCAAAGGTCAAACAGCAACCCCCCCAACCCCATCAACAGCACCGCTTCGCCGATGGCAATCAGTACATAGGCCAAAGCCTTCCCCAGAAGAAACTCCCAAGCACTAATCCCTGATGCTTTGACCTGAACTAACGTCCCTTGTTCTTTCTCCCGTACCACCGCCATTGCTACTATCAAACCAGGATAACTAAATAAAATGACGGCATAAACACCCGGCACAATAAAAAGAGATTCTTTTCGCCCCGGATTAAACCAGATACGGGTATGAGCGAAAACATCGGGACGCTGAGTCTGGAAACCCTGTTTTTCCAAGAAAAATTGAGTGGTAGCACGAAGGCTGTTCTGGATGACCCGAGCATTGTTCACATCTGTGCCATCGATTATGACCTGGAGGGCATTGATTTTTCCCCCTTTCAATTGCCGTGAAAAGTTGGGAGGAATAACCACTATTGCTTGAGCGATGCCCCGATCAAGCAAGTCCATGCCATCGGTTGTGGTAGCTGCTACAGGCTTAAACTGATTAGTGGCAAAAACCTGCTCAATATAGGCTCGACTGAGGGGGCTATTGTCAAAATCTCTAACGGCTAATGGTACATCCTTAATTTCAAGGCGAATGGCAAAGCCAAAAATCAGCATGGTCATTAAAGGCAACAAAAAGATCAATGCTGCCCCTAGGCGATCGCGACGAAATTGCGCCAGTTCTTTGATGCACTGAGCCAAAATCCTGTCCATCGCGCTACCTTTTCTTAGGATGTTGTGAAATGTTGAGAAACGCTGCTTCTAAGGAGAAGGGGATGGGAGTGATTTGGTGAGGTTCAACTTCTACCGAAGCTAGATAATCCTGTAGCTGGGAGATATTTGACGGCTGATCCAGAATCATCTGGATGCGATCGCCCATAAATACCATGCGCCAAGGCTCAAATTGTTGTTCTAAGCTATACAGGGTGTTTTTGGGAGAGGCAGACAAAATTTCGACGAGGGTACCGGTTTGCTGGGCTTTGATAGCGGCAGGAGACCCTTGCAGAATTAGCTCTCCCAACCGCATAAACAGCAGATTAGTACAGTATTCCGCCTCTTCCATAGAGTGGGTAGTGACAACAATCGCTGTACCTTGGCGGGCAAACCCCTGAAGAATTTGCCAGAACTGCCGTCCCACCAGAATATCCATGCCACTGGTAGGTTCATCTAGAAACAGGATATCTGGCTCGTGTAGAATAGCAGCTCCGAAAGCCACTCGCTGTTTATTCCCCCCAGATAGATTTCTAACCCGTTGATTAGCGGACTGGGTTAAGCCAAAAGTCTGAAGTATCCAATCGATGCGAGCATTACGTTGCTGACGAGGAACTCCATAAGCTCGACCAAAAAAAGACAAATTTTCTAGGATGGTTAAGTCTGGATACAACGTCAATTTCTGACTCATGTAGCCAATTCTTTGCTTTACTGAGGGTGAATAGGGGAGCAAATGCTCAGATGTGTAGCAAATTTTTCCGCTACTGGGACGCAGTAGACCACATAGGAGCTTCATTAGTGTCGTTTTGCCAGCACCATTGGCCCCCAGCAGTCCCAAAATTTCACCTCGACTAATAGTAAAGCTTAGCGATCGCACGGCCTGAAAATTACCATAAACCTTGCTGACCTGATCAACCTTCACTATCCAATTAACATTAGAAGCTGAGTTATAGGGTGGTGAAGATCTCTGGGACACTGTAGAGAACAACCCTGGAAAACTTGTCTTTACCCCTGAGGATCGCTGCAAATGATTGGCCATGACATGCTCCAGGGTAGGATTGGCAGGGTGTATCCGAGCTGAGGGCAGTTGGTGAAGATGTAATATTTGTTGTATGGCCTCCTCTGCAGAGATAGCCTGTTTGCTCACAAAAACCATCATGCGATCCCCCAGGGGTTTGAGATCTACGACTGGAGTATGGTTACTAGCGATCGCATTTTGCAAAGCCTGTTCAGTTGCGGCAAAAATTGGCCCCGATGCCAACATTGGATCCTCAGGCACCACCTCAAAACAAGATAATTCCATACTGGCACGCAAATCTTCTGGAGGTCCGATTTGTTGAATGGTGCCGTTGTGGATTAAGGCAACGCGATCGCACCGTTCTGCCTCATCTAGATAATGGGTTGCCACCACAATAGTAGTTCCCTGCTGAGCAATTTTTGCTAAAAAGCTCCAAATCTCACGGCGGAAGACAGCATCAATACCAGTAGAGACCTCATCCAACAGTAGAATTTGGGGCTGGGTAATCAATGCACAGCATAGAGCCAGCTTTTGCTTCATTCCCCCTGATAAATGTCCTGCTAATCTATCAGCAAAAGGCTTAAGGGCTAACCATTGGAGATACTGCTTTCGGCGAGATTGAAAGATTTCCTCGGGTAGACGACGCATTTTAGCGTAGTAACGGAGGTTTTCCTCCACACTCAAATCGGAATACAGTGAAAACTGTTGTGTTAAGTATCCTAGGGATGACCTTACCATTGCTGGTGGTTGTCCCATGACCCGAATCATTCCAGACGTTACTTTTTGTACCCCAGCTAAAGCTTTTATTGTGGATGTTTTACCAGCACCGTTGGTACCTATCAAGCCAAAAATCTCGCCGGGATACACTTCAAAGTCAATGCCATTGACAGCAGCAAATTTATCGTAATACTGTCGTAATCCTTTTACTTGAATAATGGCTTGATTTTGTTTCATTCCGGTTTTTTAGTTTGTTGAATCCTGTGCTAATACCACTGGCTTGCCTAGGGGAGGCATTGATGTTTTAACTGACGTTAACTAGGATATTTTGGGCTAATTAGTCACGAAGCAATATAGTTGCTTACTTAAATAATTCACTAGTTGTATTTTTAAAACGACATTTTATTTTTTTTGTCAAAATTATTTTCGATGATAATCACTGAGGCAATATATAGCGCTAGTTTTTTTGGGCTACCAAGCCATGAAAGTTTATTCACTAGATGGAAAACTTAGCAAATAATCAGGCGTTGCTGAATCAATTAATGAATCGGAGTAGAGTGGGCATCCTGCCCGCTCCACAAGATATCGAACGGGCAAGATGCCCATTCTACAAAACTTTTCAAATCATTCCATTATTCAGCAACGCCAATAATCAGGGTTTCACGGGTTGTTTTCCTGTTCCTAATCTGCGTTCGCGTCGCGTGACCTACGGTCAATCCCTTTTGGTAAACAACAAAAAATCCCCCACCGGAAGGCAGGAGATTTCAATTAATTACCTACAATTCAAATACCTAAAAAGCTAGTTTCAGCAACCATTAGCCAAACGCACCAGCTGTCGAGGCAATCAAGAATGCCGCGTAGGTAAGTATATAACCAACCGTGAAGTGGGTTAAACCAACCAGACGAGCTTGAACGATGGACAGCGCAACAGGCTTATCCTTCCAGCTAACCAAGTTAGCCAGAGGAGTACGCTCGTGTGCCCAGACCAAAGTTTCAATTAGCTCTTGCCAGTAACCACGCCACGAGATCAGGAACATGAAACCAGTTGCCCAAACTAGGTGTGCCAATAGGAACATCCAAGCCCAGACAGAAAGGTTGTTCGTTCCAAACGGGCTGTAACCATTGATCAACGGAGCAGAGTTAGCCCACAGGTAATCCCGGAACCAGCCCATGAGATAAGTAGAGTTCTCATTGAACTGAGCCAAGTTACCTTGCCAGACGCACAGATGCTTCCAGTGCCAGTAGAAGGTCAACCAGCCTAGGGTATTGAGCATCCAGAACATGGCGAGGTAGAAGGCATCCCAAGCAGAGATGTCGCAAGTACCGCCACGACCAGGACCATCACAAGGGAAGGCATAACCGAAGTCCTTCTTATCGGGCATTAGCTTGGAACCACGGGCATCCAGCGCACCCTTGACTAGAATCAGGGTGGTGGTGTGCAGACCTAGAGCGATCGCATGGTGTACCAAGAAATCGCCAGGACCAATGGTCAGGAACAGGGAGTTAGTTCCGCTGTTGATGGCATCCATCCAGCCAGGTAGGTAAGCTGCACCAGCGCCAGAAGCTAAGCTATCGGGATTGGACAGCAGAGTATCAAAGCCGTATAGCAGTTTACCGTGAGCCGCTTGGATGAACTGAGCAAATACTGGCTCAACCAGGATTTGCTTCTCGGGGGTGCCGAAAGCAACCACGACGTCGTTGTGGACATAGAGTCCTAAGGTGTGGAAACCTAAGAACAGAGTTACCCAGCTCAAGTGAGAAATCAGAGCTTCTTTGTGTTCCAGCATCCGGGCTAACACATTATTCTTATTAGCCTCTGGGTCATAATCCCGCACAAAGAAGATGGCACCATGAGCGAATGCTCCAACCATCAGGAAACCAGCAATGTACTCATGGTGAGTAAACAGTGCTGCCATGGTGGTGTGATCCTTGGCTATGAAAACATAGGACGGCAGCGCATACATATGATGGGCTACCAAGGAACAGACCACAGCCAAACAGGACAGAGCTAACCCTAACTGGAAGTGGAGAGAGTTGTTGATGGTGTCATATAGACCCTTGTGACCCTCACCTAACATGCCCCCAAAGGGAGTACCTGCCGGAGGATTGTGGGCACTATGAATCTCCTTGATGCTGTGACCAATACCCCAGTTGGTGCGGTACATATGACCGGCAATGATGAAGATCACTGCGATCGCCAAGTGGTGATGGGCGATATCGGTCAGCCACAAGGACTCAGTCTGGGGATGGAAGCCACCCAAGAAGGTCAGAATCGCTGTCCCTGCACCCTCAGAGGTACCAAAGATGTGTCCAGCGGTATCTGGGTTCTGGGCATAGACTCCCCAATTCCCGGTAAAGAAAGGTCCTAATCCAGCTGCATGGGGTTTGACACTCAGGAAGTTATCCCAACCAACGTGCTGTCCGCGAGATGCGGGGATAGCCACGTGAATCAAGTGACCTGCCCAAGCTAAGGAGCTAACACCCAACAAACCTGCCAAGTGGTGATTCAGCCTAGACTCTGCATTCTTGAACCAGCTCAAGCTGGGGCGGAACTTAGGCTGTAAGTGCAACCAACCTGCAAACAGTAATAGGGATGACAACAATAACAAGAACATGGCACCACCATGCAGTTGGTTATTGGTTGTCATGCCAATGGTGTAAAACCAGTGGTAAACACCAGAGTAGGCGATATTTACGGGGTTAGAAGCACCAGCTTGGGTGAAGGCATCAATTGCCCCTGAGCCAAATTGGGGATCCCAAATCGCGTGGGCGATGGGCTTGACAGTTTCAGGATCTTTAATCCACTCTTCAAAGTTACCTTGCCAGGCGACGTGGAACAGGGTGCCAGAAGTCCACAAGAAAATGATTGCAAGATGGCCGAAGTGAGAAGCAAAAATCTTTTGATATAGATTCTCCTCGGTCATGCCATCATGGCTTTCAAAGTCATGGGCTGTGGCAATCCCGTACCAGATTCGACGTGTTGTCGGATCTTGAGCGAGGTCCTGGCTAAATTTTGGAAATTTTGTTGCCATATGCTTTAAGGAAATTCTCCTCGCTGACCTATGAGACTTATGCAATCATGCTGCTCATTGTTTTTTGTTAATTAACTCCCTGGAACCGAAGTTCCAGGTTGCTTAGGGTATCGACAGGCGAGACACAGGTTATGGTATCCCACTCAAGGTTTGGCATCGATTCCTGGTAACCAGTTATCCCACTGACAGGATTCGTGCCAGGAAGAATGACCAGGTAACGACGATTCCTCCCAGGAGGTAGTGAGCTACCCCCACAGCCCGACCCTGAGTGATGCTCAGAGCACGAGGCTGAATCGATGGGGCTACTTTCAATTTATTATGGGCCCAAACGATGGATTCGATCAGTTCTTGCCAGTACCCACGACCACTAAATAGGAACATCAGGCTAAAGGCAAAGACGAAGTGACCAGCTAGGAACATTATGCCGTATGCCGACAGAGCTGAGCCGTAAGATGTGATTACATTTGAGGCTTGTGCCCACAAAAAGTCCCGTAACCAGCCATTGATGGTGATCGCACTTTGGGCAAAGTTGCCATTGGCAATGTGAGACACAGTCCCATCCGGGAATACTGTTCCCCAGACATCAGATTGCATCTTCCAGCTGAAGTGGAAAATAACCACAGAGATGCAGTTATACATCCAGAACAAGCCTAGGAACACATGATCCCAACCAGATACTTGGCAGGTACCGCCACGACCTGGACCATCGCAGGGGAAGCGGAAGCCTAGCTCAGCTTTATCGGGGATCAGACGTGACGAACGGGCAAACAGTACCCCTTTGAGCAGAATTAGTACAGTGACATGGATGGTGAAGGCATGGATATGGTGAACCATAAAGTCCGCAGTACCCAGCTCAATCGGCATCATTGCCACTTTACCGCCTACTGCTACAACGCCTCCGCCAAAGGCATAGCTAACGGTTTCCAAAGCATTGGGAGCAGTTCCTCCCGGCGCTAGGTTGTGGATGTTTTGAATCCACTGGGCAAAGATTGGCTGTAGCTGAATCGCCGTATCAGAGAACATATCCTGAGGGCGACCCAAAGCCCGCATCGTATCGTTGTGAACGTACAGACCAAAGGCATGGAAACCCAACCAGATACACACCCAGTTCAGGTGAGAAATAATTGCATCCCGGTGACGGATAGCCCTGTCTAATAGGTTGTTCACATTCTTGGCTGGGTCATAGTCCCGCACCATGAAAATAGCACCATGGGCTGCACCTCCCACAATACAGAAGGCACCAATCCACATATGGTGGGTGAATAGGGACAGCTGAGTACCATAGTCTGTGGCAATGTACGGATACGGAGGCATCGCGTACATATGATGAGCCACAATGATGCTCAGAGAGCCTACCATGGCTAGGTTAATCGCTAGCTGGGCATGCCAAGACGTAGTCAGGATTTCATAAAGACCTTTGTGTCCTTCGCCAGTGAACGGACCCTTATGAGCCTCTAGAATTTCCTTCATGCTATGACCAACACCGTAGGTATTACGGTACATGTGGCCAGCAATGATGAATAGGACTCCTAGAGCTAAGTGATGGTGAGCGGTATCTGACAACCACAATCCACCGGTTACTGGATTGAGACCACCATGGAAGGTGAGGAAGTCAGAGTAGACGCCCCAGTTCAGGGTGAAGAAGGGGGTTATGCCCTGAGCAAAACTGGGATAAAGATCTGCCATCAAGCTCTGATTGAATAAGAACTCATGGGGCAGTGGAATCTCACTAGGAGCCACCCCAGAATCCAAGAGCTTGTTGATGGGCAAAGACACATGGATCTGGTGAGCTGCCCAACTTAGGCAGCCGCAGCCCAGCAGCACAGATAAGTGGTGGTTCATCATCGACTCCACGCTCTGGAACCATGACAGTTTCGGAGCTTTCTTGTGGTAGTGGAACCAGCCAGCAAATAGCATCAGGGCTGCCATTACCAGACCACCAATAGCTGTTGCGTACAGTTGGGTGCTATTGGTGATACCGGAAGCACGCCACAGCTGGAAGAAACCAGAGGTGATTTGGATGCCGTGGAAGCCCCCACCAACATCGCCATTTAAAATGCCTTGACCAACCACAGGCCAAACCACTTGAGCACTGGGCTTAATAGTAGTGGGATCACTCAGCCATGCTTCGTAGTTGGAAAAACGAGCACCATGGAAGTACATGCCGCTCAACCACACAAAGACAACGGCTAGGTGACCGAAGTGTGCACTAAAAATTTTGCGAGAAACGTCTTCTAAGTCACTGGTATGACTATCGAAATCATGAGCGTTAGCGTGAAGGTTCCAAATCCAAGTGGTGGTTTTGGGACCTCTCGCTAGGGTTCGATCAAAATGACCTGGCTTACCCCACTTCTCAAAGGAAGCTGGTACCGGGTCTTTATCGACCTCGAGTGGCATGAGGAATCTCCTCTCTAGACAAGGAACGACTAATACCCCTAGGGGAGTTTTATTTTTATGGATAAGAAAGCACTTTTCTAATCACTGCTTTCTAACGGCAGCAAGGACCTGTTCTGAATTTACGTCAAAACGGATACCTCCCTTAGAAGATAATAGGTCTTGCTTCAGGGGATTTTTGAATTTAGTTAAAAATAGTTAACAATTTTTTTGGCAATTGTCAATTATTCTCAATTAGCGGTATTACTATATATACCACTGTTTGTGTCTAAGCCCTCATCAGAAAAAATCAAAATTAACTATAGAAGAATTCAATGATATTTTTTTCACAATGTTACAAATTGCAAAGAAATGCTAAATATTTTTTGAAAAGAGTGTCCCCGATCTATAAAGAGGACCCTCAAAGGTTAAACGTCTAGGGATATGGTTAATACAGAAGCGGAATATTTATAAAAAAGCGGAAGACTTGAAACAGGGGTTCGACCCCGGGGAGATCCCCTAACCAAGGGAACGGGCACCAAGAGGGAAAAAGTGAGAACACACTTGATCATCCTGCCAATAGGCAACCCCAACGCTCATAGACCAACACCATTAGACAAGCAGCAAGACTAGAGGTCAACCTGTAAGTTAAGATTAAAGGCTGGTGATCAAAGGAGATGGCTTGTTGGGTAGGAACAGCCAGATAATCATGGTGAAAAGACTTTTTTTCTTCCTAATCACAACGATTTTAGTTTGGGGTCTGGTGGCCTGTGGAAGCGATCGCATCAAGACATCGAAGGGGTTTGGCATCGATGGCAGCTCCCAAACCAAGCAAGTTAATCAGTTATCAGAAGTAGGGCCACCCCTAGCTATTCAAGAACTTAGTCAGAGCCTAGAGGCTTACCGGCCTCAAGTCATCATTGTCAGACCTGGTGATGACATGGTGCTCGAAGATACAACAGTATCAGTGAAATTTCAGGTTCAGGACTTGCCAATTTTCCAAGATCCCGATCTAGGTATAGGTCCTCATCTGAACCTCATCCTGGACAACCAACCTTTCCAAGCCATCTATGACCTAGACCAACCTCTAATCCTAGAGGATTTATCCCCTGGCACCCATACCTTGCGGGCATTTGCCTCTCGCCCCTGGGATGAGAGCTTCAAAAATAAAGGTGCCTATGCCCAGACCACATTTCATATCTTTACTAAAACTGACGACAACAACCCAGATCCAGCCCTGCCACTGCTAACTTACAGCGTTCCAAAAGGCGACTACGGAGCCGAGCCCATTATGCTGGACTTCTATTTGACGAATACGCCCTTGAGTAATACCCCTCTGCAGCTAGTGGCTCAAGACAATCTAGATGATGATAGTGTTGATTGGCATATTCGGGTTACTGTCAACGGTCAAAGTTTCCTACTCGACCGTTGGGAATCGATTTATCTGACAGGGTTTAAAGAGGGCAAAAACTGGGTAGAGTTAGAGTTTCTGGATGAACAGGGCAACCCAGTCAAGAATGTTTTCAACAACACAGTAGAGGTGATTAACTACCAGCCTAACGGTGAAGACACCCTTTCCCAGCTAGTACTAGGTCAACTCTCGGCTGAGCAAGCTGGTGGTATTGTAGACCCGAACTATCAGCCACCGCCAACCCCAATACCTGTACCAGAAGTCACACCAGCTCCGAGTCCATCACTGACTACTTCACCTACAGTAGAGCCAACACCAGAGCCAACACCAATACCCTCGGTTGTTCCTATAGTTGAAGAACCTCTAACCTCTGAACCGACTTCCCTAGAACAAGAAACTACAGAAGAAGACACTACACCACCAGGGGAATTAGACACTACTGAAACAGAGCAAATACCAGAACTAGAGGAATCTGTAACACCCAGTGAACTGCCAATAACTCTGGAGGAAGCAACCCCTGGCGTTGAGCCCAACCTACCTGAGGTGGAAACAACTTTGGAAGCAGAAGAGCTGGTTCCTGCCACTGAAACCCCAGTACCAGTTGAGGAAGCAACTACTGGCGCTGAATCAGTAACCCCTCTACCTGAACCGTCAGAAAAGCCAAAATTAAACATCTGGAGTCGCTTTGGCAGTTTCTTCGGACGTTCCGCTGTCACCCCTAGCCCCTCACCTGAAGCGCTAGAGGAACTGGACATTACATCAGAGGAACCTGTGGTAGCTCCGAGGGAATCTGAGTCCACTAGTGTGGTTGAGGAGATATCGGCAGAACCGGCAGTAGAGACAGGGGAGGATGAGTCCACTACTGTGGTAGAAGATAGTTATGAACAACCGGCGGTAGCTCCAAAGGAATCTAATTCAACTAGTGTGGTTGAGGAGATATCGGCAGAAATGGGAGTAGAGACAGGGGAGGATGAGTCCACTACTGTGGTAGAAGATAGTTATGAACAACCGGCGGTAGCTCCAAAGGAATCTAATTCAACTAGTGTGGTTGAGGAGATAGCGGCAAAAGCGGCAGTAGAGACCAGGGAGGATGAGTCCACTACTGTGGTAGAAGATAGTTATGAACAACCGGCGGTAACTCCAAAAGAATCTCAGTCCACTGCTGTGGTTGAGGAGATATCGGCAGAAGCGGCAGTAGAGACCAGGGAGGATGAGTCCACTACTGTGGTAGAAGATAGTTCTGAACAACCGGCGGTAGCTCAAAGGGAATCTAAATCCACTAGTGTGGTCGAGGAGATATCGGCAGAAGCGGCAGTAGAGACCGGGGAGTATGAGTCCAACACCAAAGTCGAAGATAGTTCTGAACAACCGGCAGTAGAGACAAGGGAATCTGAGTCCACTACTGTGGTTGAGGAGATATCGGCAGAACCGGCAGTAGGGAATGGGCAGTCTGAGTCCAACACCAAAGTCGAAGATAGTTCTGAATAACCGATAGTGGCAACACTTGAGTGCGATCGCACTATCACAATAGACAGTTAGCCCATTGCTAGATCAACTGTTTGAGCACCAAAGGCGATCGCTTTTAGCGTGGCCTACGGCCAATCGCGTAGCGTGCGCCAATGCGCAATCCCTGAACCAGTGGGGATGGCTGGTCGATGCTCGATGTGCAGCTGGCGGTGGCTCCCCAAGCCGCCCTGCATCGATTTCAGTACTCAAAGTCGATTGTTATGACTTTCTTTATTAAGTTTTTTTGTAATAGTGCCAGCTATCAGCATAACTCCCCAAACTTTTCCCGATAACGAGCCAACAACGATTCCCTATCTGCTAATTGATTTATTACCGATTAGCTATTATTAAAGTGTATCTATAAACTCTGTCTAAGAGTAGTGTTGGTTTAAAAGTTTCCCTGGGTAATCTAGGATTAGGCGATAAGTGCCGATTCATCCTTCAGCCTTAATCCTTCCTAAAAGTTTGTACTAATCAAAAATTATGGAGTAGATAAATCAGGTGAAACCCTATTTACCAATCCAACTATTAACAACATTATTTGTAATCACAACCAGCACCCTCACTCCTGCTGTTTCTAACGCTCAAATCGATTTAGCCTGTTTCATGCGGGATGCCAATGGCAATCTGATTGACCTTGGCAAACTTTGCGGCATATCAAAGCAAAACAGTTCAGGGGTGATTACAATCCCGATCAAACGCCGAGTCTATAACACTCCTGTGATTGATGTCACCTTTAATGGTAAACGAACCTTTGAAATGGTGGTTGATACAGGAGCATCCGTCGTGACAATTACCCCAAAAATGGCAAAAGCTTTGGCATTGAAACCAGAAGGAACTGCCACGATGGATACAGCTAATGGTACAGTAGATGTACCCCTGGGTCGCTTGGCCTCCGCTGCCGCAGGAGGTATTGTGGCTAACAACCTATTGGTTGCTGTGAGTCCATCCCTGTCAATTGGACTGCTAGGACACAATTTCTATCAAGATTATGATCTGACGATTAAGCAAGATGTCATTGAGTTGCACCTTCGTTAATCCGTAAGGTTAAACACACGCTCTTTACACAGGTTTGGGGAACTCGCCAACAAGAAAGCGATCGCTTAATCAAATCAATCATTTGGGATTCCGTCAGGGTAGAGGCTGCTTCATCCCACATCACCCTGATCACGCGACCTCTACGCACTAGGAACTCGAAGACAATTTCACCAGCTACCCCTAGGGGTAGGTTCAACCGTTGCAGATGTTGGGTTAAACAGGTTGTCCCTATTTCATCTAATCCCTTAACTCTGACCAACTGTAACCTGTGATGGCTGATTGCCGCTGAGCTTAATATCTCTGACTTCACCTTTTGAATCAATCTAGGACAGACCAAGGTCAATTCAAAATTATCTGGTGATTGAGTACCGAAATAGTCCTCAGTGATTATTTCTGATTCCTGATCGCCAGAATATGGATTATCATTATCATTGTTCCTATCCTGAAGTGTCTTAGAAGTAATATACTCCTGAGGGATAATTTCTGATGCCTTACCGGGAGCATATGGATTATCATTATCATTACTTAGCTTAGATTCCTTGGACCTGTTTTGCCTATACTCTGACTGTTGAATCCAAGCTTTGGTTTTAACCCCTAATTTCCTATATTCACTTATTGGTAGGACAGACCTTGGGATAGGAGAAGACCAGGCGGTGGGAGAAGACAAGGCAGAGAGGGAAAACAGTAAAGATCGGTTAATCTTAGAGTTCTTAGGTGTCCCCTTTTTCCCCTGGTCATGAGGAAATGGTTTTGAATTGATGTCAATTCCTGCTTGTCTGCGGCTCCCCTTATCCCCTGCTCTCAACCCTGAACGCCACTTCTGTAGCCTGAGTCTATCCTGAATTGCACTAGCAAAAGTACTTTTGATCATGCCTTCCCAGTTAACTCCTTCTGGTATTGTTACTGGTACTTGCATCGATATCAGGTGGCTTTCTCCTGCAACCGTTACCTGATCACTGACAGCAACAAAAGCGGTGTACTGGCACAATAGTTGATAACTCAACGCTGTTGCGGTCACTGCCTCTACCCCAGCTTTGGTTTCACAGCTCAACATTTGCTGCATCAGGTGTTTAATCCTTGCTCTACCCCACAGCTGGGCAATGGCTGGATTGTCGGCTTGATCAAAATTGAGGTTAAATCTTTTCTCGTAGTAACTACCATCCGCCCTAGTACCGGTAATCCTGAGAGTACCAGTAGGGATTGTTCGGGTAGCGTAGCCTTTTGGCCAAGGTTGGTTTGGGGTTAGGGTTGAATGTTGTTTGGTTGAAAGTTCTAAGGCCGTAGGCCACGCTACGCGATCAGCTGTAGCATTCGAGTCGGGTTGGTTATTCTCCAAACCTTTAACCTTCAACTTACTAACCTGCAACTGTTCTGCCTGGAACTCTGGACTCAGAGAAATGCGTCCACAGATAACCAAAGGCTGCTGGGTAAATAGATCCGGAGTGGGATTGGGATAAATTATCGCTTCCCCTGGGCCTTCCCAAGTAACGTGAATATTGGTTAGCACTGGGTTATTAATTTGACGGAAAAACTGTTCCGCTACTGCTTCAGTTGGTTCATCCTGACGCACCATTCTAGCTATTCCCCGTCCAATTTCAGCTAAGCGATTGAGCAGAAAGCGGTTCGGAGAACTGCCGACACCAAAGCTATAGATGCGATTTCCAGGTTTAAGCTGTTGCTGTACTTCTGCTAGTACCTGATTCTCATTGCTAATGTAGCCATCACTTAGCAGTACAATACTCCGTAGTCGTCCCTCTGGTGCAGCCGGTAAATTCAGCAAGTTACGAATACCTTTGAGTAAATAAGTACCACCGTTGGCTTTTAATTGATTGATGTAGTTAATCGCCTTTCTACAGTTTTGGGGGGTATTCGATAAGGGTTTGGTAGATAGCTGGGTAGCAGTATCTGAAATATCAATAATGGTAAAGGTATCCTTCGGATTGAGTCCATTAATAAACCGACGCATCAATTCCTGAGACTTTAGCAGAGGATCCCCCATTTGAGAACCAGAGGTATCGATCAGGAACACCACATCCTTTGGCACAATCTCATCGGTGCTATAGTCCAACGCGGGGATAAGATACACAGCAAAATGATTGCCCCGTTGATCTGCGTGGGTAAGTACTGTTGTCTGAGTTTGCTCCTTGGCAATCCCATAGCGTAGAATCAGGTCTTTGTTGGGAATCGTGTCTTCCTGACTCAGTTTTACCCGCAGGATTTGCCCCTGTTGTTCAATGTTAATCTGATGGGAGGTAGAATAAACCTCTGTAATTGCTACTCCAGCGTCAATCTCGACGGTTACCCCAATGTCATGACCTGAGCGCATGTCTGGCGGAATCAAGGGTGGAGTGATCCGGGAAGCATCGGGAACGAAGTCAGTATCCCCACTCTCATCAATGGGAGTACCAGGTATGAAACGGGGGCCAACTACCATTGGGAAGACAAATTCATAATTACCCCCCTGGAACTGTAGCTGATCGGTATAGCGAATGGTGACCTCAATTTGCTCCCCTGGTTTAATGTGAGCTAGAGATTGAGTAAAAATATTATCCCGTTCTTGCTCTAAGAGTCCCGCAGTCCGCCCCTGACTGCAAGCTTGCTCGTAGATAGTTTGAGCCTCTTCCCGTTTTTTGATATTGCCCTCAATTATGCGATCGCTTAATTTAATCTCCATCTCATCCACCGCCGCTTCATCCGGTAGTGGAAAGATATAGACCGCTTCTAAGGGTTCGCTAAATGGATTGTCAAAGGTCTGTGTCACCTCTACCCGTGACAGGTGACCGGTGATTTTGGCGTAAACGTCTGTATGTTTCAGAGGAAATACCGAATGTTGCTCCTCTTCGTTAACGTATAGTCCCCCTAGCAACTGCTTGGAGCATAATAGTGCATGAGTGGGCATGGGCATTTACCTTAAGATTGAGCAAATGGGTGAGCTTCGCCACTGTCCCTATCAGTAGCAAGGTCTTGGGTAGACGCACCATGCTAGCCACAAATCTAATGATAAATCCTTACCAAGAGTGAACTTGGGTCAATCTGCCTTTTAGTTAGCCATCATAATCGCTGTCAATCTCAATATCGAGAGTTTCTTGATCTACCCTTACATACAAAATGTTTGGACGACAGCACACTTGACAATCTTCGATATAGGATTGCTGTTCACCAGCGCTTAGATCAACAAAGGTCAAATTGGTTTCACCACAATAGGCACAGGAATATTGAGCAGTCTCTTGCATTCACTCAGAATTTTCTTTGAGTGTAGCAATAATTTTATTGGGTCAGGGCTGACGGAGATCACAACTGACCTATGAAATTGGTAACTGATAAATTTACAGGCTGACGGTCTGTTGTGGAGTCGTTTTTTGTGGAGTCGTTTTTTGTTGAGATTTGACGGTTGACGGTTGACGGTTGACGGTTGATGGTCAACCATAAACAAAAATTCAATTTACAACAGCTGATGACTAAACCATCTCCATCGTTACCACCAGGATGCATTTTCCGCCCTGCCTGTGCTAAGGATACCTGGGCAATTCTGAAATTAATTCTGATTGCTAAACTAGAGCCTACCCAGTTACGTTGGACCCAGTTTCGGGTGATTGAATTTGAGGGGCGTGTGGTGGCTTGTGGACAATTGCGCAACTTTCCCGATGCCCAAGAATTGGGGAGTTTGGTTGTGGCACCTAAGTGGCGCAATCGGGGCTTGGGGAGTTATCTGATGGAAAATCTAATCAAAGAGGCAACTCAGCCTCTTTATCTCGAATGTATGGGTTGGCTGACGGCATTTTACAACCGTTTCGGTTTTGTGTCAGTATCCTGGCAAGACTTACCCAAATCCCTTAAAGTTAAGTTTGGCTTGTCCAAACTAGCAACTACAGTATTGGGTATTCCTCTATCCATCATGACCTACCAACGAAAGGATGAAGGATGAAGTATGTTCCCGTAGCGTGGCCATTCGCGTACCGTGGCCTTTTGGCCTTGGCCTTGGCCAAGGCTGAATTTTTTGGGATCCATGCTTTTTGTCTTCAGACTTTATACTTGGTATCGAGCTATTGTATGGAGCTATAAAATAAGCAGTATTGGAAGCAGCCAGCCGCCTATGGCAACCGCCGCATTTTTTCAAGGTATATTAGGAGCTTCGAGTTTGGCATTGGGAGCCTTAGTTGGGGTTTTCTGGCAGCCAAACCGCACTGTTTCTGCTGCCATCATGGCATTTGGTAGTGGGACCTTAATTTGTGCGATCGCATTTGAAATCACCATCATTCAACTCCAATTACCCAACGGGCGCGTTGCTGAATTTCGGTATTGATTGGTTTTGTATTTTGCCTTCAACCTTGGCCTTTCGGCCACGCTACGCGAACAACCTTCAACCTTCAACCTTGGCCTTTCGGCCACGCTACGCGAACAACCTTCAACCTTTAACCTTGGCCTTTCGGCCACGCTACGCGAACAACCTTCAACCTTCTGGACTTGGTGATGAATCACTAGATTTGACATCCAACCAAGCTCGGATTTCTTCAACTAACCAATTCAATTCAGCTTCTGGTAATTGTTCGCCAAAGATGTAAGTTTGGGATTTTTGACCAAAGGGTGATGGTCGTTCTACCTGAGTAGTGATCGCAATCCCCCGATGGTATCTGCCTTGTGCATCCCGATAGGCAGTAATATAAACTTCTTTAATTTGTGAGTTTTCTCCTCGATCCCATTTTTTGCGGCTCAAGGATGCCTTAATAATTTCAAATTTTTTGTTATCAAAACAAATACGAACTGCCTCAGAAAAGTCTTTTTCAGAGTTTAATGATGTTATCCACATCACTAAAAAAATTGGGATAGCTAAAGGCAGTAATGATACTGGAATTGCTAATAAAATTACTAATATTTGAAGAATAAGGTGCTTAAATAAGTCAAGTAAAATTGCTACGACTACTCCCAACCCAACACCAACTAATATCCGGTTTTGCCTAGACTTTTCTAAGGTCTTGAATCGCTGTAGGGAGTAAGAAAATACCCCCTTTACCACCCCTCTAGCTTGTTTTAGGGCATGTTTGAAGGGTTTCATCACTATCATTTCCCAGTGAGAGGGGATATCAATGATCAGTTGTTCTGCTGATTTATGAATACGGACAACAGTGTCTGGCAGACCAGTTGGGGAGGTGTTGTTTGATGGAACCACTGGGTTAGTGTATAGGGCTTCAGTAGCTTGTTTAGCATCACTGAAGCGGCGCTCCACAGCTGGTTCTGTAATTTTTTCTAGCCAGGTCACCAAGCCAGGCTCAACAGTAGAACCGAGTAGTTGACGAAATTGAATCCGCAAATTTTCCTGAGGTAACTCAGCAGGTGCCACTCCAGTCAGCAGTTCAATCAAGGTCACCCCTAAGGCATACAAATCAGAAGCAGGCACAGCTTGACCCCCAAACTGTTCCATGGGAGTATAACCATAGGTTCCCACCACTGTAAATGTGGCACCCGCAGTAGTTGGTTGAGCCTGCACTGCTCCAAAATCGATTAAATATACCTGCTCGTCCTCACCCCAAATTAGATTGCTTGGCTTGATATCTCGGTGTAAGACTGGGGGGTTGAGCTGATGTAAGTACTGAAGAATTTCTAAAATATCAGCTGCGATAGTATTTACCTGCTGCTGAGAGAATCTAAACCCTTGAGACTGTTGCTGTTTCAGGGATAGACCAGGGATATACTCCTGAACCAGTCCAAACCATAGGATACTCTCATCGAGGGAAAAATAATCCCGATACTTGGGAATCCGAGGATGATCCAGTTGTTTGAGAACTTGCGCTTCCCGCTCAAATAGTTTCAAATCGTCCCATTGTACGGGACCACCTAAAGCCAAAAGCTTGACTACGACTTGTGTGTCAGACTCGGAATCCAGTGCTAGCCAAGTCTGGCGCACTGGATTGTCATTCAGCTGCTGCTGGAGGTAATAGCGATTTTGGAGGACTTTTCCAGATTCTAGCATAGTGTAGTAGGCGTTGAAGCCAGTTCTTTTACTATAGCTTTTGGTGAATACAACATAGTATAAAGAAGGATCCTTGTGAATAAGAGCAATCAACCATGTCCTGTAGTAGTTACAGAAGTATTGGGGTTGTTGCTAATAGATTGTTTGTCAAAAAATTATGATTACCCTAAATCCCTCTGGTAAGCTATCAGCTATCAGCTATCAGCTATCAGCTATCAGCTATCAGCTATCAGCTAAAGGCCTGTGGCCACGCTACTTGAGATGCTTAGGTGCGCTTTCCGCATCTAATTATTAAATTCGCCACGGGTCGCACTTGAATAAAATAAGCTGACCGCTGAGCGCTGACCGCTGAATGCTTACTCCCTCTGCCTAATTAACCCCCTTCCATCCCCCTTAAAAAAGCCGAGTTGTTTCAAGGGGTGCTAGGAAGGAAATCAAAGACACGAAGCTCTTAGTTTTTAAAATTTGTTTTATACACAGTACAGTCTATATTCAATAGAATAGTAATTACATTTTAGGTAATTTTATTGATTGTTTAAATTGAACTTGAAATTATAACGAAGTGAAGAATTAAACTAGATAAAAATTAAATTATTGCTCCAGAAAAGATTCCTAAATACCTATTTTAATTGATAACTACAGATGATAAATCATAAGTTTTACCCTGGCTACTTTTTTGACAAGGACATTGAATTAGCTTTAATAAAGCAAGTTTAAATTATGGATTATATATTTCTATAAACAACTAGTATTGAAGATAAGTATAACAATGATAATTACATAAACATAAATCCCTGGTTTCAAGCGGGAAGTGATTACAATATCGATAAAAAATTGGTTATGGTAAAACTAAGTTGATTACAATTTTTACCAATCATGATCTGGAATGTTCAAGTTTTAACTATTTGCCAGAGTAGCTTTTTGGTTAGATTTATCTAACTATAAACTCTGTCAATGAGATGTAGCAACTCTTGTGGAGCATCATCCTTTCCCAGACCGATAAGATAGTTATAGTCTCAAGGAGTTTAATTCAGTAGGTGTTGCAATTGCTGTTGTTGTAGTTGCCCAATCCCAGTGGTTGCCCAATCCCAACTTGAACCTTTTCTGTAATCCAGGCAGACTACCACCAGCCTGTGATGGGATAAAGTCTCTCCCCATCCCTGTTTTTGGCGGAACGGTTTTTGAGCTGGTGGAGCTGTTGCTTGAATAGTTCTATCTGTTGCGTTCTATCGGTTGCGGCTGGGCGGAGATTTGTCAATCTAATTTATTTAGATGTGTTTGCCCTGGGGGGAAAGCCAAACACACAAACAACCACCGTCACGGTTATTCAGTTTTTAAGGCGCGAAACTTTGACACTTGTCCCTAAGTGTGATACTTTCATTGAGTGCTTATCGATACTGATTTAAAGCCAGCAAATCCCACACCATTTACCCCAGCATAACCTCTGGGGGGTGTTGTAATTTGTTTTTACCTGGTAGTCGGTGTCGCACCGCTATCTTCAATGGCCTAAGACTTGGTTTCTTAGGAACCGATTCTTGTCGGGGTCGAGAAGACAAAGATACTGAAGACAATGTGAAATTATTCTTATGATTACTCAGTCACCACCAAGTAACTGGCGACTCAAGCCAGGTTATCTGAGCTATAGTGGCTCTCAGTTTGAGTCCGTTCACATTCTTTTGGGAGGGTTTTTGGCCGATCGCCATTCCTCTAATCCTCTATCGACTGGCTCTTTACTGTCCGACAATCCCAGCTGTGAATGGGGCAAGGGGCAGCCATTCGAAAAAGTGATCGACTCTCCAGAAGCTTTTGCGGCGTTGATAGCAAATCCTCAGTTGTTTCGACATGCGATCGCAATTATTGAACCCTGGAAACATGTGGGCTGTAACCCCCTAGGTGAGGAGGTCCGTGCCTCGGTTAATGTGGCTTATTTGGCGCAAAAAGTTGCTGACTGTGATTCAATTCTCTTTCCCTATTGGGCCTCAGGTCCGTTAGATTTGGAGCGACTGATCCCCGTCATCAGCTCAGGATTGGCAATTGTGGTAGAGGGGGGGGATCCATCTCTCCGGAATCCCTCTACCTTTGCAGGGGCAAGTTGCTCCCATCAGGATCTTCTCCGTCTATCTGAGCAAATTCTCCTGTCTCGGACTCCTGCAAGCGCACCTGCCATATTTATTTGTTTAGGGCACCAGCTTGCGGCTCAGGCTCACATCAGCCTGATTCGTCGGGCAGTCAGGGAAGTGTTAGCTCTAGATGTTTTGGAGGGGGATGGCAATGGCAAGGCTTTGAGGGCTTTACAACGTATCTGTCAAGAAATCCAGGCAGTAGGGCAATCCCTGGTCATCAAGAAGCGGGATGGCCGTGTGGTGGCAGACAATTGGGAGCATCAGGAGTTTGCGGTGGCTCACAACGAAGCAAAAGAGATTGGTGATCGCCAGCTGCGGCAGTATGAATCCCCTGACCATGAGACCTCCGGTGTTCCTGAGGCACTGATTGTTGCCCATGAGATTACCGCTGATGAGCACGAAGGGGTGATTGATACGTCGATTGCCTATGAGCATGAACTCAACATTGCAATGTTTCATTCGGACGAGGTGAACGAAGAGGCAATCTTATTTGCAAACTGGGCGTATCGGTTAATTCATGATGCTCTCATTCCCAGCCGTCACATTGTGGCGAATAGTGCTTTGTCTTGGCTTATCCAGCTCCCTGATGCTGTTGAAATTTTGTGCTCGACGGCGGATGATGATGATGAGGTGTTGACAGAGTGTTCTGCCACTTGCATCAATTACAGAGATTTTGAAAGTAAAACCGTTCGGCGATCGTTTACCTGTCAGTTTCATCCGGAATTGCTGGCAGATCTGCGGGTGGTGGGTTTGCGGCAGCCCCCTTCCTATGAAGAGCTGAAGCAGGATGATGGGGTACGGCTATTTGCACGTTTGTTGTATGCCGGGATGCAAGAATAGCGATCGCAATTTTACAGGCACAGAGTTAGATTGGTGTGTTAGAGGCAGCATAACGCGCCCTAAGGGAGGCCGATCGAGCTGAAAAAGGGGTGGCTGTTTAATTAGTAAAGTGTTAGGTTTCTTTTGATAGTGGCTAAAACGAACATGAACCAGGTAGCGGTACCTGGTTCATGGCTATACTTATTCAACAAAATATCTAGCTAGGGTTTACACAGTCTTACAGCCGACGCTCAACAAAAAAGTATATTCCTCCATTACTTACTTTCCTGAGTGGTTTGGCTTTTGATGTTTTAGCAGTTTGGCTAGCCTAAAGATACTGAACAAAGATGCTTCAGATCATTACCACTAGCTAGTTAAAACATCTACCAATTAGGGCTAGACATGGTTTCAGTTGTCTAGGGTAGGTGGTAATTAAACTCAATTACTCCCATTCATGCTGATTTAACGCCTACCTTACCCTACATGTCTTGTTAATCTCTACGACTAAGTTTTTAGGGCTGTAAGTTCTTCAGGACAGGAGGCACAGTCCTGAATTCCGATTGGTTTGTGTGCCTATGATTAATGTATCAACTTGGCTGAACTTTTGGTAGACTCTGTTCAGAGAAATTTGCTAAACTTAAAATTTGTTTAAAAAGCCTATGAATTCGTAACGTTCGAGAAATCCTATAGGACTTACGGCGCAAACCCGTTTATTGAGGGTCATTACACCGATTTCAGCCTTTGACTTATAAGAGAAACCTGGTTTTAAGGGTCTTGCTGTGTAAGCCCTGTACTAATTATTGATTCGAGAATATCCCACCCTCAGTAACTCTTCCGCAATCCAATTTGAGCCTAGGTATAGGGATAAATGGGTAAATTAGGGCATGGGATGATATGGATTTTTTTTTTGATTTATATGTTAAGCATTTTGTTAGCTTGCATTACTTGACAAATCCTTTAGATCTGATGTGCATTCTGTATTTTTTGCTACTATACTCGAAGAAAATCTTAGAGCTGACTTAGGGATTAAAAAGACTCTGATGAAGAAGTTGTTAATTACGCTATTGGTAGCACTGTGCTTGGTTACAACACTATTTCTAACCAGCCCTGCCACTGCACTAGCTAAAACTACACTTTACCCAGGTGAAGAACTCAAAAGAGGTGATTTCATAACCTCTCCGAATGGTCAATACAAGTTCATTCAGCAAGAAGATGGAAACCTCGTTCTCTACAACGGTTCTGGACTCCCTTTGTGGGCTAACGGGCAACATGGCAAAGCAGTGAGTAGAACCATCATGCAGGATGATGGCAATTTTGTTACCTATGGATACCCTGAGGCACTTTGGTCTTCTGGTACTAGTGGGAGTCTAGGTGCTTACCTCATGCTCCAGGATGATGGCAACATTGTAATTTATCAGCCCCATCCCGATCCAATATGGACTACTAATACTGTTGAGTAAATTACTGATTAATATGAGGGGTGACACCCCTCATATTAATGGCTATATTTTGATTATGTAGATGCACCCTGATGATCAAGAGAGCTTGAAGACGGCTCTCTTATTTTTTTTTAGGGAAAGGGATCGATGCAGGAGATCTCAAAAGCTGTGTGTACTCATTCAAAAACAACGGAAAACAAACAACGCAAAATAAACAACGCAAAATAAACAACGCAAAACTAGCGAATGCGATTGGCCTAAGGCCACGCTTCGCGATCGCATACTCTGTCGGACATGATCTTACCAGCAATATTAAATCAATACGTCTTCTACCATAATTTCATTTAAAGTTTTCAATAACTCCCGCTCATTGTAAGGCTTATAAAAATAGGCAGATGCCCCTAAAGTCATAGCTAGTTGGCGATGCTTAGAGCCACTCCGGGAGGTGAGCATAATAATGGGTAAAGTCTTTAAGCTCGGCTCTACTTTGACCCGAGTTAAAAAGCCGTAGCCATCCAGCCGGGGCATTTCGATGTCACAAATAATGGCTTTCACCTCTAATCCCCGAAGCAGTTTTTCTATCCCATCCTGACCATCTTTGGCATGTTCTACAATATACCCAGCTTTTTCTAACCCCAATGCCAACATCCGGCGCACGTTAATCGAGTCATCAATGATTAAGATGGTGTCTTTGGTACTTGGTTGTATACCGATTGAGGGAGGTTGTTGCTCCACAAATCCCTTTGAGGTGGGGCAATGTTGTGGGGATAAACTCTCTAGGTTAGTGGTGCGCTGACAACTGATTATCCAGCGTAGCATGGCGTTGGCGTCTACCAGAGGAACCACTCGACCGTTGCCGAGAATGGTACAGCCGCTAAATCCATCAGGTAACCCTAGGGTTCCTTCTACTTGACGCACGGTGACTTCTCGCTCTCCCCAGGAGCGGTCTACACACAGGCCGATTAATTGCTCGGCTTGATTGATAATTAGAATAGTAGGTTCGTTGATGCTCGGGGTTTCTTCTAGGGTGGTGACCCGACGGCGACAGTAAAATTTCAGCCACTTTTTCATGCGAATCAGGGACACCATTTTCCCTTGCCAGTTGATGACTTCGTTGCCTAGGGTGGTTATGATTTGCTGGGATTTGAGCATCAGCATCTCTTGAATCACATCGATGGGAAATGCCAAGAGCATGCCGTTACTTTCCACTAGCAGGATGCGTGCTACCGATAGGGTAAAGGGGACGGTGAGGGTAAAGGTGGTTCCCCAACCGGGTTGGGTATCGACTCGGATATTCCCCCGGATTTGCTTGAGGTTGTTGCGCACTACATCCATCCCCACACCACGACCAGATAGGTCGGTGACTTGATCAGCCGTACTAAATCCGGGTTCAAAAATCAGAGACAGCAATTCCTGGTCACTGGCGCTGGCGAGCAGCTCCTGGTCTAATCCCATTTCCTCTGCTCTGGCTCGGATTTTAGTTAAATTAATGCCTTTGCCATCATCACGGAGGGTAAGCTGGGTCTGGTTCCCCCTGTGGATGGCTTTGATTTCAATAGTTCCCTTTGGCGGTTTCCCCATAGCCTGACGGGTGCTAGGGTCTTCAATGCCGTGGTCGAAGGCATTGCGCAATAAATGCATGAGGGGGTCACTCAGGGTTTCCAGGATGGTGCGGTCAATCAGGGTACCTTTCCCCACTACCTTGAGTTCTACTTGTTTGCCATGCTCCACACACAAGTCCCGCAAAGCTCGGGAAAATCGTCCCACTAAATCAGATAAGGGACGCATCCGAACCTGAGTCAGATTGGTTTGCAGCTGCTTGGCAGTTTTGTTTAATTCATGGGCAATGCTATCAGTATCGTCTAGGGTCAATTCCAAGTCGCTGGTGACTTCTTCGATTTGAACAATGGTTTCCATCACCTCCCTTGATAGCAGGTGCAAGTCGCTGTAGGAATCCATCTCTAAGGCATCAAACCCTTGAACAGTAATAGCTAGGGAAGTAGAGGAAGCAGAGGAAGCGTCAGAAGCGGCGGGAGAAGATACGGAAGATGGCAGCAACAGTCCCTCGGATTTGCTGGTTTCCCCATCCCCCTGTCTTCCTGTCATTCCTCTTGGGGTGGCAATCTGGTCATAAGATGTGCGCAGCTTGTGATTGGAGGCTTCGAGAATCTTGACCCGGCGGCTGAGGTTGTATACTAGGGTGCGCAGTCGTCCCAGTTGCAGGGAAAGACCATTGCGCTCGATAGTCAGTTCTCCAAACAAGTCATTGAGTCGATCCAACTGTCGCACAGGAATGCGCACAGTATTTTCCTGGTGTGGGTCTTTTGAGGAGTCTTCCTGATTGTTCTCCCTCACGAAGATGGGTTCAGGGCAAGGGGGGGAAGACAAGGGAGGGGGAGAAGACAAGGGAGAGGGGGAAGAAATCTTGGGATTGCTATCCACCCATTGAAATACCTTTACTTCCCCTTGATCTGGCTGGTCTGGCTGGTCTGGCTGGTCTGGCTGGTCTGGCTGGTCTGGCTGGTCTGGCTGGTCTGGCTGGTCTTCCTGGTATGCCTCATCCCCTTGTCCGAGTAGTTCTGGCTGATCGGTTTCCAATTCCCCAACTAATATAGCTTCCTCTGGCACCCCTGGGTCTGTAGCTCCTCCTTCATTCTCCTGAAACTCCCTAGCTTCGAGGCGGCGGGGTAAATGAGTCAGTTGACCCACCAGTACCAACGCCTGGGATTGCCGCCACAGCATTAGAGCTTGTTGGGCGATCGCTTCCACTTGGTCTGGGGCAGCTTCTAGCTGGTGATTGATGTCTTCGCACAACTGGCTAAAAGCCTCAAGCTGCAGCATTTCTCCTAACCCGCCTAATTCTTGAGCCATGATGGACACTTCTTCTAGCAAGCAGGGCTTTTCGGGGTCTGCTAATACCCCTTCTAGGCGAGCTAGACACCCTTCCACTTCTGTTTCAAACAGCATGGCAGTCACATTAGTGCCATCCTCTGCTCCCAGCATAGTAGTTGCATCATCTGCGACCGGGTCCCCTAGAATATCGTGCAGTTGATCAAATACTGGGTTAGCTATGGTTTCTAGCCACTGGGAGTCTACCCGATTGCCCTGGCGGTTGATCTCGAGTACCTGGCGCAGACAGTCTACCCCCTGTAGGAGTAGACTTTCGAGTTGGTTTTCGATTGCGATCGCATTTTTCTTAGCCTTGAGAACTTTAAATGAATCCTCTAAACGGTGAGTTAGGTGACTCAAGGTGCCATATCCCATCATCCCAGCTCCCCCTTTGACAGAATGAACCGCTCGCAGAATCCCATCCATTTTCTGACTATCAATGGCAGCGCTGGCTAAACCCAGCAGCACCGATTCAATGGTATCTAAGTATTCCTTTGCCTCTTCGAGAAACTGTAGCTGAATTTCCAGTTCTTTGTCCTGTGACATGTGTAGTGGTTAGTGGTTAGTGGTTAGTGGTTAGTGGTTAGTGGTCATTAGTCATAATTCTGATCAACTTTAAACTTGCCAACCGATGTTTGTAATTCTTCAGCAATACTGACAGTGTCTTGGAGGGAGTGGGAGATATGTTCTGTTGACTCGTAGGTGCGTTCTGAGATTTGGGCAATGTCTTTCATTACGTTGGTCACAGCGCTTGAGGTTTCCGCTTGGGAAACGGTAGCTTGGAATATGGATTGAATGAATTGGTCGATTTGGGTGGAGACGTTGAGGATTTGACCAAAACTGTCTTTGGCTTCTTGAACTAGATAGGTGCCTTCGACCACTTGGGTAGTCCCCAGTTCCATGGCTTCCACCACTTCGGAGGTGCCTTGTTGGATGTTATCTACAATTTGTTCAATTTCTTTAGTGGCCGTGGCAGCGCGAGCAGCGAGTTCTCCAACTTCTTCGGCAACCACTGCAAATCCTTGCCCCTCTTCTCCAGCTCGGGCAGCTTCTATGCCAGCGTTGATCGACAATAGGTTGGTTTGCAGGGCAATTTGGTTAATAAATGCCACCACTTGGGAAATTTGCTGGGAGGATTCCCCGAGGCGCTTGACTTTTTTGGCAGTTTCTGCTATTGTATCTCTCAAGATTAGGATACTGGCAACAGAGCGCTCAATAGCGTAGGTGCCGCTTTGGGCGGTGTTGGCAGCGGTATGGGCGACAGCAGCGGCTTGGCGGGCATTAAAGGCTACCTCTTGAATAGAACCAGTCATTTGAGCCACAGAATCTAGGGTGTCGGTGATTTCCTGGGTTTGTTGGAGTGCGGCTTCAGACAGTTGATGAATAGCTCCAGCATTGTCCCCAACAGACTGGTGTACCTCAGTAGCAGCAGTTTTGACTTGGGTAACAATCCCTCTTAGACTTTCGATGACGGCATTGAAGAAATCAGCCACAGTGCCAATTTCCCCACTGAGGATCTCAGCCCTTACCGTGAGGTCACCTTGGGCAGCTCCTTCCACTTTATTAACCAGTTCTAACAGTTGCAACTGTAGGGCTTCCCGTTGTTGCTGTTGTTCCTGGGAAACTACTTCCGCAGCAATGCGGGCTTGTTTGAGCTGGTCCACTAGCTTGGCTTGCTCAAGGGCAAAGCCCAATTGAATCGCCATCTGCGTGAAAAAGTTGATGTCTGATTCTTGCCAATGCCGGGTACCGGAACACTGATGGGCGACCAACAGTCCCAGTAATTTGTCCTCCCCTAAGATGGGGGCGACTAGGTGAGCTTTGACTTTAAACGGTTCAAGTTGACCAAAGTAACACTCACTCAAGTCTGCCTGGTAAATGTTATCCAAGGCAGTAACTCTACCCTGCTGATACTTTTCCACATATTGGTGGGCAAAGCAGGGGTCAGCAATTTCTGCTCCTAGGGATTTCGGCCAGCCATGACCCACGGATTCGGCGACAATGGTTCCTTGCCAATTTTCGTCAAACAGATAGACTAGGACTCGGTCGGTTTTCAGAGCTTCTCGGATGCCACTGATGGCTGACTGGTAGATTTCCTCGACTGTGAAGGATTTCCGGATACCGGAGGTAATCTCAATGACTTGCCCAGCTCGGTCGGCTTCGGCGGTCTTCACTGTGGCGAGACTGGCACTGCTTAAGGCTAGTCCTAAGTGGGTGGCTAATTCCTGTAGAAAGTCAATCTCATCGGTGCGCCATACTCGAGTGTTAGAACACTGATGGGCTACCAATAAGCCAATTAGATTATCCACCCCCACAATCGGGACGACCAGGTTTGCCTTGACTTGCAGTCGGTTCAACAACTGCATATGGCCCGAGGAATATTTCTGTGCTTGGACATCACTGGTGGGCACAACCCTTCCCTTGCGATAGGCTTCCAGCAATTTTCTGGGAATACAAGCATCGGTGATTTCGTTGGCGATTGCTTTTGGCCAAGGGGAGTCTACCGCTTCAGCCACAATGGTTCCCCGATAGCCTGGGTCAAAATAATAGATCACCACCCGGTCGGCGGCTAACTTTTCCTTAGCAGCATTTACCACTAAATCAAAGGCATGGGCTTTCTGATCAGGTTTGGCAGCATGGGTGACAACATCAGCAAATAACCGAGCCTTGTCTAGGGAAGCTTGTTGCTTAGCAACTAGGGTCTGTAGCTGAGATGCCATACGGTTGATATTTGACCCAAGTACCCCCAGCTCATCGGTTCCCACCAGCTCCAAACGGGTATCCAGTTGCCCTTCCCCGAGGGCTTTCACTGCCTTGGTAGCTGCTAACAAGGGACTGGTCAACCGGTTAGCGAGATAGACAGCTACTGCAGCAACTAATAAGGTGGTCAGGGAGATTCCCAGGGTCAGGGTGAGGAGTAATTGTCGCTGGGGCAGAAATGCGATCGCATCTGGGGTGGCCATGACTGCTACCCAGGGAAGGTCGGGTAAGTCGTTGATTTTACGAAAGGGGGTATAGGATAGCAGATCCTGATGCTTTTTGACCCGATCAGACGTGACGAGACTATCAGGTTTGTCAGCAGTTTGCAGTTCCTTGGCGTCCGGGAATACCTTGGTTAGGGGCTGATTAACGATATTGCTTTGGTTGGAGAGAAAAATTTTACCGTTGCTGGTATTGATTAAGTAAAGTTCTTCGCGATCGCTGCCCATCAGGTTGATCGAATCTTGAAGGTGTTGGATGGGCATCCGGGATTGGATAACTGCGACCAGCTCTTTTGTATTTTCGTCAAGTACCGGTGCAGCTAAGTAAAGGGATAACTGACCAGACGCATCCGAGTTTATTGGTTGACTAATCACCGGTTGTTTGGTCTTGATCACCTGCTCAAAATAAGACCGGGAGCTGGGATTATCTACAGGAGTCTGATTAGATTTGGCAATGACTTTGCCGGTTAAGTCGAAAACAGCTATACTGTCGTAGACCTGGTAAATGTCTAGGTAGCGGTTTAATAATAGGGCTTGTCTTTCCGAAAGGGAGATGGTCTGCTGTTGACTGGAATTAGTAAAAACTGGGAGCGTAGCTAGAAATCGAATATCGGCATAGCGGTCTTGTATGAAGCCCTTGAGGTTGTCTTCTAGGCTAACTACCCTAGCAATGTTTTTTTGGTAAATTTCTTGGGTAATAGATTGGTTGGCTAAGTGATAGGCAATAGAGCCAATCAGCAGTACAGGAATAGTGCCTAGGGTGATGAATAATGATGTTACTTTAGTTTTTAAGCTGAGTTTAAGACCCCCAGAGCTTTTGGAACTGCTAGGTGGTTCAGTGGAGCCTATAAGCTCAACCCCATCCTGATCGGAGTTTTGGGTTGGTTCTGTGCTAGTCACATTTATAACTGAGTCCAATTCGGCATGGTGACGATACCTGTCTTTGGTTACCCCTTGACTATTTAAATCCTGATTAATTTCATTATTATATATTGATTTATCAAATTGTTTCACCATAAAAAAGCACCATTACCTGGCTACCAACTTATTTTTTATCAAAGCATTGATATATCTATTATCTAAAAAAAAAGTATCGTTTGAGGGTAGTTTTAAATTAACAATCAACAATTCCCAGCTGGCATTGAGTTTAAGTCAATTCCCGTTAAATTAGGTGTTGTGTAAAAGAGATGAAGCCATAATTGCCAAACCATCTAGTACTAACAAAATTTCTTGCTCTTGCAAAGCGCATCCCCGTAAGTAGGGAACCAAACCCGATGACACTTGTCCCAGTGGAGATTGAATACAATCGGGTGTGAGTCGCAACACCCCTTCAATGCTTTGGACTGCAACCCCTAAAGACGCTGACTGATTACGGAGCGTCACTATGTTGTACTGTTGAACATTAGTTTCTACGGTCGGTAAACCTAGCATTTGAGCTAGATCAATTACCCACAAAACACGAGAACGCCGATTCATCAACCCCTGTACGTACAGGGGCATATTTGGCATGGGGGTCAGACGCTCTTGGGGCAAGACTAGAACTTCCTGGGCTTGATGCATAGATATAACCGCAGGGGTTTGTTCATTTAACAAAAATTTAAGATAAGCATCCCCGATATTATTGTGTTCTTCAGATGGTTTGGTTATACTAGCTAACTGAGACCAGGTTTGGGGGGTATGGGCTAGTGCTGACGTATTCATTAATTCACAAGTAAACCTATGTTAGGAGACCGATCATTGGTGAGTTGATATATAATTGCTGAGTTTGCCAAGATATTGGTTAAGTAAAGTCTAACCAATAGACTAACCTATAATAGTAACCTATAACAGAGGGATATGTTTTTATAAAACCACCCTAAATGTCTGAATAAATCAACACCGAATTCAGCTTTTTATCCTTCATAGATATAAAGTAGATAGATACCCAATGATTAGTTGAGATGTTTAAACACTATCTTGAGGAGATCGGATTGGTTAAACGGTTTAGTCAAGTAACCAGATGCTCCAACAAGTTTAGCCTTAGCTCGGTCTAGGAAACCAGTATTGCCAGTTACCATAATAATTGGGGTATGTTTAAAAAGTGAATGCTTTCGTAACAGAGAACATAGCTCATAACCATCTAAGTTTGGCATGGCAACATCGAGTAAAATTAGGTCAGGCTTAATGCGGATAACTTGCATTAATGCCCTAACTGGGTCATTAATCATGACAACAGAGAAACTTTTATCTTCCAAGAAGGAGTTAATGGCATTTAAAACACTTGTACTATCATCAATGCAAGCAATCTTGTAAGTTTTACTGGTAGACGTTGGTTGTTGATTAACCGAGGTATGATGCTGAAATCTCTGCTCTAATGGAGCCGAGTTATTTAGAGAGGATTCGTGAATTGAGTTCAATGGTGTAGAATTTCCGATTGGGACTACAGAATGAGAGCTATAGGGATTATTCACTGGCTTTGATTGAGAAGAGGCCTGATTTTGTAACTGTTCGTAACAGTGTTCAACAATTGTGCGAAGGTCAAGCCTACAAAATTTAGGCAAATCCTCAGATGGGTTAGTCTCAAGTAATTGGTAAGTTCCTTCTTTCTCTGACAGCAGAGAACCTATTACCTCTTCAGCCAATTCTTCGATTAGACTTGCTGCCTGAACGGAATTCAGATAATGTTGATTGACCAACCAACAAATTGCTTGGTAATCTGAAGGATAACTTGAAGTACTGTTTAAGTTGGCTTCAAAGAGCAGACGAACCTGAACCCGAACGGCACTAACAAGGGTAGTAATTCTACGACTTAGACGAGATAAGTAATGGTCTAGGCGATCAAAGGGGTTGATGGAGTTTGAGGCATAGATTAATTTACCATTTTCTAGATAGATTGACCAAGAAACTGAACCACTAGATACTTGTAAACATCCATTGGCATGACGACTGGATAATTGAGCCAATAAGGAAAGGGGGTTTAGTTTTTTATCATGCCTGTAGCTATTGATGTAGGTGGAGTTCATTTTTCTCTAATCCGCTGTAAATCAATTGATGAAAAAAATCAATACTAATGATTGATTTCCTTGGCGTAATAGTTAGCTACATCCTAGCTAGGGTAGATTCCGTAAAGTTTTATTGAAGTGAAATTATTTTTTTAACTAAAAATCGATTTTCCAAACAAATAACAGCCATACCCTAACTAAAACTGTACAATAGGTTATGTGACTAGTAAAGATTACCTAATCAACTTAGGTAGTAGCTGCTTCCCTGAATTTGATATCTCAGAAATGAATGGGAGCTGAGATTCAAAAATTAAACGGTTTTAAGTTATTTGAAAAAAAATGAGGGGTGGATTCTCATTTGCATTGCACCATGACATCCAAGAGTGAAGGGTAACTATAGTCAGCTTGCATACACCCTCTAGGGACAGAAAAACTTTCCCAATACTAGATTAACCAAAAATTCACTCGTTGCCCATTATCTTAACAAGCTTGTCTATCATTATGTGTAAAGCTTACATAAATTAGTTTTCACAATGGATGAAGTTAGTGTAATTACTTAGTGACTATTTAGTGGCTGGGAGAGAATATTACCAAACAATGGGTCATGGGAAAAATTTCGTAATTTATCCTGATAGTCGGCAGTACTGGCCTAATAAATAAGAAGCTTAGCTAAAATTACTTTAAGATTTGGCTAATGACATTAACGACAAGTTAGTTAATATAACCAAAATTGCACTTGTCAATATCCTTATTTGAAAGTTATAATCGATGGAGCTCGAATAAGGTGTTACACACTTAACTTGCGCACTGAAGTCAGACTAGCCTACGGCAAGTCGAAGAAAGCGTCTACGTTTATATAGCCCCTATATAACCCTACTATGCACAGGTTTGGGGGGCTAGTGCAAGATATGAGGTATATTAGTATACTACTATAATAATTACTTTGTGTGATTGCTAGCAAAGAAGTGCTTTCCATCACCAGGGTGATTTGCTCAAAACGTTTCCCGCTCTACAGGGAGACGCCAAAAAATAGTTAGCTTAGATAAGACGTTACTTCGGCAATCTACCCTGGGAGAAATTGTCCCCTACTCTAGGAATAACGTTAGGAATAAACTCATCTGGATGCTAGCTACCATTAACAATTAACAATCAGCGCTAGTAATGCTGCGAAAGCAGTTCGTACAGCCATATTTTGTCGTTTTATCGATTGGTTAGACAAGTATCGGAAGCTATTCATCCCTTACAAAGCCAGTTAAGGTTACATTTGGGTTCAATTTTTTATCAAGTCCCATTAAATCGCGCTATAGCTATAAACTCCATTCAAAACGTCTTTTGCTGATCAAATATCATGACTCATTTTGGCATAATTTGTCCTGCTGCTTCTGGTCATCTTAATCCTATGACTACTTTAGGTTACGAACTGAAACAGCGTGGTCATCGCGTCACCGTATTAGGAATTGAAGACGTTCAAGCAAAAGTTCTAGCCGCAGGATTAGAATTTCAAGTGATTGGCAAGTCTGATTTTCCCAAAGGAACAACAAAAGACTTATTTATTAAACTAGCTAATCTGAGTGGATTTAAGGCATTCCAGTATACAATTAATAGGATTGTCAATGTAGCCAAAATATTTCTTCGAGATGCTCCAGAAGTAATTAAAGCAGAAGGTATAGAGCTATTGTTAGTCGATCAAGTTTCTCCAGAAGGAGGAACTATCGCTGAGTATCTAGACATTCCTTTTATTAGTGTATGCAGTGCCTTAATGCTGAATCGGGAAATAAGTGTTCCTCCCTGTATAACCTACTGGCATTATGACCCTTTATGGCGGGGAATTCTACGTAACCGATTGGGTTACGCACTGCTTTCTATTATGGTTATAAAATCTATGCAAAAAGTTCTTAATCAGTATCGTAAGCAGTGGAATTTATCTCCCTATAATAAGCCCAATCAAAACTATTCCCAGTTAGCTCAACTAAGTCAACAGCCTGCTGAATTTGAATTTCCTAGAAAAGAACTACCGTCTTGTTTTCATTTCACAGGGCCTTATAGTAATCCAGCGAGTCGAGAACCTGCCTCTTTTCCTTATGAAAAGTTGACTGGAAAACCATTAATTTATGCTTCTATGGGAACTTTACAAAATCGGCTCCTTTGGGTTTTTAAAATGATTGCAGAAGCTTGTGTGGGATTAGATGCTCAATTAGTGATTGCTTTAGGTGGGGGTGCTAGTCCAGAATCTTTGCCAGAATTGCCCGGAAATCCCATAGTTGTTGGCTATGCACCTCAATTAGAACTTTTACAAAAAGCCAGTCTTACCATCACTCACGCAGGAATGAATACTACCCTAGAATCCTTGAGTAATGGAGTACCAATGGTAGCTATTCCCATTACCAACGATCAACCTGGAGTGGCGGCGCGGATCGCTTGGACAGGAACAGGGGAGGTAATACCTTTGGGAAAAGTCAGGGTGGAGAAGTTACAAAAGGCTATCAAACGAGTCTTAACCGAAGATTCCTATAAAAAGAATGCTTTGAGGCTACAAGAGGGAATTAGACGAGCAGGGGGAGTGAGTCGAGCTGCTGATATTATCGAGCAGGTTGCTGCTACAGGTAAACCAGTTTTTGTTTCAACAAAACAATAATACAATTATTAAACGGAATAATTTTATGTCTAATCAGGATAACCCATCAGAAGTAATAATAAATCCTAATTACAATTCCAAAAGTGAGACAGACAGAGTATTTGGTGTTTTAGATAGTTTAAAAACAGATTATGATGACACTCAATCCTCTTTGGCTAACGAAGATTTATCTGATGCTAATAAGCCAGTGTTAAGTATGTCATCTCTTGGAAAATTTGGACGTTTTGGTAATCAATTTTTTCAATATGCTTTTTTAAAAATTTGTGCAGAAAAGAGTGGATCAAAAGTAGAATGCCCTGCTTGGATTGGTCAGACTATTTTTGGACATAACGATCCACCAATTTCTAAGCAATTACCTCCTGCCATTGAGTATGAATATATGGCAAAAAGTCTATGTGATGCAGTTCCAGAATTAATTCATTACCTGGAAAAGATAGGAGAGGCTAAGAGTTATTTATTTGGTTCAGAAGTATTAGAAATAGGTCTAAGTAATTTAGATATTTGGGGCGTTTTCCACTTCCACACTCGATGCCTAAAACCTTATCGGCAATATTTTCGCTCCTTGTTTGAACCCGTAAGCGATCTTAAATTTACTTTAGAGGATGGTTTAAATAGTCTTCGTTCCAAAGGCAAAACAATCGTTGGTATTCACATTCGACGAGGAGATTACATAACAGAAACACGGTTAGGTTCCACATTCGTGTTTCCCACAAAATGGTATTGTGAATGGCTCGAAGGGATATGGGAACAATTGGAAGATCCGGTTCTTTTGGTATGCAGTGACGATATTGATAGTATAATTTCCGGTTTTGAAAAATTTTCTCCTGTAACTACACGGGACTTAAATATTCGGTTGCCAGAAAGAATGAAAGACTTAGACTTAGACTTCTATATCGATTTCTTTATGTTAAGTAAATGTGATGTAGTTTGTACTAGTAATAGCACTTTTAGCTTTTCTGCTTGTATGCTTAACGATCGTGCCAAAATGTTTGTCCGTCCACATTGGGATTTCTCCACGAAATTTAAAGCATTCGATCCTTGGGATAGTGACCCAATTTTATGGATAGGAGATAAACAACCAAAAATGTACAAAAATTTCGCTTAAATTTTATACGTTACGTACTCTAACCAAGGCATTTGGGTGATGCTTAAGTCTATATTTATCTACTTACCTAAAAGCTTGATCAGAGCATGGGCAATCCGAGTTTATCTTGGTTACCAAATCGAAAGTATAATTGGTGTAGTTAAAACTCTATTGTCTATATTAAGTTGGCCTTATGCTTACATAGTAAGCACAAGAAAAAGAGAGTATTAAGATGGTAAGGGTAAAACAATCAAAAAAATCAAGTCAAATACAGCGGTTGCATCCCACTTTGAAATAAAAATACCGCAAATAACTGATCGTGATTATAACGCCCACATAAAAAGATATATTTGCAAAAATGAGATGCTCCCCATCGATAGGGTGCATCTCATTTTTGTAAAAAATAAAGGAAGTGTGGGTTGTGTTCGCGAGAGTTTTATTAAAATTTTTGCCTAATTTTAAAAGTGATATGCACCCCACGCTTAGTCCCATGACCTGATTTTGGCAGAGTTATGGTAAGATTTTCAATAGGTAGATATTGTTGCACATTAGAGACCTATTTTTTTCTAATACACAATGCTATTAGCTTTACATACCCAATATTTAAGCCTGTTTTTTTGCCTCTTTATAACCTTCCGCATATGAACCCGAAATTTCCCTCATGTAAGGTTCTAACTTATGGAAAAGTTTATCATATTTTTTGGTAACTTCTGGCAATAAGTTTATGGGACGTGGTTCGATGACGCTTTTATAATCAAAATTTGATTTTGATTTTAAGTTTAGAAAATCCAGACTCTTTAAAAGAGGAGTTTCAGGGGCATGACATAGTTCTTCGTATGTGATATAAATATAGTCTGTTTTTGGTAATGAAATAATATTATTGAAGTAGTAATCATGGAATTGAACAGTCTTTTGAGTAACTTGGCTTAATGCGAGGTTAAAGTAAGGTGAATATAAAATTCGAGAGATTAAACGTCGAACAGGTTGGTTTAATATATTTCTGTAATCTCTGGAAATTAGAGCAGTGTATTCGCACCTAGTAGATAACATCAGACGTATTGCTTTTAGTTTAGAATTGATTATATGAATCGGATTACGGTGAATGAAAATAAACTTAGCTGCCGGAAAAACACTCTTCACATACATATAATTTGGAAAATCCCATGGATTCTTCAGCAACAGAGGTTTATCTGGATCGGATACCAATTGAATTTTGCGGCATAACTCTTTTAAAATAGGTAAATTATTAGGGGTAAGACGTGCTCTTTTTCCGGTTTTATTATTAATAATAAAACCATACTCTTCTGGTAAATTTGGAGTTACAATTACTTTATCAATAGTGCGATTGATTATCCCCAATGATTTAAAAAGTTCCGCTAATTCTTGAATAGCCTGTTCCTCAGTTTGATTCATATGATTAAACAAAAGCTCATCATATTTCATGATATGATAAGCTTTGACAAAGTTAAAACACTCCGTCGCCACCAATAGTTTGTATAATAAAGTTGTACCAGACCGATGATCTCCCATAATAAAAATCGGATTAAAATCTACTTTTTGCAGTAAATTTAGGTAAGGTTTGTCAGAAACAGTATTATTAGTTTTAGATTGCATATTCTCTATCAGCCTTATTTCTATGTTTGATCAAAAACTGGGTTACCTGTAGATACCACAAATGTCTTTAAGGGTTTGTGGCTCCCGTTTATTGTTATTTATAGTTTATTGTTATTTATAGTTTATTGGTGATCTGGTCAAATTTGTACTCCTGATAAACAAATGAAAGGTCTTTCATAATCTGCTCTCTTGTTAAGTTAAATTCTTCAAGATTTCTGACACGATGTTTGCGTTTATAGTTTTTCTGTTGTTGCGCTTGTTCTTTGATAGAGTATTTTAATTGCTCGCTGGGATTAATTCCCGTAAAATCAACTATTTCTTCTAAGGCTTTATCTAAATCAGATATTAATAAATAATAATGCAGAATTCTGACGTTAGCTTCTGGTATTTCTTGATTTTTTTTAAGCTTATAAAAATAGCGATAAAGGTCTACATTATAGCGATATCGCCTTTGTTCATATCGTTTTATTTTATCTAGTGGTATATTTTTTATCCCCCATTGGTTATCGATAAAATTTCTATCCAGGGAAAGATGAGAAGGAATTGTTTCGTGAGGTGAACGAACTAAATAGATAAATTTGGCATCTGGAAATATTTCTAGCAATGTTTTAATACGGTGAGTAGAAAAATGAATTTGGGCAATTACTTGTTTTTTCCCTGTGTAATAGATATGCCGCTTTAAACAACTTTCAAAAAATTTTACTGAACTTCGACGACGAGATGCTGGTTGCTGATCATGGAAGCGAAGCTCGGGATGCTCCTGATCATCAAAGGCTAGGGGTGTTGTTAAAAGCACAAATTGAGTATCGGCTTCGTGAAGAAATAATAGTTCTTCTTCTTCTACTTTGTCAAGATAAATTCCATGTCCAATATCATCAGGTATCAGGGAGTTTAGATTGTGTTTAACTAAATAGTCAACCAGAGGTTTAACTAAAATACGAGCTGTAAGTGATGGCACAAAAATATGCCAAGCTTTGAATGTGCTAAATTCTTCTGTCTGGGTTAATACATGATGGAGGAAAGTAGTTCCACTCCGAGGGTGTCCAATGATAAATATCGGTTTCACCACTTTAATGTCACGATACTTAGAAAATAAAATTTCATCTAAAGCCAGGGTTAGTCTAACCAAAATAAAAGCTAAGGGTGGCAAAAATACCCATAAAAAAAACCAGTGGCTGATCCCAAAGGTTTTCCAACAGGAAATAATAATTCTGTAATAAACTTTTAACATGTTTTATGTCCCAATTATGGTAAATAATTTTTATTAAAAATAGACATATATAGCAGTTCTCAATATTTGAGAACTGCTATAATAACTAATTAGTGTGTCTGTGGAACAGGCTTAGGGCTTTACTGCCACCTGTTGACCACTGGCTGGTGTTCGCCGGAACTGAATCGGTTTGCGGGGAACTAAACCTGCCTTTTGTTGCCATTGAGCGATCTCAGAGAACGACCAGTTACTACCAGCAGTGGTCAAGGATAAAAACAAATTCCCCAATCCACCCAGTTGTCCATCTTGTTTGGAAGGAAGTATAGTTTTCTGAACGACGAGATGGCCTCCAGGTCGCAGAGCTTGAGCCAAACGCTGAAATAGCTCAATATTGGTTTGTTCATCAAACTGGTGTACTAGGTTAGCCATAAAGACTAAGTCATAGACATTGGTGCCTAGATCGTCTGTAAGAACATTGCCAGCTTTGTACACCACGCGATCGCCCATGCCTTCCTCGGCAAGAAGCGGTCGTGCATATTCAATCTGCTCAGGTAAATCGAGGATGACCGCTTCAAGGTCAGGGTAGCGGCGGCAGAGGGTTACTGAAAAATAGCCGTGAGAGCCACCAACATCTAGCATATTCTGAGCACGAGTTGGTACAGGTGTGTATTGAACTACCTCAGGAGCAGCTAGGCTAGCGATTGAGCGCAGACCCCGATGATAAAGTTGGCAGTGATGGGGGGTCATTTTATCCTGAGATTCCAGAGGCTCTCCAGTGCGGATGAACTCTTCTAAGTGGGTCAGCCATTCCCAGGCCAAAACCCGGCTAATGGTGAAATCGTAAAGTGACGACTCATTCTCACTTAGTAGCCATTTACGGGCAACTACAGCCAAGCTATAGGACTCCCCCTCTTTGGCAAGGTAATTTGTAGCAACAAGAGCATCTAAAAGCTGGCTTAAGGCATGCTTGTTGAGATTACACCGCTCAGCAATCTCTTGGGCGGAAAGTGAACTTGAGCCTATGGCTTCAAATACACCTAGCTCTGTTGCTGCTATGATAGATCGAGCTAGAATCAGGCAAGCTTGAGTTTCAATCGCAGGTTGGGGTACTTGCCCCAAGGCAAGGGCACTCTTTTCGAGCAAGTTTTCAGGATTAATACCAACTCTCATCTAGAACTATTAGCTCCTTTAATAAATCCAATGACTGGAATAAAACGGGGTCGATTGGCAAAGACATCAGCATAGTTGGTGTCTTCGCTTAAGGCTTGTTCTTCAGTGTGAATACGCCGACTCATTAATAGAGCATTAGCGATGCTGAAAACGATAGTGGTGAAATAAGCAGTATGGATCAGGGGTAAAGCGGCGATTTCCAGAATTACTCCTAGCCAATTGGGATGCTTTAGGTAAAGGTAAATTCCTGAGTTAACTACAGGGTTGTCTGGGAAGGTGATGATCGCAAGAGTCCAACGCTTTTTTAGCGATCGCATTGATAAATACCGCAAGCCTTGACCAGCTACAGTAAGCATCAGTGCGATCGCTGCCAATCCTGGCATAAAAGGGCGGTTGAACCACCAAACCTCGTTAATCATTGCTGCAAACCAGCTCACCTGCAATACTTTTACTATCCAAAGAGAATTTGAGCCATATTCTCGTCCTCCGTTAGTAAGCAAGTATGTTGCATTCTGTTTGCTGATACGAAGTTCAATCAGTCGCTGTAAAATCACCGCAACTACAATAAGCGTGAAGAGAACCTTAGTAATCATGGAGCGCTTCCTACCATTGCAATAGCAGAATTTCTTGGGAGAAACCTGGTCCCATTGCGACCATCAAGCCATAACTACCTGGACTCGGCTGCTCTTGAGATAAGACTTCATTAAGCATATAGAGCACAGTGGATGAAGACATATTGCCAATTTTTTCTAGGGTGTCCCAGCTAAGCTGTACTGCTTCCTGAGTCAGTCCAAATTCCTCTTGTATAGTTTTAATTACCTTCGGTCCACCTGGATGCACAATCCAGGTGGATATATCATCTGTTGATAAGTTATGCTTGTTCAGCAGTGGGTCAATCACCTCTCGCAGTCCTCCTTTGAGATGGTCAGACACTTCAGGTCTGAGAATATTCTTGAACCCGGTATCGGCAATATCCATTCCCATCAAGTGAGTGGTATTGGGAAGCAACATTGAGGCAATATCAATTACCCGAGGTTGACCTGGCTTGGCTAAGGGATGATCGCGACCTACCATTAAGACTGCTCCCATCCCATCAGCAAACAGTGCAGCAGTAACGATAGAGCAAATGATTTCGCTGTACAGAGAGGGGTCGTCTGGTAGTTTAGAAATCATTGTTTGCAATTCCATTTGCAACGAACCCTGCCACAGAGTAGAGGAGAGTTCACCAGCAAAGAAAATTGCAGCATCCTTGGGGTGTCCCTCTAGGTACTCTGTCACTCGCGCTATACCTGCTGCTCCACCCATACAGCCATAGCCAAACATTGGTAGTCGTTTAATGTACCGTGAGAAAGGAATGCGATTCATTAACCGAGCTTCCAGGGAGGGAACCGAAATGGTTAGTGTAGAGGAAGCGATTAATCCGATCTCCTCGGGGTCGATGCCGGTTGAAGATAACAATGACCCCACAGTTTTTTCAAAGTTATCGAGAGCAAGGTTTATAGACCGCTCAGCAGTGACTCCGGGAGTCGATGGGTCAAAGAAGAAATCTAGGGAGTGGGTGAAATAACGGCCTTTGATATTGACATTGGTGAAAAAGCGGTCGATGGTATCTAGATCAAAATCTAGATTCATCGCGATGCAAAACTTTTTGACCGCTGTGGCTAGCACTTCTTGAGGATAGTAGTGCTCGGGAAAGGTGAAGGCAGTACCAGCAATAACAGGCATGATAATTTTAGTCTTAAATAGCTTAAAAGTTAGTGGGTTTAAAGTTAGTTGTTTTAAGGTTGCAAGTTAGTCGGTTTTTCGCGTAGCGTGGCCTTTTTGCCAAGGTTGAAAGATTTTGCTGCTTTGTCAAAATAGTGGTTAGTGGTTAGTAATTAGTAGTGAGTAGTTAGTAGTTAGCACTTAGATTAGGAAGATTGTTATTCTTTGTTCTGAGGAATAGTATCTCGGTGGTAGCCTACTCTGGATCAGGGAGTAGGATTTGACACTATCCCATCAGCCCATCAGCCCATCAGCCCATCAGCCCATCACCCCATCACTCCATCACCTTGACAAGTTGGCTAAGTTGGGTAGCGATCGCTTCCAATAAAAGCTGGTCATGGCTCTTCAGGAAGAAGTGGTCGCCGGGAAACATTTGCATGGTGAAGTCTCTCTGGGTCTGCTTGCGCCAAGCCTCAAGTTGCGAATCACTGACTTTGGGGTCGGATTTGCCACCAAACACCGTGATTGGGCAATCGAGGGGATCTGCACTGGAGTAGAAGTAAGTTTCCAAAATCGCAAAGTCTGCTCGCAACACCGGGAGGAATAGGTCCATCAGCTCAGGGTTTTGTAATGTTTCCTCTGGTGTTCCATTTAAACGACCTAGTGAGTCGATAAACTCATCATCAGGCAGTCGATGGATGGGTAGATTCAGATCCGGTACCTGAGGAGCAGGGCTTGCAGAAACAAATAGGTGAACTGGGCTCGGTAAATTCTGTTTGCGTAACTCACGGGCAAGCTCAAAGCTGATTAACCCTCCTAAACTGTGACCGAAAAAGGCAAAAGGAATGTCTAAGTAAGAACGCAAAACAGGTGTGAGCGCCTTAATCAAAGCTGAGAGGCGAGTAAATGGCTCTTCTTCGAGTCGGTTCTCTCGCCCAGGCAGTTGAATTGAACAAACCTCAATGTCTGGTGGTAGAAATTCTAACCAAGAGCGGAAAATAGAAGCACCAGCTCCGGCATAGGGAAAGCAAAATAGACGTAGTTTTGCGTGAGGATTCAGCTTTGGACGGGTGACCCAAAGATTGGCTTGAGCTACTACCTTCTCGGAAGAGGTGATTGTCCCTGAAGACTCATTAGTTGAATCCATTGAGTCCGTACTGCTTGGTTTGCCTTCAGTTCCTTCATTAGGTGATGAGTTGGCTTCTTTAACAACCAGCAGAAGAACTTGGGTGATAAAATCTTCAATGCTCAAACCAATGAAGTATTCTAGAGGGACAAGCACCTCTAGATCAGTCTCAATTTGATTCCTGAGCTCAACACCCACTATGGAGTCAAGTCCTATGCTATGAAGGGGCTGCTGTAAGTCCAGTTGGCTGACACCAATTCCCATAACCCTGGCTAATAATTCTGTCAAGTAAGACCCCAACAGTCCGTGGCGTTCTTCTGGTTCTGCTGCCAGCAATTTAGCGCGGGTTAGACTTGGCTTAGCTTCTGGTGCGACACCATCATTAGGGGTCGATTTCCCATTAAGTTCTGATGGCATGCTCACGGTTAGGGTTACCCCTGAACTCTCCTGTTCAGTTGAGTTAGGAACTACATCCAACCAGTAACGCGATCGCTGCCAAGGATAAGAGGGCAAGGAAACACACTGACCCCCAGATGGATAGCGTCGGCTCCAGTCTACTGAGTAGCCCTGGGTGTAGAGAGTACCCAAAGAACCCAACATAACTGCTGTTTCCGGTTGCTGTCGCCGTAGAGAAGGCAATACTGTTCCGTTTTTGTCTGAGTTTTTCAGACACTGGGAGATATTTATCCCTAGGACTGGGTGGGGGCTAATCTCTACAAATAGATTATGCTTAGTCTTGATCAGTTTATCAATGGCAGCGGCAAAATGCACGGGCTCTCTGATATTGCGTCCCCAGTAGGCAGCATCAAAATTTTCACCCTCATGAGCTAGACCTGTAACGGTTGAGATGATTGGAATAGATGCAGTTTGAGGTGTAATTCCTTGAAGCGATCGCACTAATTGATCTTGATACGGCTCCATCTGGGGACTGTGGAAAGCATAATTCACCCGCATCATCTTACAGAAAATCTGTCGCTGCTCAAGGGACTCAAGCACTTCTTCCAGGGCTGCTGCTTCACCTGATAGAACCAGTGAGGTAGGACTATTGATGGCAGCAATAGACAGACGACCGGCATACTTAGCTAAGAGTTCTTCTGCCTCAGCTACGGACAACTCCACAGCTGCCATTTTCCCAAAACCTGTTCCCTGCTGCATTAAGCGAGCACGGTGGAAAACAACTTCTACTGCATCCTCCAAGCTAAGAGCTCCCGCAACATGAGCTGCTGCTACTTCTCCCACGCTATGCCCGATAATGGCATTGGGTTCTATTCCCCAAGACCGCCACAAAGTAGCTAAAGCGACTTGCAAGGCAAAAATAGCTGGCTGGGCAATCTCAGTTTCTGCCAAGCGGGATGTTGACTCATTAGCAGTCAGTTCTTCCAGCAGTGACCAGTTGGCATAAGAACGTAGCAGCTGATCGCACTTCTCTATAGTGGACGAAAAGACCGGTTCAGTAGATAATAATTCACGCCCCATCCCCCACCATTGGGGTCCTTGACCAGAAAAGACAAAAACTAGCTTAGGACGCCGGTTCCGTTGCTTACGACCCCAAGACAGACCAGAGTAAGTTTCTCCAGAGCAAAATGCTTTAAGGCCCTCAGTCAGTTCCTCACAGTTTTGAAATACCAGGGACAAACGGTGGTCATGATTAGAACGTCGTACACTAGCTGTATAACAAATGTCTGATAATGAGGCAGTGCTACCAGACGCTGCTGGTGTTACGAGTTTCTGATACTGCTGAGCTAAAGCTATGAGAGCTTCTGGACTGCGAGCAGATAAGGGAAGCAGATAAGGTGACGAGGAGATCTCAGGAGAAACAACTGTGTTTTTCTCCAACTCCTCATCCCCTTGGGCAGCTTGCTCTAGAATGATATGGGCGTTAGTTCCGCCAAAACCAAAGGAACTCAAGCCAGCCAAAGCTAGACCATCGGTTTCCGGCCAAGGGGTCAGGCTTTGCTGTACCTGAAGCAGAAGTTTGTCGAAGGCAATATAGGGATTCGCTGTTTGGAAATGCAGGCTCGGTGGTATCTTGCCATGATGTAACGATAGCGCTACCTTAATTAGACCAGCAATGCCAGCGGCAGATTCTAGATGACCGATATTGGTTTTAGCGGAACCGATAATACAGGGGTTGTCCGGAGAACGGTCTTGACTCAACACAGCCCCTAGTGCTTCCGCCTCAATTGGGTCTCCTAGGGGAGTGCCTGTACCGTGAGCTTCGACATAGTCAATTTGAGCTGGTGCCACTCCAGCATTTGCCAAGGCTTGGCGGATAACTGCTTCTTGAGACGGACCATTGGGAGCGGTAAGTCCGTTGCTACGGCCATCTTGGTTAAGGGCTGAACCCTTGATCAGAGCAATGATATTGTCATTGTCTCTAATCGCATCCTCCAGACGTTTGAGTACTACAACACCACAGCCTTCTCCCCGGACATAACCGTTGGCTCTAGCATCAAAAGTTTTACAACGCCCATCTGTAGCCATCATTTGTGCCTGAGAGAAAATGATGGTCAACTGTGGAGACAGCAGCAGATTAACTCCACCCGCCAAGGCTAAATTAGACTCTCCACTCTGCAGACTTTGACAGGCAAGATGTACAGCCACCAATGAAGAGGAACAGGCTGTGTCAATCGCCATACTCGGTCCTCGAAAATCAAATAAGTAGGAGAGGCGGTTAGCAGCAATACTTAAAGCATTGCCAGTCCCCATGTAGGCATTGATGGCATTATACCCTCCTTCCTGAAAGCGCTGGTGGTAATCACCGGCAGAAATACCAACAAAAACACCTGTGTTACTGTGGGCTAGTTTTTCTAATACCTGCCCAGAATTTTCCAGAGCTTCCCAAGCTACCTCTAGCAAAAGTCGCTGCTGCGGGTCGATATAAACTGTCTCTCTCGGAGTAATTCCAAAAAATTGGGGGTCAAATTGATCTACTTGTTCTAAAAAGCCACCCCACCGAGTACTCATTTTTCCTGGAGTACCAGGTTTAGGATCGTAGAACGCATCGATATCCCACCGATCGGCTGGTACTTCTGTAATGGCATCTACCCCGTTACATAGGAGCCGCCAATACTCCTCCGGGTTTCTGGCACCAGGAAAACGACAACCTAGACCAATAATTGCGATCGCATCCATTTCTTAACCTTCATCTGAACTTTGGTCATGATTACCACTACTGGCTGCTTGATGTTTAACTATTGGGATCTTCAGCTAAACGTTCTGCTAGGGCTTCGATGTTGGGATAGTTCCACAACAGGGTGGGAGATACCTCACGGCCAAGATAGTTTTCTAATCTACTTAAAAGAATCAAAGCATCCGCTGATTCTAGGTTGTAGCTTTCAAATGGTTCCTGGATATCTATCTCTTCAGGATCAACCTCCAGTCCTTCGGCGAGTTGAGAAACTAACCAGGCTTGAATAGCTTCTTCAGTATGACATTCTTGATCGATTTTATCAGGGATAGTTTCAAGCATTTTGTTTACTTTTTTAGTGATTTATAATTTGTAATTAGTCAAAAGTAAATTGCCAATTACTAATTGGTAATTGCAGTTAATTGATGTTAATGGCAATTGTCAATTTTCAATTTTCAATTTGTCTTTCGACTTTTGCATTTTCTACTTCGTCATTAGCTGGTGACTGTGGTGTGAGTAGATACCCGTCTTCCATACGAAGGATGCGATCAGCAACATCCAAAATTCTGTTATCGTGAGTCACCATCAAAATAGCGCATCCTTGCTCATGAGCTAGTCGTTGCATAAGATCAACCACATCTCGACCTGTCTTACTATCTAAGGCAGCAGTTGGTTCATCTGCTAAGACCAATTTGGGATTATTGACTAAAGCACGGGCAATGGCTACCCGTTGTTTTTGCCCCCCAGAAAGGTTTTGAGGGTAGTGATTAACTCGATCCCCCAGCTTAACCAGTTGGAGCATAGCTTCAGCTCTAGTGCGAGCTTCCCGGTGAGAGATGCCTCGATGCAGTTCAATCGCCATTTGAACATTTTCTCGGGCTGTCAAGAACTCTAGTAAGTTGTGAGCTTGAAAAATATAACCAATGTGGCTACGCACTGACACTAATTGTTCAGGACTAGCGCCATACAATTCTCGGTCTAGAATTTTTAGACTTCCCTCTTGTACAGAACGCAATCCTCCAATTAACGTCAACAACGTTGTTTTCCCTGACCCCGATGGCCCCGTTAGAATGACAATTTCTCCAGATTTTATTTCCAGATTAATGTCAAATAAAATTTGGCTCCTTAATGACCGTTGACCCAAGTAATGATTCAGTTTTTTTAGATCAATCAAAATTTCTTGGGACATCGGCTTCTTGGATTATAATCTAGTAATTATCAAGTTTCTGTCTAGTAACTATCAAACTTTTGATAAGAAAACTAGAAAATATCAGCTGGATCAGCAGACCGCATTTTGTTAACAGCCAAGACACCAGAAGCAAAACACATTAAAATGGTTACTATTAAAACTATAGAGGCTTGATTAAGTCTTATCTCCATTGGTAACCCAGTAGCATCCCTGACAACATTATACAGACCTATAGAGATTGTCAATCCTGGGATATACCCTAAAACAGCTAATATAACAGACTGTTGAAATACTACAGATAATAAGTATTGGTTTGGATAGCCAATTGCTTTTAGAGTCGCATAGGCAACTAAGTTAGTAGAAATATTACTATGAAGAATTTGATAGACAATAACTATACCAACAACTGCGGCCATAAATAGCATCATACCAAGGATAAATCCAACGGGAGTTCTTGTCTGCCAATACTTTTTTTCAAAGTCAATAAATTCTTGATAAGAAAAAACTAGAACATCTTTAGATAAGTGGTTTCTCAAATTTTTTAAAACCATTGCAGGATCTGCATCAGGTTTGAGGGTAATGACTCCTACATCAACCATCCCTGAATTGAGATCGAATATCCGGAACAATGTTGAGTCGCCAACTACTAAATTACCGTCCACCCCAAAGGAAGGTCCTAGACTAAACAAGCCTCCAACCTTAACTCGATAACCTTTTCTTGCTGCAAAACCAAATATTTCGATAGTTTGTTCCGTGTTTCCCTGCTCAAAGTTCTCAGCAATTGGACCAAAATCAGATCTAGACTTCCGGTCAAATAAAACTACATTAGGAAGTTTAAGCATATCCATATTTTGATTAACTTCCGGGGAATTAAGTACAGGCTTTCCCGGATCAAAGCCAATAACATAGATTGAGAACTTTTGATCAGTAATGGGATTTTTAAATTTCGCAAATCTTAGATATAAGGGACTAACTGATTCTACTCCATTAAATCCTAGAGCCTGATATAAACGCTCTCTAGGAAAGCTCTGCTTAGCTGTCAATGATTTATATTGGGAACTGATTAAAAACAAATCACCTTTGATAATCTGATGCACCTTGGTAGCACTAGTATAGAGAGAATCATTAAACCCAATTTGCATAAAAATAAGAACAACGATAAACGCAATACCAGCTAGAGCAACCAGAAAACGAACTCTTTGTCTCGCTAGTTGTAACCAGGCAATAGGAAGTTGGAGAATCATTATTCAAGCATTTTGCTAAATGAGATGTCTGGGGAATTTAATATAGTAGTTTTAAATGGGGTGAGGGACTTTCGTCCTGGGTTAATGGGAGTAGGGAGTAGCGATGCGGCGCTGCATCGCTTGACAACAACGATAGACAGACATCAGCCATTTTGATAAACGTTTATTGCCGATTCAACACTTCTGAATCTGGTTAACCGAGTTACAGGTGAATCCTCACCTCTACTTGTAAGTTCGTAAATGCTGCAACTCGTTGACTGTCTACGGAATCATCAAGGCGGATTTTAACGTCCACCACTTTACGATCTGTATCTGATCCAGGATTAACATCAAAAACCTGTTGTCTGTCAATTTGTAAACCAATCTCAGCGACTGTTCCCTGTATTTTCCCCTCAAAAGCAGCGCTACTAATAGTAGCTTTTTGACCCAGATGGACTTTGCTAATATCCGTTTCATGGACTTCTGCGATTACATACATCTGGTCGGTTTGACCTAGCTCAACAATCCCATTACTGCCAATAATTTCTCCAGATTTGGTGTGAACTTTCAGGACTTGTCCATCGATAGGAGAACGGATGTAGGTTAAATCTAGTTCAGCTTGAGCAAGCTTGACAGCAGCGATCGCACTCTCAATCTCTCCCTGAGATATTTGTACATCTACTGGACGAACCTCAGTAATACGGTCTAGAGTCGCTTTTGCTTGAGTGATCTGTTCTTGACCGGTGTCCATAGTCCGTCGCCGAGTCGCTTTTGCTTCATTAATTTGCTCTTGAATCGTTTCCACAGTTCGTTTCAGAGCAGCATTTGCTTCATTAATTTGCTCTTGAATCGTTTCCACTTGCAGACGTTTACTGTCAAAAAGAGAGGCAGAAATTACCCCTTCTTGATAGAGTTGTTGATTACGTCGATACTCGGCTTGAGCATTACGCAATTGGGCTTGTAAGCGAGCCAGGTTTGCTTTCTGTGTCGCCACTTCCCCTCGTAACTGAGCTTGTAAGCGAGCCAGGGTTGCTTCCTGTGCCGCCACTTCCCCTCGTAACTGAGCTTGTAAGCGAGCAATCGTTGCCTCTTGTGCCGAAATTTCTCCTGCCTGAGCCCCAGCTTTGACTTTCTTCAGACGAGCTTGGGAAATTTTAACCTTTTGCTTAGCTTGTTCTAAAGTAGCAAAACGAAGAGCATAACTGTCTAGCAGAGCGATGATTTGCCCTGCCTTAATCTTGTCTCCTTCCTTCACTAAAAGTTGGTCAACTCGGGTACCTCCTACAGAATTAGGGGCAGACAAACGAGTCACTCCTCCTTGAGGCTCTAGACGTCCAAGGGCAGTGACCCCAACCATGACCATGGTATTTTCTGGGGAATTTGATATAGAACCTTGACGTTTCGATTCAAATTGGGGCAAGCCATATAGATAAATCCCCCCAGTAGCTAAAGTCATAGCTGCTGAGAAAATCAGATACCATTGACTTACAGGGTTTGTAAATGATTGACTTTCTTTATGCACGATAATCCTTAGTTGGCAATAGTAGTGGAGAAGTGCATCGCAATGCCACTGGGTTCACTGTATAATAAATTCTGTTGTACATTAACCTCATCTAAGAACATGAGGCAGGAAACATGGATGGTTTTAAGTGGCTAAATTTGCTATTGATTCAGCAATAAAACCAAATCATACATATATAGCATTTATGAATTTGGTGAGGTACTTTCGTCCTGGGTTAATGGGAGCAGGAATCCCCCCTAACCACCCTGAGTAAGGGAGGAAGGGAGTAGGGAGTAGCGAGAATAAAATTGACTTTACCTCATAAGTACGATAAACCCTATAGGATCTTGACCATCACTAGATGGCACTAGTGTTTACAAAGTTTGGCAAGTTGGTAAAAATAAAATTATTTATGAATGTTGCCCGTACAGCACTGAACCTATTTAAAAAAAAACGGTTATTACCCTAAATTAAACTTGATTGATTTGAAAAGTAACCTATTTCTATACCTTGAAATATTCTGTCATGATCTCCAAGTTATGGCAAGGGAATTTTGGGAATATTTTTTAATTTTTTAAAAAACAGCATATCCAGGACCCTTAATTGAAGTGAATGATAAGTTGATAATTATTTTTTTGAATAATTTTTGTTCAACGTAATAGTTAAAACTTTTATATAAAAAATTTGTAACTGTCTTGATGCAATAGCGAGTGGGGTGGCCTCCTTTGAACGCACTGGCTCCCCTGTTCCCTTGCTCCATCGCTTTAAGAAAAGTCTTAGCAGTTAAGCAGTAAACCCAACAATCAATGTTCCAATTTTGCTCACTACACTCCACATCCTATAGCCCACTACCAGTCTAAATCAATAAGCTTCGAGCCTAAGTACTAAGTCTGATCAAGTGGTAGAAGACACCCTCAAGCAAGACCGCTCAGGTTTTAGCTATTGGGTTTTAGCTACTCTCAGTAGATCACTAAGTTAGGAAATCATAAGGTAAGCATTCAGGCGTCAGCGGTCAGTCGTCAGTGGTCAGGGGTGCATCTCAAAGTTGTAAATCTATCACTCAGGGAACTGTAGAAGTTTTTTAGCTTTCAATGGTCGTATTTTTGCATGCATTGAGATGCACCCGTGGTCAGTGTTCAGTTGTTGGCCTTTGGCACCCCAAGTAGCTTGCCCATAAGCTGATACGCGACACGCTGATACGCGACACGCTGAATACTTACATGATAAGGTTTTGCTGGTGTTAGCTTAATGGTTTTAGATTAAACGTGTTAAGTACTTTTTTTGGAGACAGTGGTGTGGAACTTCTTACCAAGTCTTTTCTTGAACCCAGCACCAAAAATCAGTGTGGCTAAGGAACCCAAAATGGTGGTGGGTTCAGGAGCTGAAGGCACAGATCCAGCAGAAAGGCTGGAACTAGCTACCCAGGCATCAAAGGATCCGGCATTAGCTCCTCCCAAAGACCCATCAGTAAATCCGGCTAAGTAAACCTGAGCAGCCTGCTGGGCATCAATACCAAATAAGGCAAAGTCATCTTCGGGGGTTCCAAACTGCTCAGTCATCAACAGGTTACCGTCACTGTCGAACTTGGCAATAAAGACATCATTGAGTCCGGCATTGGTTCCTCCTAAATCACCATCAGTGATTCCTGAAATATAAATAAAGCCGTCACTGTCGATGTCAATAGCAAAGGCGCTATCAGAACCAGAAGTCCCAATCTGTTGAGTCCATAGCTGGTTGCCATCGGTGTCATATTTAACCAAAAAGGCATCATAATACCCAGCATTCGGTCCCCCTAAAGAGCCCAAGGTAAATCCTGTGCTGTAGACATTACCAGAGCTATCAAGAGCAAGATCCCAGGCAAAATCATAATTAGAAGTACCAAACTGCTCAATCCACAACTGCTCACCGTTACTATCAAACTTCGTCAACCAGCCATCATACAAGCCAGCATGCTCTTCGCCTAATTTACCAGTAGTGAATCCTGTAGCAAAGACATTACCATTGTTGTCGGCGGCGACACCGTAAAGTTCGTCAAACTCAACAGTACCAAACTGTTTAGCCCACAACTGGTTACCATTGCTATCAAACTTGGCCACATAGGGATCATCAAACAGGGGAATGGGCTGATCTGATCCAGCATTTACTCCCCCTAAGTCACCTGTAGTATATCCCCCAGTGTAGATATTACCGTTATTATCAACATCAATGGCAAAGGCAGTGTCGAATTGGGAAGTTCCATACTGTTGACTCAACAGCGTGTTGCCATTACTGTCTAACTTAATAAAATAGGCATCATCTCCTCCAACCACAGACCCCCCTAAGTTACCCGTGGTGGTGCCTGCAATGTAAACATTGTCATTGCTGTCAAAGCTAATATCAAAGGAGCGGTCCTCACCAGAAGTCCCCAACTGTTTAACCCACTGTTGTTGACCCTGGCTATTGTATTTAGCTACATAGGCATCTTGAGATCCAGCATTGGATTGGCCCAAATCCCCTTGAGTCCATCCTGTAACGTATACATTACCAACGCTATCAGTACCAACGTTAAACGCGATATCAACACTGGCACTTCCCAACTGCTGAGCATTATCGAAAGCTGGTTGTTGGGATGGGGGAGTATTATCGTATTCAAAGTAGTCACCATCTACACTCAGACCAGAAGCTCCTGGCAAAACGGCGATCAGATCAGGTCTAGGATTATTCAGATATATGGCTGTGCCATTTTTTTTCGGTCCGATCGGTTTCAGAGTATAATTACTTGAGTCGCCGTGAAGCCGAATAGTATCTTGGTTGGGATCGAAGTCTCCAATTAAAGCATAGTCCTTCTTCCCTCGGAATCCGGTACCGCCAGCGTAGTAGGGATTATTTTCATCCCCCAACAAAAATCGGTCTCTGGTAGGGGCATTGGCGCTCGATCCGTCACTAGTACTATCAGGACCACCAATTAAGATATCAATTTCTCCTTGACCAGGTATAGGAGCACCAGGATCGACACCCAGTAAAATATCATTGCCAGTACGAGTGAAAATGATATTAGTCCCTGAATCCCCTACAAAAGGATCGGGACCTGGGGTGCCTACTTTCAGGACAGTAATAAATTCCGCTAGTATATTATCTGAGCTTTGACTACTACCTGATGTTCTGCTGTTGACTATGGGCAAAGGCAATAGTCTGTTCAAGAAGGAATTATTATTGGAAATAGTTGGATTATTTGACGATAGGCTGCTCAAAAAATTCCTGATATCAGATTGTTCCTGATCAGCCAAATTTAAGGACTGAGATGTAGCAGGTTTGACCTCAACTCCCAAAATTACCAAAGTAGCTAATAAAATATTAGCGGTAGCAAAAATGGAGGCTTTCACGAAAATTAAAACTCCCTATTCTTCCTTGTACTTGGTAGAAAAATTATGCTCCCAGGCGGCTTTGGTCAAAACAATGACCGTTTCTGAAGTCATATAGGGTGATTGAGGCTACAGTCTGTCATCCCTATTAGAGGTAACGGTAAGGTAGTGGTCAAGGCATTAGTTACAACCAAGACAAATATTTATCCTGAGATAATTAACTCAAGTTACCTAAGCAGCCGCTAGCTTCTCAACTAATTGTTGCATACCCCGAGCCTATCCAACCACAGATTTTGGAGATCTTTATTGAAACAACATAGTGAATGCTCAATCATACTAATTATTACCTGAAACTGTCAATGAATTGGCTCTGGGATTAACTCTAGATAAATTAAAATAAAAAATTGTATTTGGATAAAATCACTCTGTATAAAATATATATTTTTCGTCTATTCAAATACGGATTCAATTTATTAATAAGCTTGAGGAAAAGAGACTTTTTTATTTTTAGGTACTTTTTAACGTTATAGGCACGATATCGGCCTGTGCGGGTAAATTTTAGGTCTTTACCAATTTTTTACCATTACTTGATCTTGATTTTTCGGAATTTCATTCACAGTTTTTGAATGATTTAATAGAAGTTCTGTATAAATCAATTACGAATCAGGAATATGACTCATCTACGAGAGGCAGTTGTACTCATTACCGGTGCAGCGGGTGGTTTTGGACAGGAGTTAACCCAACAGTTATTAAAGGCTGGCAGCCGATTAATTCTATCTGATCTCGAAGAAGTCATTGTCCGTAAAAGGGGAGGTGATTTGGCGTGAAGTGGGTACAGGGGATTTGATGCCGTGGCTAGGAGCTAATTTTTCTTCCCGTGAGGGATGTAAAAGCCTAACACTTAACAGCTAACAGCTAACATCTAACACCTTGCCCTAAGCCTAAAAACTAAATTGACAGAGTCCTAGTGTTTGACGACTCAAAGCTCTACCTAACGCTATAATCGCCATTATCTTAATCAATAATTTATACAAAATTTATCAAATAGATATCTGATATTTGATAAATGGGATGATTATTGTATTTAAGTGATAGTTCAACCTGTAACTCTGGATTTATTTGTCAAACTACATGACTTATTGAAACTAATTTGACGATGCTAACCCTAGTTTAGCTCAACAGAAAAAAACGGTAACAGGCGACACTCCTGTGCTACTAGTTGAGGAAAAATTATTTTATTTCTTGAATGTTTATCTGATTCAAGGTGTCAACCCGTAGAGATTGACTAGGTTAAATTCAGATAATTTTTCTACGATTAATGTGGTCAATGTTATCATTTATACCAAGTATATTGCTGCTATCGGTCTAGATAGATAAACTTTGTCTGGAGAAAAAAGTTTGGTATTTTAGGGTAAGCATTCACCTATCAAATCCTGAGCTAAGGCGCTACAGGCATGCTGTGCAAACAGCTAATCTAATCCAACGTCTGATCAATAAAGAGAGTTCCCCCATAAGCTTGTTTTCGTGAGCGACGCGCTTCGTGATGGGTTGCTTCTGACTCAGTTCTGTTGCAGGAATCATCAATAGCTGATAGCTCGCAAGTACAGTAAGCATGTAGCGCCTTAGCTGATGGCTGAATACTTCAGGGGATGACAACTTGAAAGGGTATAGGGTCAAATTAAGCCGTAATTAAAACCTGTTAATCATAACTGAACCAGATATAGCAATCCTAAATCATTTGTAAAATTAGCAAAATCTGGAATCTTTGCTGGGCAAGGGTTACAGCGTTTGCTTTGGCCAATATATTTCACGAATCATTTAGGACTGCTATAGAGTAGTTTGCTGGAAATTCAGGGGCTAATTTATGCTAAATAAACCTGTCTAATAAGCGCCAATAGTGGTGAGGGTTAAAACACAATCACCCCTGCTCTTCTCCTACTTCCCTCTATTCCCACACGTCCCTCTCTTGGTAGTTTTTTATGTCTCTTTACAAACAGTCAAGAATAAACATTCAGCACATGAAATTTGTAAAAATATTATCCAAGTCATCCCCTAGGGCAATCCATACTATTTACAATAGCTTAAATAGCAGTGATAATTGGTAAACAATATATTTTTTAATACTATTAATTTTTATTTAAAAGCCGTAAAACTAAATAAATAAACTTGGCAATTCAGTTTATAACACTAGTTTGATTATCACAAAAAAATGAAACTATAAATTAAGTTAACTAGTTTACCGTGGTTAAGACTCAGTCTATGTCTAATTCTAAACTTGACATGGCATTGGCCCAGCTCCAAGAGGACTTGGATAGCTTTGAAAAGAATCTGATCCAACGTATCCAAGGGAAAGACACGATGTCGGATAAATTAACAGAATCAAGCAATATTAACCAAAAACTGCCACAAACTCCTATCGCCATTGTTGGGATGGCATCGCTTTTACCGAAAGCCAGAAATTTGCAAGAATACTGGACGAATATTATTGCAAAAATCGACTGCATTACTGATGTTCCTGCGTCCCACTGGAATGTAGACGACTACTACGATCCAGACCCCAGGGCACCGGACAAAACCTACTGTAAAAAAGGGGGATTTATCCCACATATCGATTTTAACCCCATGGAGTTTGGGCTCCCTCCGAATATCCTCGAAGTAACAGATGTTTCCCAGTTGTTAAGTCTAGTAGTGGCAAAGGAGGCGATGGAAGATGCGGGCTATGGCAAATCCCGGGAGTTTAATCGAGAGCGTACTGGGGTGATCCTAGGGTCGGCACTGGGAAAACAACTAGGTACACCACTTTCAGTGAGATTGCAGTATCCGATTTGGGAGAAAGTCCTAAAAAGTAGTGGGTTATCGGATCAGGATACTAAAAAAATTGTAGAAAAAATCAAGCTAGCCTATGTGCAGTGGAACGAAAATGCCTTTCCCGGGATGCTAGCTAATGTTATTGCTGGACGCATTGCCAACCGTCTAGATTTGGGGGGAACAAACTGTGTAGTGGATGCCGCCTGTGCCAGCTCATTAGGTGCTTTAAAAATGGCAATGAGTGAGCTGAGTGAGCATCGCGCTGACATGATGCTGACTGGAGGGGTTGATACGGATAACTCTCTGTTTGCCTATATTTGTTTCAGCAAAACCCCTGCCATCTCGCCAAGCCAGACTATTAAGCCTTTCGATGCTGAGTCGGATGGAATGATGCTGGGTGAAGGCATCGGGATGCTGGTACTCAAACGTCTGGAGGACGCTAAGCGAGATAATGACACAATCTATGCTGTGATCAAAGGCATTGGTACGTCCAGTGATGGTCGATATAAAAGCATTTACGCTCCTCGCCCAGAAGGACAAGCGAAAGCCTTGAAGCGGGCTTACGAAGATGCAGGTTTCTCTCCTACCAGTGTCAGCCTGATTGAAGCACACGGCACGGGGACTAGAGCTGGGGATCCCAGTGAATTCAAGGCTCTAAAGGACGTTTTTAGTGAAAACAACCCCAAAAAACAGTATGTTGCTCTCGGTACTGTTAAATCCCAGATTGGGCATACCAAAGCTGCGGCTGGTGCAGCTAGTCTAATCAAAACTGCCTTGGCTCTACACCACAAAATCTTGCCACCTACTATCAACATCACCAACCCCAACCCAACACTGGATATTGATAATTCACCATTTTATTTGAATACTGAAAGCCGACCCTGGATTCGGGCTCAAGGAGATGGGCCAAGGCGTGCTGGTGTGAGTTCTTTTGGCTTTGGTGGCACGAATTATCATGTTGTTCTAGAAGAATATGAACAGGAAAACAATCATGCCTATCGTTTACACCACACTTCCGAGTCCATTCTCCTGTCTGCGCCAACACCAGAGCAATTGTTAGCTCGTTGTGAAGATACCTTACAAAAATTACAATTTAAGACTGGAGAGGAGCACTACCAGGAACTGATTGATAGCTGTAAAGCTGAAGAAATTCCGGTCACTGAAGCCAGAGTGGGGTTTGTGGCGGATTCTCTAATACAAGCTTGCAGATGCTTACAAAAAACTATTAACTACCTGAAAAAGAAACCACAAGCACAATCGTGGAATCATCCCCAAGGGATCTACTATCGTGACAGTGGTATCAAGCTGGAAGGAAAAGTCGTTGCCCTGTTTTCAGGTCAAGGTTCCCAGTATCTAGAAATGGGGCGGGAACTGGTGATGAATTTCCCTTGTTTGCGCCAGACCTATGGTTATATGGATAGTCTGTTCCTCAAGGATAGTTTGAAGCCCGTTTCAGAAAAGGTTTTTCCTGCGCCTGTGTTTGATACAGCTCAACGGCATATCCAGGCTGAAGCACTGCAACGTACAGATTATGCTCAGCCAGCCATTGGAGCCTTCAGTGTTGGTCTTTATAAGATTCTACAACAGGCAGGATTTAAGCCTGATTTTATTGCTGGACACAGCTTTGGAGAACTCACTGCTCTCTGGGCTGCTGAAGTTTTGAGTGATGAGGATTACTTTTTCCTAGTTAAAGCTAGAGGCCAGGCAATGGCAACCCCAGATGATCCAAATTTTGATCCGGGAGCAATGCTGGCGGTGAACGGAGAAGTTAATCGAGTCAAAGCGGTTATTGATAGTTTTCCTCAAGTTACCATTGCCAATTTCAATTCCAATCACCAAGTGGTCTTAGCCGGTTCAACAGCAGAAATTGCGAAGGTAAAGGAACTGTTGACTGAAAAAGGGTATTCTGCTACTTTGCTGCCAGTTTCCGCTGCCTTCCATACTCCTCTGATTGGGCATGCCCAAAAAGTTTTTGCTCAAGCGAGTGAAGCAGTTAGGTTCAAAAAAGCAAAAATTCCGGTTTATACCAATGTGACTGGGGAGCGTTATCCCACTGAACCCCAAGACATTAAAAACATTTTGGGAGTACATTCAAGCAAGTCAGTACTGTTCAAGCAGGAAATCGAAACTATCTACAATGCAGGGGGGTATTGCTTTGTTGAGTTTGGACCTCGGAGCATCCTGACCCACTTAGTAAAGGATATTCTTGGTGATAAACCCCATGTCGCCGTAGCCTTAAATGCGAGTCGTCAACAGGATAGCGATCGCCAATTGCGTCAAGCGGTTATCCAGTTGCGCGTTGCTGGTTTGCCCTTGAAAAACCTCGACCCCTACCAAATTGAGCCTCCAGCACCCAAGACTGACAAAAAACGGCTCAATGTCCGGTTAAATTGCGCTAATTATGTGTCAGAAAAGACGAAAAAGGCTTTTGAAAAGGCTTTGCAGGATGGACATCAAGTGACATCTCTTGCTCAGGATAATGGGGCAACTCATGGGTCTACAGTGGAAACTTCACTGACACAAATGCTCACCAATGGAGATGGGTCTAGCCAGAGCAATGGTCACACAGCAAAGGCCAATCATCAGCAGAGTTCTTCAACTAAGGTTGTCAAGCCATCGACACCATCCCTGAGTAATGGACATCGGTCTAGCCAGAGCAATAGTTACACAGCAAAGGCCAATCATCAGCAGAGTTCTTCAACTAAGGTTGTCAAGCCATCGACACCATCCCTGAGTAATGGACATCGGTCTAGCCAGAGCAATAGTTACACAGCAAAGGCCAATCATCAGCGGAGTTCTTCAACTAAGGTTGTCACTCCACCGACACCATCCCAGAGTAATGGACATCGCTCTAGCCAGAGCAATAGTTACACAGCTAAGGCCAATCATCAGCGGAGTTCTTCAACTAAGGTTGTCACTCCACCGACACCATCCCTGAGTAATGAACATCGCTCTAGCCAGAGCAATGGTAAGACAGCTAAGGCCAATCATCAGCAGAGTTCTTCAACTAAGGTTGTTACTCCATCGACACCATCCCTGAGTAATGGACATCGCTCTAGCCAGAGCAATGGCAAGGGGGCTATGGCCCAGAACCCAAGAAACAGGATTGCACTCTCGCCATTCATCCAGCCCACATCTCGGTTACGTCCCATGGAGACTTCTCAGAGCAAACCCACATCAATTCCCACTCAACCTACTCAAAAGCCAAATGGGCATCTTGTGACCTCCTCTGGGAGTAGCACCAATGACAGGTCTGATGCCAAACCAGCACTAGCTCTTACTCAACCCGCTCTTGAATCGAACATGCCCTCAACACCAACCCTATCTGTAAATTCTCAACGTCTTTTAGAGAGCTTAGAGTACAGCTTGAAGTTATTTAGTCAGCATCAAGGTGAAACGTTACAGGTTCACGGACAATATCTGAACAATCAGCTGGAATATGCCAAAACCTTTTTTCAACTGATGCAGCAGCAGCATTCCTTGTTTGGCAACAGCAACGGAACTGATCAACAAGCGCAAACCAAGCAAGTTGTCCTACAGAGCTTAGAGCGCAGTATGATGCAGTTTCACCAGCAGCAAGCTCAAACTCTCAACGTCCATGAACAATATTTAAACCATCAGGTAGACTATACTAAAAACTTTTTCCAACTGGTAAAACAGCAGTATCAACAGCTTCTCACAGGTGAGGTTGTTGATCAACCAGTGCTAGAAACTGCTGTAGGGAATCAATTGGTGGGGAATCAGGAGTTAACCAAACAACCTACTCCTACAACGGTGACAACATCAGTTACTAGCGCTCAGGATAGTCTCAATAATTTGCCAGGCACTACCAAACTCACTACAGCGACTAAGCCAAAACATAAGTTAGTAGACCAGCAGGATAGCCAAACCTCTGACAATGGGGAGGTTGTAAAGCAAGAAGAAACAGTTAAACAGAATCTTTCTGATAGCTCAAGTAGCTCGAGAGCATTTATAACTGTTCCTAGGACTACCCTGGTTAAGGAGCCAGAAACACAGCCAGCTTTAAGCAATGTCTCAACATCCGTTGAGGAAAGTTTAGTAACTGAAGTCAAGGTTGAGCCAACAGCAAAAGTAGTATCTTCAGCATCAGCAGCTACGGCTATTAATGCCATTCGTCAAACTCTGCTCGATGTGGTTAGCGAGAAAACCGGCTATCCAGCGGAAATGTTAGAGCTGGATATGGACATGGAAGCGGATTTAGGCATTGACTCGATTAAACGGGTGGAAATTCTAGGTGCTTTGCAAGAGATGTATCCTGATTTGCCTCAAGCTAATCCAGAGCAACTTGGAGAACTGCGTACCCTTGGTCAAATCGTGGAGTACCTACAGTCCTATGGTTCCAAGGTTCTCCCTGTCGAACCTAAAGCAACAACTGATACTGACTTAGCTCAGATGCAAACAATCGAATCTGAGCCAGTGGAAAGCAATGAGGTTAAACCAGTTGGTGACAATATAGCGCTAGAAAATCCCACACCACTACCAGCTATAGATGTTAACGCCATCAGTCAAAATTTGCTCGATGTGGTTAGCGAGAAAACCGGTTATCCAGCAGAAATGTTAGAGCTGGATATGGACATGGAAGCGGATTTAGGCATTGACTCCATCAAACGGGTCGAAATTCTAGGTGCTTTGCAAGAGATGTATCCTGATTTGCCTCAAGCCAATCCAGAGCAACTTGGAGAACTGCGTACCCTTGGTCAAATCGTGGAATACCTACAGTCCTATGGTTCTAAGTTTCTCCCTGTCCAACCTGAAGCAACAACTGATACTGACTTAGCTCAGATGCAAATAATCGAATCTGAGCCAGTGGAAAGTAATGAGGTTAAACCAGTTGGTGACAATATAGCGCTAGAAAATCCCACACCACTACCAGCTATAGATGTTAACGCCATCGGTCAAACTCTGCTCGATGTGGTTAGCGAAAAAACCGGCTATCCAGCGGAAATGTTAGAGCTGGATATGGACATGGAAGCGGATTTAGGCATTGACTCCATCAAACGGGTCGAAATTCTAGGTGCTTTGCAAGAGATGTATCCTGATTTGCCTCAAGCGAATCCAGAGCAACTCGGAGAACTTCGCACTCTTGGTCAAATTGTTGAGTATCTTCAACAGCAGACAGCGACGACTGAAAAAAAAAAGTTCCAGCAGCAGCCTTCTAGTGAGCAACTTGAGCTAGATCATAATATTCCACGCTGTTTGGTAAAACTTAAAACTCTACCTGAGCCAGATAGTTTGGATTTCGCGTTACCTGACAAGCATATTGTTTTGTTAACCGATGATGGTTCACTAACTACATCCAAACTGGCTCAATCCCTAACAGACCGTGACTGGAAAGTGGTGGTCTTAAGTTTTCCCCAATCCCTGATTGCAGAACAACTACCTTTACCGAAAGGAGTTAGTCGTATTGTGTTGAACGATTTGAGTGAGGAGCATTTGAAACAACAATTGGCAGCAATTACTGCTAACTATGGTTCGGTTGCTGCATTCATTCATCTCAATCCTGCCCTTGAGACCGGGCCCAATCATGGGATTACCTTTCTTGACCTAGAAAAAGCTCTTCTTAAGCAGGTCTTTTTGATTGCCAAACATCTCAAACCATCACTGAATCAAGCAGCGCGTCAAGGACGCAGTTGTTTCATGACTGTTACTCGTCTTGATGGAGCGTTTGGATTAGCAAAAAACGTGAACTTTGGTGCAATTGGTGCGGGTCTATTTGGATTGACTAAAACCCTAAACATTGAATGGAAATCGGTATTTTGTCGGGGCATTGATCTGAGTCCTGAGCTGAATGCTGAGGGCTCGGCTCAGTACATCATGGCTGAACTTCACGATCCTAACCATTATATTACTGAAGTTGGATATAGTTCACTCGGACGAGTAACCCTGAGCACTGAGCCATCCATCTAAATATAGTGCTTGAGTGCTGAGTGTAACTAGTGGCAAAAAGCAGGGTGTAGTTTACTATATAGTGCTTGAGTAATGAGTGCTGAGTGCTGAGTGTAACGAGTAGCAAAAATTAGGGTCTACTTTAACAAACTGGAACAATCAAGCAAAACCTTGAATATGTTAACAATGTCGCAAATTTCCCCAGAAGAAACCCTAAACAGAAAGCTACTTCCTGTCGAGGAAGGGACGGAAATCTTAAATCGCCTTGCTACATCGAGTTATGTAGTAACGATGAGTCGCGTCAAAGGACCTCTGAGTGAAGAAATTCTTAGACAAGCTCTTGACCTGATTCAAGACCGTTACCCTTGTCTTAACTGTCGTATTGTTGGCTCGTTAGATAATCTCTGGTTTAAAACTGGAGGGGTGTCCAAGATTCCTTTGCGTGTGGTTGAAAATCTCTACAACGAACACTGGCAAGAGGTTGTTCTCGAAGAGCTGAATCAGGGAATTGAGAGTGATAAAGGTTTGATGCGGGCAGTACTAGTTCGTGCTGAGAGTGAAAATAGTGCGAGCTATCTGATTACATCAACCCACCACGCCATATCAGACGCCTTATCTTGTGTCCAATTGCACTCAGCAATTTTGACCTACTGCCAGAAAATTCACTGTGCGGAACCAATAAATTCAGTACTTCCCTTGCCGATACTCCCACCCATAGATAGGTTAATTCCTATATCAACGAGGGGATTCCAAGGGATTTGGCATAGATCATTTATATTATTACGAATAATTTTTAATCAGGTTTGGCATCGACCAAAAACTCTCAGCTTTGAAAAGTCCGTACCCATTAATTTACGCCGTTGTGGTATGGTGCAAAAATCCTTAGACAAAGGCTTAACCCAACAGTTAATCAATCATTGCAAAAAGGAAAAGACAACAGTACACGGTGCCCTGTGTGGGGCGATGCTGTTGAGTGCTGCGAAAAGCATCACAGCAAATAATAAAAAAAGGTTGTCTGTCAGTTGCCTATCCTATGTTGATTTGCGCAGACGCTTGGAACCAGTGGTCAGTGATGAGGTCATGGGGATGGTAGTTTCAGGTGTTACCTCATATCACACCTTACAAAGCAATTTATCATTTTGGGATTTAGCTCGGAATGTTAAAAAACAGATCGAATATCGTTTGAAGGGAGTGAATATATTTAGAGTTATTTTGATAATTACAGCCTTGACTAAGAAGTTATTTAGTAACGCTAATCGAGGCTCATAAACCGTATCTATAAGCAATATTGGTAAAGTTCATATACCTAATAAATATGGTTCATTTACACTAGAAGAAATAAGCTTTGCAGCAGCGAACAGAGCCCGTGGGGGAAGTGTATTGCTTGATGTTACAACCTTTAACGAAAAAATGATTTTAAATTTTATTTTTTCTGAGCCATCAATCAGTAAGGAGACGATAGAAATATTTACTAACAATTTCCTTTTGTGTCTTATTGAGGCTTGCTCAGCCAATGTAGCTTGACCCCTGACGGAGTGCCACAAAGGCTAGTTGGACACCCCTGACAATGAGAGTTAAATAATCATAACTATTTATCAATTAATTAATTCTAAAATTCTTGGCAGACTTTATGATCCAAACAATTCAAATCAGTCAATCATCAGTGTTTCTTGTCAGTGGGGGAGCAAAAGGCATTACCGCTGAGTGCGTGATTCGGATAGCACAGCACCAACCATGCAAATTTATCCTACTGGGTCGTTCATCAATCATGACAGATGAACCAGATTGGGCAAAGGATTGTTTTGATGAATCTGAATTGAAAAAACGGATTATGAACAATATCCTTGGCCAAGGACAGAAGCCTACCCCCATGGAAGTACAACGGGTATTTAAGACAATTGTTTCGAGTCGAGAAATTCACAAAACTCTCTTGGCAATTGAAGAAGCAGGCGGTCAGGCAGACTATATTGATGTTGATGTAACCGATGCTTTAGCCTTACAGCAAAAGCTCGCGACTGTGGTTGAGCGCATGGGTCCAATTACCGGTATTATCCACGGAGCAGGGGTTTTAGCGGATAAATTAATTGAAAAGAAATCGGAACAAGATTTTGAAAGGGTTTATGCTACCAAAGTAAAGGGTTTCCAAAATCTGCTGAGTTGTGTCAGCCCAGGTCAACTGGATTATTTAGTTCTATTTTCCTCTGTAGCTGGTTTTTACGGAAATATCGGTCAGTCGGATTATGCGATCGCAAATGAAATTCTCAACAAATCAGCTCATCTGGTCAAGCAACATCATCCCTCCTGCCATGTAGTTGCCATCAATTGGGGACCTTGGGACAGTGGTATGGTGACTTCCGGACTCAAGAAGGCGTTTGCTAAGCGCAACATTGAAATTATTCCGATCCCAGTGGGGACAAACATGCTAGTTAAAGAACTGGATAGTGCCAATCAGGACACGGCGCAAGTGGTGATTGGCACTCCACTGGAACCGGTGTTAGGGGAGTTAAACCCTGAGTTACGAAGCTATCGTATTCGCCGCAAGTTGACAGTGGACGCTAATCCCTTTTTACAAGATCACGTCATTGGCGGTTATCCAGTATTGCCAGCTACTTGTGCCGTAGGATGGATTATTAATGCCTGTGAACAACTCTATCCCGGTTACAAATTCTTCAGTTACACAAATTTCAAGTTCTTTAAAGGGATTATTTTCAATCATACTCTGGCAAGGGAATATATTCTGGATTTGAAAGAAATTGCTAAGACCAATGACGGTTCAATAGAATTTGAAGCAAAAATTCGGACGAAAAAACAAGAAAGTAAAATTCCTTATCATGAGCATTATCGGGTTCATATTAAGCTAGTCAGAGAAATTCCTAGTGCTCCCACTTATGAGAATGCTAACGTTGAGGAAGATTCTAAAATTACTGAAAAGATTCCATCATCATTATATCAAAGTGAAGAATCTTCCTTATTTCATGGCCCTTCCTTTTGGGGGGTGAAACGGGTCTTGAATCTAACTCCTACAAAAATTACGGCAGCCTGTGCTTGGTCATCTATTAGTGACCGACAACAAGGGCAGTTTCCCATTCAAAATTTCAATCCCTACATCGCTGATCTTAAGACACACGCGACTGGAATTTTGATTTATTATTTTCATCAAGAGGAATTGTTACCTGCCCAATCGGAAAAATTTGAACAATTTGCCATGATTCCAGCGGGAGAAACATTTTATGTATCTACGGAACTCAAATCTAAAGTCAATAAAAATGTCATTGTTGATATTATAACTCATAATCGTGAAGGACAAATCTACTCCCGTTGGCTTGGCTGGAAAGGAACTATTTATCCTATAGGATCAAAGGGCATCTAATTTTCTAATAGAAATTAATTGAATACCGTAACTATCATTTTTTTAAACTGATTATTTTCTTTCTTACAAATTATCTATGGATAAAATAGCAATAATTGGATTATCTTGCCTTTTCCCTGATGCCAAAACTCCAGAAGAATTCTGGCAGAATCTGATTACCCAAAAAGATTCCACTTCCTTATTAACTGAAGAGGATATGGGAATTGATCCGGAAAAATTTTTTAATCCATTAAAAAATAAACCGGATAAAACCTACTCCTTAATGGGAGGATATATCCGAGATTTTACGTTCGATGTCACTGGATACAACTTGCCGTCAGAACTTCTGGAAGGGTTAGATCCTCTCTTCCAAAGGTGCCTGTATGTTGCCAAACAAGCACTACAAGACAGTAATTATTTGAGCAATGACAGTGTGCTCTCAAAGTGTGGTGTAATTTTGGGTAATCTCTCAAGCCTTACTCCACTCTCGAATGAACTCTTTGGATCGATTTATCAGCACACTATCGAAGCTGCACTTAGGGAGCTTTTGCAGAATCAAAACTTTCAGTTGGCAAAATTACCGAAATCTGCCAAATTATCTCTGTATAATGGGATGAACTCTGGGGTGCTCTCAGCGTTAGTCGCCCAAGCTTTTTCTCTATCCGATATTAACTATACCCTAGACTCGGCCTGTTCCTCATCACTGTATGCTGTGAAATTGGCAAGTCATTACCTACTATCCCACAAAGCTGATTTGATGTTAGCGGGAGCCATTAGTCATGCCGATCCAATTTATGTTCGCATGCTATTTTCTGGTGTTCAGGGTTACCCTGAACATGATATCAGCCGACCCTTAGATCAATCTTCCAAAGGTCTAACCCCAGCCGATGGGATTGGTATGGTGGTGCTCAAGCGCTACAGTGACGCGATTCGAGATGGTGATCAAATTTATGCCACAATCTGTGGTAACGGATTATCCAATGATGGTCGGGGAAAGCACCTGCTGAGTCCGAACCCCCGAGGCCAAATTTTAGCTTATAAACGAGCTTATGCTGAGGCAAACATTAGTCCAAAGAGCATCGATTACTTAGAATGCCATGCTACTGGTACTTTCCTTGGTGATACCACTGAATTAGGCTCTGTAGATACCTTCTTTGGTCAGCATCAAGCATCTATGCTGGTGGGTTCTGTCAAATCTAATTTGGGTCACCTGCTAACTGCTGCTGGTATGGCTAGCATGATTAAAGTCATTTTGAGTATGTCTAAGGGTGTAATACCCCCGACCATTAATATAACGACTCCCCTCAGCTCTCCTAATAATGTGATTGCAGCGGAGCAAGTGGTTCGAGCTGCAACTCCCTGGCCGAACAATAAACCGCTTAAACGCGCAGCCATCAATGCCTTCGGTTTTGGCGGAAATAATGCTCATTTGATTCTTGAGCAATCCACTCAGGTCGAAGAAATTCCTGATTTTGAACCGGAAGCCTCTACACCGGTGCCGGCTACTAAGATGGCGATTGTGGGCATGGACAGCTTTTTTGGCTCTTGTGATGGCTTGGATGGGTTTGAGCGTAGTATTTATGATGGAACCCAGCATTTTATGCCCCTTCCTAAGCAACGCTGGAAGGGAATCGACGACCAAAAGCAATTGCTCAAGCACTATGGCTTGACAGATGGTAAAGCACCCTTAGGCGCTTACATCCAAGATTTTGACATTGATACATTACGGTTTAAGATACCGCCCAATGAAGCAGAGACACTCAACCCTCAACAACTGCTAATGCTTAAGGTAACCGAGCGTGCTATCAAAGATGCAGGACTAAGTGAGGGGGGAAATGTGGCAGTGATTATCGCTGCAGAAACCGAACTTTCTGGTCATCAGCTTCAGCAGCGATGGCATCTGTCTTGGCAACTCAAAGAAGGTTTTGTTGATACGAATCAATCCTCAACCTCCGAAGCTATCGATACCTTAGAAAGCATTGTTAAAGATAGCATCCACCACCAGGCAAAAACCAGTGACTATCTCGGTTACCTCGGTGTGATCACAGCCAGTCGTATTTCTGCTCTGTGGGATTTCAACGGGCTTTCCTTCACCCTCGGTGCTGGGGAAAATTCCACCTTCAAAGCTCTAGAAACGGCACAACTATTACTCGCTGCTGGGGAGGTAGATGCGGTGGTTGTGGGTGCTGTTGACCTAGCTGGCAGTGTGGAAAATGTTTTGTTGCGAAACCAATTGGCAAAGGTCAACACAGGAGTCAATACCCTCAGTTACGACCAAAACACTAATGGCTGGATGGTTGGTGAAGGGGCTGGCGCTGTGGTTTTAAAGCGTCTTGATACAGTCAAGCAGGAGCAAGACCGTATTTATGCAGTGATTGATGCTATGAGTTTGGTACAAGCCCGTGACGCATCAGACCAGGTCAATCCCTTCCCGCAACCGCCTCTGGCTGAAGCTGTCATACAAGCGTGTCAACAGGCTCATACTCAAGCAGACATCACACCTGGGGATATTGGCTATTTAGAGGTGTTTGGTAGTGGAGTAGCTCAGGAGGATGAGGCAGAGATTTGCGGATTAACCCAAGCCTATCAAACTGTTAAGGCTGATTTAAGTTGTGCCATAGGTAGTGTCAAGGCAAATATTGGTCATACCTATGCTGCTTCAGGAATTGCTAGCTTAATCAAAACGGCACTCTGTCTCTATCACCGATATATTCCAGCAACACCTCAATGGACTGGTCCTAAAATGCCTGAGGTTTGGCAAGGTAGTCCATTTTATGTGGCAAGTGCATCAAGAGCTTGGTTTTTAGAACCAGAGAGCACCAAACGAGTAGCAGCAATTAACGGTATGGGAATGGATGGGACTTATGCCCATATAATTTTGTCAGAGGAACAGAGTCAGTGCGATCGCAACAGCAACTATTTGGAGCAAACACCGTTTTATCTGTTTCCCATTGCTGCTGATGGTCAATCGGAGTTACTCGAGCAGCTCCATAATTTAGAACAAACTATCGAAAATAGTGTTTCTCTATCTACTGCTGCTCGCCAAACCTTTGCCACATTTAAAAAACGTTCTCAGGCCGCTTATACCCTGGCAATTCTTGGACACAACAACGATGAATTAAAACGAGAGATCCAGCGTGCAATTAAAGGGATTCCCAAAGCTTTTGATACAGGTAAAGACTGGCAAACCCCTATGGGAAGCTATTTTACAGCTAAACCACTGGCTAAACGGGGTACCGTTGCATTTGTTTATCCTGGTGCTTTTAATTCCTATATCGGACTAGGTCAGAATATTTTTCGACTGTTTCCCAAAGTCTACGAGGAGGTAGATAAACATATCGCCAGTATGGCTTCGATGCTCAGGGAAAGACTTTTTTATCCAAGGAGCTTAAATTCCCTATCCAGAAAGCAAGTCGAAGTCCTTGAAAAGCAACTGTTAGATGATTCCCATAGCATGCTCATCTCTGGAATGGGCTTTGTTAGACTCTTGACCATAATCATGAGGGATTATTTCCAAGTTCAGGCTCAATCTACCTTTGGGTACAGCCTAGGGGAACTTAGTATGATGATTGGTCAGTCGGTCTGGAGTAACTATGATCAAGCTATCGATGGCTTAAGCTCCTCTGAGATATTTCGCAGAAGACTGTCTGGTCCTAAAAACGCAGTTCGTGAGTATTGGGGATTACCCCAAGGCAACGATGATCAGCACGAACAAATTTGGAGTACCTATGTTCTGATGACTCCGGTATCCCAAGTTGTGGAATATCTCAAACATGAGAATCGCGTCTATCTTACTCATATCAATACGCCAAAAGAAGTGGTAATTGCTGGTGATCCTCAAGCTTGTCGGAGGATGATTGACACTCTCAAATGCGATGCCTTCCGTGCTCCTGCCGATGATGTACTTCATTGTGACGCCATGGCTTCTGAATACCATGAACTTGCTAGACTCACAAGTTTACCTATCTCCAGTCAACCAGATACTATTTTTTATTCCGCAGCCGACTACAAACCCATTACCCTTGAGAGTCATGCTATTGGTCACGCGATCGCCAAGGGTCTTTGTCAGCCCCTCGATTTTCGTCGGCTAATTAACCAAGTCTACGAGAATGGAGCCAAGATCTTTGTGGAGGTAGGCGCTGGCAGTACTTGTTCTAGATGGATTGGTGAAAACCTCAAGGATCAGGAACATGTCACAGTTTCCCTCAATAAAAGAGGTTCAAACGACCATACCTCTATTGTCAAAGCCTTGGCAAAACTAGTTAGTCATCACGTCTCTCTGGATTTGTCGCCACTGTATACTCAGGAACCAGAAAATTCCGGGAAACAGCGCTCAATGGTTAAAACTATAACCTTGGGTGGGAGCCCGATTAAGTCCACCATTTTGACCAATACTAACCAGGAAATAGCCGAAGCTCTATCATCAAAAGTCCTGATTCATCAGACTTCGGAACATCCACAAACTTTGCTCAATTTTAAACCATCTAAACCTGTAACTTCACCAACTCTTAAAAAGACTCTCATCAACCCTGAAAATAGTGCTAATATTTCTTTAAATTACAGCGTTATAACCTCCGAAGAAATTAACTCTGGTCAGCCGCCTCTTAAAATACCGCTGGAGAATAATCACAGTCTAGAGTTAGCCCAAAACAGTAACAATTTGATGCTGGGAGTAAACTTCAGCGAATTATACAAAAATCAGTATAAAAAACTGAGTTATAATACATCTCACATCACCAAAAACCATGCTGCTTTTTTAAGGAATCAACAAGAATCATTGAAGCAAATTGGCGACATTATTCAGCACCAAGTAACGTTTTCAAAGCAGTTGCTTGATTCTGAATCATAATACGGACAGTTCCGACTCCTGTCCAAGGGGCGTCCCTGAGTTAAATACCATGGACCAGTGGGCTCTTTTAACTACAGGACTTACGCAAGCACGCTATATATAGCGTGTAAAGCCGATAAAAAAGAAAATCAATCCCTAAACGGTAAAAACAGATAAAGTAAATGATAAGATCAAGGGAGAAACCAACTAAAAAAATAATGGTAATAAAGATTGGACAAGCTAGATTACTGTCAATATTTGTTGAGTAGCCAAAACAATTACACCATAACTAATTTGGCAGAGCATCTTCCCAAACTAAGTCATGCTCAAATTAACCGATATTTAAAAACCGAAAAAATTACTCCCAAAACCTTGTGGTTAAATGTCAAAGAATCTATTGAATTAGATGACGACGGCTATCTAGTATTTGACGATACAGTGTTGGATAAAAACCCTTCAAATAAAATAGAATTGGTGCGAAAACAATACAGTGGTAATACTCATAGTGTGGTTCGAGGAATAGGAGTAGTAACTTGTATATATGTTAATATTAAAACTGGGAAATTTTGGGTAATAGATTACCGTATATATGCTCCAGAAGAGGATGGAAAAACTAAACTAGACCATGTAGAAGATATACTCAGAAATGTTGTGTTTCATAAGAAACTCCCCTTTAAAAGGGTATTAATGGATAGTTGGTATGCCACTCAAAGACTAATGGCGTTAATTGATAACTGGAAAAAAATCTACTACTGTCCTTTAAAAAAGAATCGATTGGTGGATGAAACAGGAGGTAAAGAAAAATACAAAAGAATTGACTCATTGGAGTGGAGTGATTTAGATGTTAAACAAGGAAAATTGCTCAAAATAAAAAAGTTTCCTTCCCAGAAAAAGGTGAAGTTATTTCGGGTTACTATTTCTACCAATAGAACGGAATACATTGCCACAAATGAATTAACTGCCTCAGATATTGAACAGGTAAAATAAACTTGTTCTTATCGTTGGAAAATAGAGGAGTTTCACCGGGAACTTAAACAATTGACTGGCATACAATCTTGTCAGTGTCGTAAATCTCGAATCCAAAGAAACCATATTGCTTGTGCCATTTTGGTGTGGAATTTTATGAAAAAACTAGCTTACTTGAATCAATGTACAGTTTATAAAATTAAGCACCAAAGTTTATCTTCATATTTAACTAAAGAACTTCAAAAACCTTCTTTAGTTATGAATTTAGCCTGATCATACTATACTCCATATCTGGTGTCTTTACGTAAGTCCTGAACTAGCCTGATTTGATATCAAGTCTGGTAGCGTTAAAACCCAATTAAAATAAGCTATCGGACTTGATATTACCAAAGTTTTGACAGGTAACTGTAATGGACTTCTAATAATTAATTGAAAAAAGCTGTATTATAATGACTAAAACTAGCTCTAAAGCATTCATTTGTTTAGATAAACCTCTAAGCAAAAATAATAATCAAAAGGATCATAAAATCGGATTTTTTAATTGTTTTTATGGTCAAAATCAAGGTTGGAAAGGGTCTTTGGATGAGATAGCATTTGATGATCGAGGAATTAAGGCTAAACTGCTAGATTTAGAGAAGTCCTGTTATATCGTTAGATCCCAAGGACAGATTGGCATAACCCAAGAAGGCTACTGGTATCCTTCGGAAAATGGCAAGAGCTCTCAAGTAGAACTGCTGATGGCAGTTCCACCAATACAAATTCAACAGTTAGGCGATCCCAGTTTTTTATCCTTTCATGGGGTGAAATCTGCCTATGTTACTGGAGCGATGGCTGGTGGAATTGCATCTGAGGAGATGGTCATTGCTCTCGGCAAAGAGAAAATTTTGAGTTCATTTGGTGCTGGCGGATTAAGTCCTTCCCGCCTGGAAGCAGCTATTAAGCGTATTCAACAGGCCTTACCCCAAGGTCCCTACGCCTTTAATTTAATTCATAGTCCCAGTGAACCTGCGATTGAACGCCATGCTGTTGATCTATTCCTCAATTATGGTGTTAAAACTGTAGAAGCCTCTGCATTTCTAGATTTAACTCCCAACATTGTTTATTATCGAGCTGCTGGATTGGGACTCAATACAGCTAATCAAATCGAAATCAAAAATAAAGTTATTGCTAAAATCTCCAGAAGAGAAGTTGCTGCCAAATTTCTCCAACCTGCTCCAAGACAAATTCTTAAAAAACTCGTTGAACAGGGATTAATCAGTGAGTTACAGGCAACTTTGGCAGAAAAAGTTCCCATGGCAGACGATATCACCGTAGAAGCTGATTCAGGTGGTCATACAGATAATCGATCTTTGGTTTGTCTGTTACCTTCTATCTTGGACTTGAGGGATGAAATTCAGGAAAAATATGGTTATGAAAACCCCATTAGAGTTGGAGCTGCTGGTGGGATTGGTACGCCACAATCAGCCTTAGCTGCTTTTATGATGGGTGCGGCTTATGTTGTGACTGGCTCTATTAATCAGTCTTGCCTTGAAGCTGGAACCTCTCAACATACTAAGGAAGTGTTGGCTAAAGCTGATATGACTGATGTCACCATGGCTCCAGCAGCAGATATGTTTGAAATGGGGGTAAAACTTCAAGTCCTCAAAAAAGGTACCCTCTTCCCCCTACGGGCGCAGAAACTCTTTGAGTTATATAGAAGCTATGACTCGATTGAAGCGATTCCTATCCAGGAAAGAGAAAAACTGGAAAAACAAATTTTCAAGAGAAAAATCGAAGCTATCTGGGAGGATACAATAGCTTATATATCCCAACGAAATCCTGATAAAATAAAACAAGCTGCCAATAATCCTAAGGTAAAAATGGCTCTGATTTTTCGCTGGTACCTAGGATTGTCATCGCGTTGGTCGAAGTCAGGGGAGAAAGGCAGAGAAATCGATTATCAGATTTGGTGCGGACCTGCAATGGGCAGCTTTAATAACTGGGTGCAAGGGTCTTACCTCGCTGCTCCAAATAATCGCAGTGTGGTTGATGTGGCTCACCACATCATGAATGGGGCTGCATTTTTACACCGAATACAAAGTTTGAAAATTCAAGGACTCCAAATGCCAGATTACTACAGTCAGTATCGCCCAGTTCCTCTTTCCTAAATTGGTAATTTTTAATTATTGATATTGTCAAGCTTAGTAATTGGTAATTAGTAATTGGTAATTGTAATTACTATTGATCCATTACCCATTACCAATTGCCACGTTTACTATGAACACTACTGCAGGGTACTGGAGACCATCTAACTTATAGATTACGTAGATTACGTAAATTTTGTCCTAAGGATAATAGTATGCTAAAAACCCATAAAGCACCAGAAAAAGGAAGTCAATTTTCAACTCCATCAGAAAAAGTTGTCCATGGTCGCAAGAATCTTAAGCTGATGGATGTTAATTATCGGCGTAACACTGAGTCGGATTACACCGAAAAAATAGAGCAGTTGTATAAAAACTTCGACTATAGCAGCAATAGCGATTATTACTGGGGTGAACCTGAGCTTTCACTGCTGTACGGTACCCCCCTCTATGAAGCGGCTTCACCCTCACAACAAAAAGCTCTAAACCATCTCTATTAGGCTTTGAATTACTATTTAATTGCTGCTACTGAAACTAATACAATCTTATTCAATGAAGTGACAGCAAATGCCTTCTTACCCCAGGGCAATCGCATCTAAATCAGGAAAACCAACGAAGCTAAAGTGATTGGACTTGTTTTCCACAATATTTCTCATTTTTGGTTGGTTAAAGGAGCATGCCAACGGGGTCGGAACAATCTGGCGGCATGGACGAGGGTCTTCGAGCTCTGCAAAGGCTTCTATAATTGCGATTTGAGACACAAGAGTAGATGGATTAGACTAAATTTGCGCTCAATTATACCATATCTTGTTTATATTTAGAATGAAATAGCCCTGCTATTTTGCCCACCCTACGTTAATTGGTATTTTTTTGAACTTTTTCTTTCTCTCTTAGGACAACTGATTAATTTCATCGATAGTCAACCCCGTATATTGAGCAATATCACTCAGGGGTAACCCAGCGGCCTTCATCTGTTTAGCAATCTGGTATTTTCCTTCAAGTCTACCTTGTTCTCGTCCTTCTAGCCTTATTTCTTCTCGTCCTTCTTCTCGTCCTTCCCTTTTCGCAAAATTCAATGCACCTCGCCAGTCCCACAAGGCCATTTCCTGTTTCCAAATCTTTTCCAATTCTGACTCACTAAACCCCGCTTGATTCGCTATTGTTAAAGCTTGTTCTAGCTGTGGGATTTCTTTGAGCTGGTCAGGAATGATTTCTAAGTTGGGTGCTTCTTTGATAAAAAAGATCCACTTATCGATCACACTTTCCAAGTCTTCCAGTTGCTTAGTAAATTTAGGGAGTTCCACAAACACCAACTTTAATTCATTTTCCTGATAAGGCAAGTGGTCTTCTTCTTCTTGAAAGTAAAAACAGCTAATGACTTTTTCGGTTGAGGGGAATAACTTAAAATCGGTTATGGTTAAAGCAATGACTGGATTGATATCGAAATATATCTTTCCCGATTTAAGTTGATTTCCATAGGTTTGGCACAAGTTATAAACCACTCGCTTCTCGAAATCCTTTACATTCCAGATTTGCACTTCAATCAGGACAGTCGTTTCATCCTCTAATACTGCCTTAACATCCAGATAAGTATCTTTGAAATTTACCAAATACTCGTCACTATAGGAATCAATAATTTCTAAATCCTGGATGACGGAATTACCAGAGTATATCATGGCATTGAGGAAGGAAATCAGAATATCCTTACTCTGATCTGAGCCAAAGATTTTCTTGAAAGCAAAGTCAGTTTTCGGGCTGATGAATCTCATGGTTTTACAGGTTTATATAGGGAACAGGGAATAGGGAACAGGGAATCGGGGAGAGTAGTAGGGTGGGCAAAAACAGTTTGGTTTTGTTGAGTATTAATGATTATATTACTTTGCCCACCCTACTTTATAATCTCACTCTTGCCTATTGCCTATTGCCTATTGCCTATTGCCTATTGCCTCTTCCCTATTCCCTATTCCCTGTTCCCTTGTCTATACTCAATCAAACTCCGGTGCCCACACTTCAACAATAGGTAATTCCCAACCAGGAAGCAATTCTGGTACTTGCAGCACATCCCCATCCCCCAGCACAACTTTATCCTGATTGAGGCGATAAACTTCCATCGTGCGAGTTCTCGGATCTACTAACACCCCAACTGTAGTTCCCAATTCCAGAAATTGCTGTATCTTCTGGCGCAATTTTGGTAGGCTATCGCTTTTAGATTTTACCTCAAATGTCAAATCAGGGACTAATTCGGCGTAATCTTCCGTAGTGCGAGGTAGACGTTCAGCTAAGATAAAAGACGCATCCGGGGCACGAACATCCCCATCTTTATTCGGTAAGCGAAAACCACCACTAGAACCAGAAACTCTTCCTAATTTGCGGGGTCTTACCCAGTTACGAAGTTGAGCAGCGATTTCTATGGCTACTTCATCGGATTCTAACCCTGAAGGACTCATAAAAATAATTTCTCCCCCTATTAATTCTATCTGATAATCAGGATGCTGTGCTTGCAGCGTTTCTAAATCTTTGACCGTTAAATTAGCCATGCTTAAAATCCTCCATCTACAGTTTTAGTTTAGGGGATAGGGAGTAGGGAGTCGGGAGTAGGGAATAGGGAGTAGGGAGCAGGGAGCAGGGAGAAGGGAGCAGGGAGTAGGGAGTAGGAGCAATTGCGTTTGTAATTGGGCTAAAATTCTAATATTTTTACCAAAATTACCACACTAAATACCCTCCCCATACTAACCACATAAATCTCTTATTTATGTCCTATTTACTATTATAGCAATTTTAAATTTCGTAATAAAAAAAATTCCTAAACCCCTTGACATTGGATTAATTTATTTATATATTAATAATGTACACCATTTAAGGATACTGTTGATCATGACAAAAAACATTCCGCCTAACTCCGATGACAATCAAACTCCTGAAAACCCTGGTCGTAAACCTAAGAAAGTCAAGTACGTTTTGATCGGTTCTCCTGAACAAGTTCGGAATACGATTAATGCCATCTATGCCCTTAAATACGCCTATCCCGACGAGTGGAGCACTCCAGAACCTACTGAAAAGCCTGGTGAGGTTATGACCTTTTTGATTCGATATTTTTATGTAGACTAGGATAGGGTTTTGCCAGGGTTTTGACGCCCTGGCGACTAGGAATTGTGGAGGTTATTTTGAAGCGATCAGTTATCAGTTATCAGCTATCAGCTTATGGGTTAGGTCACAGGCTGGAAGCCTGTGCCACAAAGCTGACCACTGACCACTGAGGAATTTATTCGTTGATCAACAGTATCTAGATTTGAGCTCCGCTGTATTTGTGGTGGCTTACACAATAGAAATCGGTCAAGGATTGGGGTTAACCACAACTTGACCGATTTTTTTTTATTGGTATAGTTAGAGGAGTTCTAATTTGGTGAGGTATGAAGTCTTGGATTTGAGGGAGTAGGGAGTCGGGATGGAGCGATTTTAGAAAATGGTAAAATTAACTTGTACAATCATATCGTTATACTCATTGTCACTACCTGGTTTAGTGGTTAGCCAATGCCTTTAGCTTTTTAGACTAAAGCAACTTAGAATCCAGGGTTAGGAAATCAGTTAGCGGTTACTAGTGAGCAAGTATGCAGAGCGCTGCGTGCATAAAATAGAGATTTCCTATTCCCTAAAATACCAAAGTTCTCTACCTCACCTATTTGATAAATTATATAGTTATAAAAACCTAAGCATTGCCAAAAAACCGGGAAAATCACCTAAGAGCTATTTGGGATTTTGCTCATAACTACAATAAATGTTTGTTGGGTTAGATTATGCCATCACTACATGTTGATCACTACCATGGAATCTCTCGACGCAGTCGATCTAACTCGGTAATTATCTCTTGGGGAACGTTGCCTTTAGGATAAAGGTCGCGGTTGGTGAGGAGTTCCACTAGGTTGCGGTCTTTGCTGCGTTCGACTGTTTCTATCGCTTTATCCGATTGTTCTATATTGATATAGGCTTGCACCAGTTTTTGATAAACTGCTATTGCCTCTGCCATAATCTCTTGACGGCGTTGATCATTCATTGCCCAACTGCGACTGAGTTGCAATGCAGCAATGGCTTGTTGGTAGGCATCAATAGCGGTTTGCCAGTTACCTTGCTTAAAGTGAAGGTGGCGTAAGTTGCGGGAAGTTCGGAGACATTCAATGGGATTTGCTTCTTTGGTGTGAACTTCCAATGCTAGTTGGTATGCAACAATCGCTTGTTTCAGATTCTCTTGCCTATCACCACGGATTCTGTAACGATAGGCTATGCCTAGGTTGTTTTGAGTTACTGCCCAATTGATGGGGAAGTCTGATTTGGTGCGAACTGTCAAAGCTTGTTGGTATGCGGCAATGGCATTTTCGAGATTATCAGCCCTATCCTGATAGATTCTGTAAAGGTAAGCATTGCCCAGGTTGTTTTGAGTCCTTGCCCAATCGATGGGGAAGTCTGATTTGGTGTAAACTGACAAGGCTAGTTGGTATGCTTCAATCGCTAGTTCTAGATTCAATGCCCTGTTGTCGCGGATTCTGTTTCTGTAGGCTATGCCCAGGTTGTTTTGAGTCCTTGCCCAATCGATGGGGAAGTCTGATTTGGTGTAAACTGACAAGGCTAGTTGGTATGCTTCAATAGCACGTTCGAGATTCAATGCCCTGTCGCTGCGAATTCTGTTTCTGTAGGCTATGCCCAGGTTGTTTTGAGTCTGTGCCCAATCGTAAGGGAAGTTTGATTTGGTGTAAACTGACAAGGCTCGTTGGTATGCTTCAATCGCTAGTTCGAGATTCAATGCCCTGTCGTCGCGGATTCTGTTTCTGTAGGCTAAGCCCAGGTTGTTTTGAGTTTGTGCCCAATGATAGGGGAAGTCTGATTTGGTGCGAACTGACAAGGCTAGTTGGTATGCTTCAATAGCACGTTCGAGATTCAATGCCCTCTCACCACGGATTCTGTCACGGTAGGCATTGCCCAGGTTGTTTTGAGTCCCTGCCCACTGGATCGGGAAGTTTTGTTTGGTGTAAACTGACAATGCTAGTTGGTATTGGGCAATCGCTTTTTCGAGATTCAATGCCCTCTCACCACGGATTCTGTCACGGTAGGCATTGCCCAGGTTGTTTTGAATCGTTGCCCAAGTTTCCGATTTACTCTCACGGGTAAAAACTGTTATAATTGTTTGGTAACCAGCAATGGCGATTTCCATGTTACTGGCTTTATTACCGAGTGGAAAATCCCTGATCAGGCTGCTGAATTCCCCAATAACTCTAGCAATAGCTTCTGTTGTTTCTGGTTCCAATTCTGAGAATCTATCACTTGCCCAGGTTTGCAGGATATCGAGAAAGTTATCATCGAGTTTGTTGAGGTTTGCTTCCAGGAGTGGGTAGACGACTTTGGGGTTCCCTTTGCTGTCTACGGTTGCTTGCAATACTTGCTCTAAGAATTGCAGATAGTCTTGGGATGAAGGATGATCTGGAGTAGGGATTTCTGATATGCTAGGAGCCGTTCGATTATCCTCACTATTGGCATCTTCTGTACTATTGGTATCTTCTACTAACTCTTCATTTTTGAGCAGTTGTTCAGCCAAACGAGCATACTCCCCTCCTAATCGCCCTAAGACTTGAGCCTTGAGGTGTGCAAAGGGACGAATTTTTTCTTCTAACCCATCATTACTTGCAGTTGCCGGTGTCAGTAAACGGGCTTCAAAGTCCTTTACTGATAACCCTAAGTGATCAGCAACAAACTCAGATACTGTATCAAGAACTGAAAGGGTTTTACTAATGGGTACAGAATCTACTAATAACTCCTTTAGCCCTGGCTTAAATTCGTACTCAATATAATCGGGATTTGAATCTTGGTCTACAGGGGTTATAGATTGGAGGAGTCCACTCATAAACACTTCCGCTACATGAATTTGTGCGGATTTTGGTAGCAGGGTTTGCTGAATTAGTTGCACTACAGGTAAACTAACGGGAGCAGCTGCCATTAATCCAGCTAACCGACGCGCCATAGGAGAAGCCGTAGCACGAAATCGACTAACTAATGCTTCTGCTGTGAGTTGGGGTTGACTGGGTTTACCATCTAGCTCTCTTCTCTCTGCTTGGGAGTTTTCGGATACATAAAATTTAAACCCCACTGTGGTAACATTCCCCTGACCAGCTATTACCTGTGACCAGGCCAGTAGCGGGTAGGGTTCTAAGGTAACCACGGGAACATTTATAGAGGATTTATTCTGACTACTGTTCCCTGTTTCTTCTTCCCTGTTCTCGACTTCTGAAAAAAGTTCAATGTCATCTTCATCCCAAGATTTAACAATCAACTGAGAATTGACAACTCCAGGACTAAGAGAATGCAGTTGCACTGGTGTTTCTGAACCTAAAGCCGTGCGTTCCCAAAGCCGTTCAGGGAGTAGCTGAAGGATAGTAAGTAAACCATTGCGTCCCCACAACTCTAGCACTGGATGAATTAATTGTCTGCGCCAAGCCACAGAAATACAATCACTTATCAATAAAATTAAACGTTGTTTCTTCGGATCAATTAATACCTGGGGAGGATAGGGAGTGGAATCATACCCCCCCGTGCTAGTTTGAGGAAATAAGTCTACTTTGGGTTTATTGATTTCTTCCGTTTCAGTAATTGTTAATTCCCACGTGCGTACATCCCGAAACGCACCATGATGCTTTACTAAATGTTGCAGTTCAATGATTGTCTGTTTCCAAACCGCCGTTGAACTAGTTTTTTCAACCACCAACGCTAACTCTAACCATCGTTCGGAAGCAGGTTTCAGAACTGGTAGCCAAATGTTTGATTCGGCAATTTGATAAACAGTAGCTTCTTCATCCAATATCGTTTCTATAGCAGATGGGACTTTCCGCATTAACGGACGAAGTGCCCGTCCCAACGCCAGAGTATTTCTCAATGCTACGGCTGCTGGAACTTTAATCGGAATTGCTTCTCCACTTTCTTTAGTCTTTTTAGGTTTGGAAGAGGCAAGATCAACCTCAGCAGGAGGTTCTGTGTCTTCAGGTGACGATTCTTCTGAGATATCTGGAGTTGGGTTTGGGGGTTGCTGTAATTCCTCTTGGGATACCGTTGATGCTTGTAATTGCGGCTGTGGTTCCTCTGACTCGTCTATGGGCTGGTCTAGATGAACAGCCAACCAGAAAATTTCTGCTATTTCCCGAGCAGTTAAATCAAATCCTGCTTGTTGTAGAATAGCGATCGCTTCTTGAAGCATATCCCTTAGGTACTACTGAGGTACTGGAGCAATCGGTCAATTAACGTTTCTTTTTTCTGGTCTTCGTCTTCGTCTTGAGAGTCACCCATGGGAGCATCCTCTGTATTAACTGTGTTAGTTAATATATAAATGGCGTTGAGCAATTGGTCTGTAGCCAAGTCTCCTTTCTGCCGTCGCTTGAGAAAGGTTTCAATAATCGGTTCAGCTTCTTCAAGACTATCCCCTAAGTGAGCTTTGACAATTGCTTCTAATTCCTTGGGAGTTGGTTCCCGTAAATCTAATCGTAAACAGCGTCGTAAAAAAGCTGGGGGAAATTCCCTCTCTCCGTTACTGGTCAGAACTACAAAGGGAAAGGCATCACAGGTTACCTTTCCCCTGGGGATGGTTGTGGTTTGATTATCCCAGGTTTTGACAACAATGTCTGGAAACTGGTCACTGATTCGTGTTAATTCCTGGATTTCAAATTCTCCTTCTTCAAAAATAGTCAATAAATCATTGGGTAAATCAATATCGCTTTTATCCATTTCATCAATTAATAATACCCTGGGCTTAGTTGAGGATAGTAACGCTGTTCCCAAGGGACCCAATTGAATATACTTACCAATTTCCCTTAAATTATCCTTGCCGCTGCCTTGAGCATCTTGTAATCTACCAATGGCATCATAACTATAAAGTCCTTGCTGTAAATGGGAGCGAGTGGTAATATTCCAGCGTAAGACCTTTCCTAATTCTAACTCTTGAGCAACTGCATAGGCCAAAGATGTTTTTCCTGTGCCTGGCTTTCCGGTTACTAATAAAGGACGACGCAGATACAACGCTGCATTGACTAACTCTATTTCCTCTGGCCTGGTCTGATAGGTTGTACCCCGTCCTTTTTTGTCAAATTTCCGCCAACTAGGAGGCTCAGGAAGGCGTTCAATGCCCTTGTGGGGTTGTTCGGGAGTTCCGCGAAAGATTTTCCAAGAGTTATTAGTCATAAGGTTGTATAGTCAATCTGGGGTGGTAGTAGATCGGGGTCTTCCCACAAAAGAGCAAGATGGTGTCCGATATGTTCTTGTTTATTGCCTTTGGGAAAAGCTTGTAACCGTTGTTCTTTTACCTTTTCACGAAGCTGATTTATTTGACAATTGAGTAATTGATCGAGAGCCTGTTGACAATTAATAGTTTTAAAATCATTCTTCCTCAGCCATAAAACAACTGGTATTGCCGTCCGGTCAATAACTTTAAATATCTGCTCACATGGAGGTTGATGTAATCTTAAACCTATCGCCTCTTTTTGTTCTACATAAGCATACAATTCCTTCCAATAATCAAAATTACTAAAAGCAAATTTAGTTAAGCATGTTTCACAATTATCTTGGATTTGTGTCCATTTATTTAACCATTTGCCTTGATGACGATACTTTTGTAAACGTTTTACAGATCGAAAAATCACGCAATACTCACTACCAATTGGAATTGGCAAATCATCATCATCTTGAATTTCAATTCTTTCAAGTTCATGGTTCAGAAGTTGATAAGGTAAGAAAAATACAAGAATTGGTTGACGGTAATATTCCCTAGAATAGTGAATTAACTGATTTATAAAAAATTCTATTAACTTGGGCAAGTATTCAAGAGAGAAGACATCTTGTTCAGATTCTCCATCATCTGGTGGAGTCTCTAAAAATTTACAGTGTTGATGATTTCGTAAATAATCATAATTACTTGTGTCAGAAATAAACCAAGCTGAGACTAAATAATTAGGTTGACGTTGTTGGTGATATTGGTTACTGGATTCTAGCTTTACAAGCAGATAAGGTTGTGCATCTAAATTTTGTTGCTGATGATTTTGAGAGTCACTCCTACTCTCAGGTAATAAATCAGAAGGGTTATTAGCATTTTCTCTTATCCATTGCTTGAGTTTCTCAGCAGTTGGCTCGGGAATATCTCCAGTTTCTAATAAACGAGCAACAAATTGTACAATAGGTTTTTCATTATCAGTTCCTTGAGCTATCTCATGCAAATTTTCTAGAATTTTAGCTAAACTTTCCAGGGGTTCATATTCCCAATCATCGAAATGATTAGGACAACAAGCTTTATAAGCCTGTTGGATTGGTTCGATAATATTGTTTGGTAAAGGAAATAAGATGGTTAGTAAACTAGGCGGAATTTTAAATTCTTGAGAATATAGTTTTTTTAATTCAGAATTACCTGGATTTTCGTTAAGTGCTCCATCAAGTAAGTTTCCTAGCCTATTCCTAATCTTAAAATCTTGTACTACTTTGTCAACAATTTCATTCAAATTGTCACCAAGAGCTATGTCTTCCAGATTTATATTAAATTGATCTCGTAGCATCATTGCTAATTTAGGTTTATTAGGGAAAGCACGACACAGTGCTAACCGTATCTGCTTGAGGATCTGACCAGGGGGATTTCCACCATTCATTTACGATTACTTCAATAGTTTAAGGGATAGATGTGCCAAAACTGATTAGAACTCAATAGAATAATAATCCAAATTACCTTGTCCCGGACCCTGACTCCAGCGTGAATCAGGTTTCCAAGCACCATTGGGTTCTTCGCGACGGCGAGTGTGGACAGTGAGCTGTTTATCGTTAATTTTCAGTAGATTATATTGCCAGGGATAAGCGGATCGTAGTTCAACGGTCCGTGCCCCAAAGGTGCCAGCACAAATTCCGTCGAGTTTGCGTCCACCTGGACTGAGGTCGTAACGGAAAAGGTTGGTTTCGGCTTTATGGATGTGCCCGTGGAGGAAGAAGCGGAATCCAGCAACGGCCAATCGTTGGATGAATCCTTGGTCAGTAATGCGATCGCTTCCGTCACTATTGAGGGGATGGTGCCAAACCGCTATTTTCAATGGGCAGTTTAGGTAGTCTGGGTTACGGCGAATCTGGTTTAGGGCATTGGTCAGAGCAATTCGGTGGATGCTAGCAGGAGCTCTCAAGTACTTATCCAGTTCCCAAGCTGAGTTTAGTCCTAGGATCAGCAAGTTTTGCTTTGGGAGATGGTCGATAATGGCTTGCTGGTCATACTCCAGGGGATAGGGTTGATCTTTGATAGTTTCATAGAATTGGCTGAAGTGGGCAAAGCGTTGTTGGCATTTGGCTTTGTCTCTGAGTGGGATCAGCTCTTCACGTTTGATCTGGTGACCCTGTTTGAGTTTACCTTGGTATTTTTCGCGATCGTGTAAATCATAAGCCTCTTCTGCTAGTGTCCAGTTTAGGTCATGGTTACCCGGAACTAGAACAATTTTCTCTGGGTCTAGGGGGAAGTCTTGGCGGAGGTTGTCGAGAAACTGTTGTGCAGCGTCGTATTCTTCGGCGGTGGAATAATTAGCGATATCACCGGATAGGATCAAAGCATCAAGGTGAGGGATTTTAAGTTCGTAGCTGAGGTCGTCGGCGAGTTGGTTTGACCATAGGGTAGCTTGCTCAGGGGTGGTGATATGGAGGTCCGAGAGGTGGAGGATATGGGTGCTCCTGCCCGTCCCAGCGCCCGAATCCGGTTGCGGCATAGGAGTAGCAAGATTAAACTCTTCGGCAAAGGCCAATAAAGCTGGGTTACCTGGATTTGATTTACGGGCACCTTCAATTAATTCATCAACCCATCCTTCTGCTTCTGCGGTTTGAATTAAATTAAAAACTATTGCTCTTAAATTATCACCCATTGCTATTTCATTTAGCTTTTTGCTGAACTCAAATGTAACTAATTGAGCAAGTTCTTGTTTTGAACGGAAAGCATCAACTAAAGCATTGGTTAATTGTTTATATTGCTGTCCGGTTAGTTTCATAGTTCAGTTTAATTATTCAGCAATCATAAATTAAAATTATAACTTTGATTATACCGACTGCCTACTCCCGACTCCCGACTCCCTACTCCCGATTCCCGACTCCCGACTCCCGACTCCCTACGGGTGCATGTCAGTTTTGTTAATCCCTGATTCAGATCCCCCATTATCCCCCTTAATAAGGGGGACTTTTCAATCTAATTCCCCCCTTTTTTAAGGGGGGTTAGGGGGGATCTATGTACCTAATTACAAAGTTGACATGCTCCCTACTCCCGACTCCCTACTCCCTACTCCCTACTCCCTACTCCCTATACTCTATTCAAAAAATAGCTTTCAGGAAAATATTCACTAATCATCATCACCGATTGGCGATTAGAAAAGACGCAATAGGTACGAAACAGTAAATTTGCTTCCGGTTCAATATCGAAATAATCAGCTAATTCCTTAGCTGGCTTTTTTCCAGTATCCACAATTTCTTTAAAGGTCTCGAATCTCTGCTCTCGCCAGATTTTGCCAATGGGGGTTTTAGTTTTAAGTAAATCTTTTTGAAAGTACTCATCTAGACGATCAATAACAATAATTGACTCAGCATAGATATAATTCTTGCGACTTATTTTACCCTGTAATAGTATTTTCCTATCAAGTACTGAGCTTCCTTTATTTAATTGCATTGGATCTATATCATCAGTTGTCGTTACCAATTCTTCCGACAACTTAACTAGACGAATCTGTTCAAACAGATAGGCTTCCAACATATCGGTTACTGTGCCATCTGTCGTTAAGAGAATTCTTTGGAAAATACTCAGATTCGAGGGGTCTATATAACTTCGATTTAGGGATTGCTGTAGATCATTTCTCATTTTTAATAGCAATTATTATTGGGGTGAGGTATTAATTTTTGGGTTTTAGGGAGTAGGGAGTAGGGAGTAGGGAGTAGGGAGAGTGTGGGGCGGGGGCGCGGGGAGGGTGGGAAGTTTGGGGAGGGTGGGGAGTGGGAAAAAATTATCCAAGCTCTTTCCTACTTTTCCCTGTTCCCTATTCCCTTGTACCTATTTTTCTCAGAAGTCCCTGCTCCCTGCTCCCTTGATAAAAACGCTATATATAGCGTTTATTGCATGTATGAGGTACAATTATCAACCTCAAAGTCCCCCTTTTTAAGGGGGATTTAGGGGGATCCCTTTGTACCTCATGGGAAAGAAAATTGCTATATATATCCTGCGCCACCTTTCGATATTTGCGATTTTACAAATACTTCCGCAATATCAACTCCAACTTCTCCTTAGTTGCTTCTGGAGCCTGATCTAAGGGAGTGAAAATAGCATGCTTCAAGGCGGAATGGGCTTTAGAAACGGGTGGATTTTCAACTAACCGGCGCACTGTCTCTTGAATCACCTTCTGAGCATTAATCGCATTGCGCTGTAGATTATCAAGTATCATATTCACGGTGACATGGTCATGATCCTCATGCCAGCAATCATAATCCGTGACTAGGGCGAGGGTAGCATAGGCAATTTCCGCCTCCCGTGCTAACTTGGCCTCTGGCAAATTGGTCATGCCAATTACTTTTGCGCCCCAACTCCGGTAGAGATTAGATTCCGCCATCGTGGAAAATGCTGGCCCTTCCATGCACAGATAAGTCCCACCGTTATGTACGGTCACCTCTGGTAACTCCAAACTTGCGATCGCATCCACTAAAATTCCCGCCAGTTGGTTGCACACCGGGTGTCCAAACCCAATATGAGCCACAATCCCTTCCCCGAAAAAGGTCGAAACCCGATTCTTCGTGCGGTCAATAAACTGATCCGGTACCAGCATATCTAAGGGTTTGACCTCTTCCTGGAGAGAACCTACTGCTGAGGCAGAAATGATATACTCCACGCCTAACTGCTTCATGGCATAGATATTGGCTCGGAAGGGTAACTCCGAAGGCATCAAATGATGATTGCGACCATGACGAGCTAGGAAAGCTACAGTAGTTCCTTCTAAGGTTCCCACCATCAACGCATCGGACGGAGGACCAAAGGGGGTGTCAATCGGTACCTCCTGCACATCCTTGAGAGCAGCCATTTTGTAAAGTCCGCTACCGCCAATAATCCCAATTTGTGCTTTTACCATGGTGTTTGTGCTTGCTGTGCCTCAGTCCAACGCTTTGTTATTTTACCAATTGTATTAATTTTTGTTAAGGGATTTTACAATACAGACTGATGTTCCGATGCAATAGTTTTGGCTTATGTCTGACCAACCTCTTGGTAAACCCCGTCCTCTGGTAAAAGTGATGCTGCTATCGGTAGCCACATTAATGTTGTACTACGGTTGGTACAAGTGGATCATTCAGGAAGAGTTGCGACACTATAACAGTTATGGTTGGTCCGGTACCCTGTGCTTACTACCTTTCGTTTTAGGTGTCGCCGTTCCACAAGCCTTATGGATATTAGATCCCGATGTTCCTGGCTGGTTTGGTTGGTTTTCCCTGGTCGGTATAGTTTGGATTTACATTGTGCAGTTTAGGCTTTATCGCACAGTAAACGAACTGTATCGACGAGAAGGAATGACAGAACCTCTGGTAGTGTGGTGGATTTTTATACCTGGCTTAAATTTAATAGTGGGATTAAAGCAAATTCATGTACTGAGCAAGTTTTGGGCAATGAAACAGGAAACTATACCGGACGGGGCTATTTTGAATTGAAGCAAACAGGGCGAAGAGTTTGGGGAGAGGGGAGGGACTTCGGAGCAGGGACTTCGGAGCAGGGAGAACGGAAAAAATCCTGTGTACTTTATGACTATGAGAGTTGCTATATTACTCGATTCAGGACTTCTGAGCAAAACGAAAAGAGCAAAACGAAAAGAGCGATGCTCTGAAAGAGCCGCTACGCGAACGCATTTTCCCAATCCAAACTATCCTTGATCAAGGCAAAAGCCTGGCATGGTCAAGACTACACCATCGCTAACGCCAGGTGATTATAAAGTAATATAGCAATCCGTGTCGGAATTGTGAGAATTTTTGATGCCATATTCCCTACTCCCTACTCCCTACTCCCTATTCCCGACTCCCGACTCCCGACTCCCGACTCCCGACGATTCAAACTAAAATCTTAAACCAAATCCACCTTGAACAGAAGCAGCCACGCCGCCACCCTCCCGATAGGCATCAAAAGCAATAATCGCATTACCAAACAAAACCGTTTGGCTATTAGGGATCATAAAATCAATACCAGGTTGTATAGCAAAACTCGTTTTATCTCCTACTGGTGAGGGAGAGTGACCGCTAGCAAATACAGCCCCTGCTCCCACGTAAGCATCGGTTTGCCAATTAAGGGGGAAATCGTAACTAATTGTTGGCACAATAGCAGTGCCAGCACCAATCAGGGCTTGTGTCCGGAAGGAAATCGGGATTTCTAGGAATTTGTAGCGAAACGCAATTAATCCACCAATTTGCTGACCTTCTCCATCATCATCCTTTGTAATACCAAAGGTAGGACCGATTCCCACATAACTTCCGTAGGCAGCTTGAGCAAATGCTGGTTGCGACTTAATCATTAAACTAGCCAGACTCCCCAGCACCAGCGTTCCTAGTGTGGACAATAAACCAATAGCATTACCCATTTCCTCAACTCCTCAATCCTAATTCTAATGATGGCTGCTTTCTCGCTCATATTAGCTTAATTGCTGCGGTGAAACTAATATAGCAAAGGGAACAGGGAACAGGGAATAGGGAACAGGGAATAGGGAACAGGGAATAGGGAACAGGGAACAGGCAAGAAAGTAAAAATTATTTGATTATAATAGAAACCGCTATATACAGGTTGATGTTTTGTTAACTGTTGATAGTTAACTTTAAATCAACGCAATCCATTAAGCAATCTATTCTGGTTAAGGGGGTTTTCAACTCAAGTCAACTCGAATATACTGAATCGACTCAGTAGCTTTTGAATTTATGCGTTCGCGTAGCGGCTCTTTCAGAGCATCGCTAATTTTTTGACAATAGAAAAAAATCAAGTAGGCTGATTTTTTTCGTGGTCAATTTATATGATTAAAACTTTATAGCGTTTCTCATAGTTATCAGGTAAACATGATTTTATTCCTACTCCCTACTCCCTACTCCCTACTCCCTATTCCCTATTCCCTGTTCCCTATTCCCTATTCCCTACTCCCTACTCCCTACTCCCTACTCCCGACTCCCTACTCCCTACTCCCTATTCCCTACTCCCTACTCTAAAATAGTGTCACAAACATCTAGGATGAAGTCCACCATAGGTACAAATATATCGAAGTTGCTGCTCATCTAAATTTTTAACATTAGCAAAATCAACCCCCTTGATCCGGGCTAAATTCGATTTAGGTGGAGGCAAAGTAATAAATTGATTACCTTTAGTTTGTTTAGCCATAGCAAAGGTAACTCCCAGAAAATCTGCTCCAGCTAAATTAGCCCCTCGCAAATCCGCAGCACTTAGATTAGCGTGACGTAGCTTAGCATTGTACAGCTGGGCATTGCGTAAATTAGCCCCTACCAATTGGGTTGAATTGAAATCAACATTTTTGAGATTAGCATTACTCAAATTTGCCCTAGAAAGATTCGCTCCTTGCCAGCTTGATTGACTTAAATCAGCAGAAGAGAAATCACTCCCCACAGCACTAACTTTGCCCAAACGAGCACCATGAAGACTAGAGAGACTGAATTTTGCTTCCCCCAAATTAGCTCCTGTGAGGCTAGCATTTTCTAAGATAGCTCTACGGAAATCAGCATTAATCAGCTGGGCACTGCTGAGATTAGCACCGATCAGGCTACCGTTATAAAACCTTGCTCGGTTCAGGGTTGCCCCGATTAAATTGGTGCGATTCATCAAGACATTGTCGAGAATAGCACCAGTTAGGTTAACTTCTCTGAGATCAGCTCCGCTAAAGTCACTGACCCAATCATCAAAAGTGCCAAAATGTTCATCCTCACCAGGGCCATAGAAGCGACTACCCTGCAAATTAGCACCGGACAAATTAGCGTAGCGGAAATTAATGCCCGACAAATTCAGATTGTTCAGAATTGGATTAAAATAGCCATAACCCTGATTAACCTTACTGAGGTTAATATAGCTCAGGTTAGCATTATGCACTTGACCGTCGTAGATAGTCAGAATTTTCGAGATAGCTTGCTTAGTTGCTCGGTGCCGCACCGCTAGCACTCCCCCAACCCCTGGTTTACCTTCCCTGGTTAGGGTTTTCTGGTCGTTGGCCAAAGATTGATTCAATATTCGTAGATGGGGAAGGGGTTGAACACCTTTACTGACCAAGGTTTGTTGGAGGGTATCAATCAAGCTAGGGGTATTTTCCTGACCCAGCAAATCCACCAGAAACGGTACAGCACGATGGTCGTCTATCCTACCTAGAGCCAGAATTGATCCCATACGTTCTTCTTGAGCAGTGCTATCAGTGGAGCTTAATTGTTTCACTAAGGTCAGAAAGACCTGATTTTTCTGCTGATTGAACGCTCGCCAATTGGCCTGACTTTGAATATAGATTTGGGTACCCACAAACGTGCCGAGTACAGAACCCATCCCGCCAAAGGTAACAATTAGCAGAGTAAGACCAGGATTTCGGCGCATCCACAACCAAAGATTGGGGGAGTGCTGTTGAGATTTTGAGTACAGGGTAATGGGATTAACTGTTGCGCTACGGTAACCCCAGGTAGCTTTCTGGTGATTAGACCATTGCCCATCAGTTTCCTCCTCTAGCTCAACCTCTTCATACTCTGGTGAGGGGGAGGATTCAAAACTTGACCAGTACGGCAAGAGCAACCGAGAGGAATCCGACACATAAGTTCCGGCTATGTAGTCGTGGAGGCTGCGATGTTGAGCATTTAATACAGAACTAAAACTCTCTGCCAATAGCATCAATCCTGCCAATCCCAACAAAATTAACAAGTCGGGAAACGCTCCAGTGTAGCGCCAGAGTAGATAAGCACTTCCCAGTGGTAATCCCCAGCGTCCCACTGCCTCACGCCACACCGCACCGATCAAACCAGGCGGTTTTCCCGAAGCGGTAACCACTCGCACTCCAAACCAACCTTTGGGAATAGTTTGACCAGTTTTTCCCAGCAGATAAAGTTGCCATAGGGTTACTCCTACTGGCATCACTAACGAAGCACACCAAAAAAAATTGGTCAGGGGAGTGACTCGCTTGGTTAGTTGTAGGCGCGGGTAAGCTAGAGTTTTTGCGATCGCATTCTGGGTTGCCCCCAACACTGGGTTAAGGGGAACCGGTTCTGCCTTCGAGTATTTTTCTGCATACAAACCAATCCCGTAAGGGAGCAATGCACTAGTAGTTACCAGCGATACTTCCAAAAGCGCTGCCACGCAACGCCTAGTCACCAGTGGCAGAACCAAGTTCAGTCGCAGCGGAAAATACCAGCTACCTTCTCGATGTTGACCTGTTTTTAGAGTGGGGCTAGCCATATTTAATTACCAGGCTGCTTATGGTTGCTTTGTAATGACTTTAAACGCTGATTTCAAGGATCAGTAAGCAAATTCCCCGAGATTATAGCAGATTTTGCTTGATACCATTTTTTTTTGCAAACACCTGATGACTATGTTTAACTATGTCTAGACTTAACTGCAAGGCAATAGCACTGAACTGCTATGAAATCAAGCCTCATCATTATATAGCAGTTTTAAATTGGGTGAGGTACCCGTCAGCTATCAGCAGTCAGCCTTCAGCCCTCAGCCCTTAGCCCTCAGCCTTCAGCATTTTAATGCTAGCTGATAACTGATAGCTGATAACTGATAGCTGATAGCTGATAGCTGATAGCTGATAGCTGATAGCTTACCCGAAACAAATTCAAATGGAGATAGTCAAGTAATCTAGAACAAGTGTATTAGTAATAGATCAGAAGACTTTAGGGGATGACAATGACTAAACTATTCCCACACTGGATGATTGTTCCGATCACCATAGCTGTATGCTTAAGTAGCGCTGGTGTCGCCAGCGCCGAAACCATCAACCTTGAGCCTGAATTCCAGCCTGATCCCATCGTAGTTACTGGAAACTCTGGAGGATCAAACAAGAGCCAATGCGGTATGATTAGTAACCAGCCCAATCATGTCATTAATTTGAACCAAGATTTTACCTACTTGCGCTTCAACCTAGAAAGCCAGGGCCAGCCCACTCTATTGATTCAGGAGCCCAATGGTACCTCATGTACACAGGCCGATAATTTATCTGGGGGGAATATTGTTAAAATGGGATATTGGGAGCAAGGCAGCTACTCATTCTACGTCGGCGATCGCAATGGTGAACAGCATCCTTATACCTTATCGATCACTAAAACTCCCTAGTACCAGCGTGCAGAATGAAAAGTTCAACAGTCAATAATTATTGTACGTAAGGCTTTTGGGTGCAAGCCTTTTGCCTGACAACTGCGGCGAAGTCTATGGTTGATTAGTCAATGCTCTAATCTTCAATCTGCTCAACCGATACCTCAACCGCTTCAACATCAATTGTACCTGGAGCTGTTAAGCGCTTAAAACGACCCTGTTCTATCTTCAAAACTTCCCCGCAACTGGGGCACTGACACTGGGTATTATTAAACCCAGTAAACTCATAGGCACAGACTGGACATTGATCTTCCACTAGATTACGTCTGAGCCACCAGCGAACTCCGAACCAGGCAATCACTGGTGAGATGATTAAAAAAGCAATCAAAATCAAAAAACCATTGACTACCCATCCCAAGCCAACTGTGCCTAGCAAGAAACAAGTTAAGAAGAACGCTAGCCAACAGCCCATACCTGACAGGTTGAACTGAAACTGTCTCGGGGTATTTTGATTCACTGTTTTCTTTTAACAATAACAAATATGATCGGGTAGTTATATCCTAGTTCAGATTCGCCTTAACTTGAAGGGCAACTCCCCCTCGCTGCTTATGCTCCACGAGGGGCTTGTGACCCAAAGCTGAAAACCCATAAACCAAGCTTTCCCTATTCCCAGGCTTGATTCTGGCTTTATTACTAAGAAGGATAGGGATGTACGGGAACCAGAACAATGTTTAAGCAAAATCGAGGAACTCTTTTAACCGCTTTGTCAGAGCCTCTTTACTAAATAACCCTAGGGATTGTTCTCGTAACCACTCACCATCACAGCGCTGATCCTCTCCCTTGAGAATTTCAATACAAGCTGCAGCAACTGCATCAGGGTCTCGATAGGGAACTTGCCAACCAAGCTGACCATCTTGCAACGGATCAGCAGAACCATCAGAATCCCCAGAAAGGACAGGTTTACCACAAGCCATGGCCTCTAGGTATACAATCCCAAAGCCTTCTTGAGAGGGCATGACGTAGGCATCAGCCACTCGGTAGTGTTCCACTAATTCTGGTGTAGGGACAAAACCAGCAAAAACCACCCGCTCGGCAACACCCAAATCTTTCGCTAGCTGTGCCAGTCTCGGTTGATCATCACCACGACCAATGACTAGATATTTAACCTCTGGAAAGATTTTTGCGATCGCAGGAAGTGCTTGAATGGTAACATCTACTCCTTTATAAATATCCCCAGACCACAGACGGGCCACAGTCATCAACACCTTAGCACCAGTCAGACCATACTTTTCGATTAAGGCTGGTGATTTCGGACCAGGAGTAAAAGTATTCCCATCAACAGCACAAGGCAACATCTTTACCTTTTCAGGATTTAGCTTATTGGCAGCACAAGCGCGATCGCGACTGTAACGACTGATAGTCCAAATTGCTGCTGCCCGGTCTAGGGCATTACGTTCTTTTAGGGGTAAGGGTTGCCAAACCTCCTTGCCATAGGTCAAAACTGTATAGGGAATCCCCAGACTATTGCACAACAGCTGAGTCAGGGGAGCCAGTTTGATATGACCGCAGAAAACATGCTTGGGACGTTTTTGCCATAAATAAAACCATAGCGCTATTGTTAAGCGAACACGCCCTAGCACAGGAGACTTAGTTTTCAGGTAATGGAATTTGAGTGGGTAGACATCAAAGGGATTGTCACAACCAATACCATCCCGCAGCAAAAATACTTGAGCGCTAGAACTGGTAACAGTCTTAGCAGCAACAGACAAATATGCCTGGAAAATATCTTTGACGTAGGATTGGATGCCCCCTTCACACTCAAAAATCTCTAGGAAAATGAATACGTAGTTAGATGCGGTTTTCTGTGTGTCGCTCAAATTCGTTAGTTTTGAATTCGATTCACCTATCTTACCCTCGAACTATTTCTAAAAGCATTAGGGATATTAGGGAAAAAGAACCAAGAACTTGTAGCCATGGGAGACAGGGTTACAAGTTCTTGGCACTGAGGAAATTCTTTGAAATTCCTATCAAGCAAAAATCCCACGGCTCAAAGTACGTGGGATTTTCAGAAAAGCTTTTTTACAGGACTAATCACGCTACCACTGGAAATCCCACAAACTCTAGATGAAGCTTCCACCACCTGGTTATCACCGTTCGCGTAGCGTGGCGATAGCCAGGTGGTGGTGTCTTATGCTAATCTAGGGCTAGCCGCAGCCCACAAATCACACAAGCAAACCCAGCTTCTAGGTGGTCGTCCAGAACTTTTGCTGGAACGACCCTCACCGTCATTTCTGCGAGTGAGTTTAAACACACCTCTAGCACCGATGTTGTAAGCGCCGTTTAAGTCGGCATTAAACCGCTTACCTGAAGGGAAGGTTGCCAAAGAGTATTTTTGAGAATTTCTCTTAACCGTACCAGAGCCATCAAAAGCAAGTTTAGAGGTATAAGACGCAACGACTTCTATCACTTTTCCACCCAATTCAGCCCATTTCATTTCTGTGAAGTCGCGGATTTTTGCCTTGAGCCATCCGTGGAATCTTTGTTTTAAATTAGACCGCTTTCGTCCACCAATGGGCTTCCACCCTTTAAGATTCTCGAATACAATGGCTTCCGAGTTAAACTTTTCAGCAATCTCAACAATCCGCTTGGAAACAATATGGCCAATTTGGTTATTGATTCTTTGGCATTTTTGATAAGTCAAAGAGCAAAAACCTTTATGTAGTTTTCCTCCTTTTCCCATCGTTTTCGATGCTCTTGCTGATACGGACTTTAGTCGTTTGTCCCTGCGGTCTATGTCTCTTCCAAGATGAATAAAATCACGATGGATTACAGTGCCACTATGGGTTACAACTGCTACGGTAGCGGTAGTATTAATCCCTAAATCTACCGCAGTTATGTTAGCCAATGGCTGGCGTTTTTCTGGTTTGCAAGTAAACGGAACAGACAGATGACAGTACCGTACGTTAAAAATCAACGAAGGGGACATCATCTTGTTTGTAGCTATCTTATGACGCTCTCTTAGACCAGTTATTTGAACTGTAGTCCAAACCCAATCTTTACCATTAAAAGCCTTGATTTCGATTTGGTCAAAACCATGTAGCTTGTAACATTGACCTTTGTACAAAGCTGGATAGCAGCCAGTATCAGCATTTAATCTTGGTGGCTTGCTATCTTTTCTTTTTCGACTACCAGACTGCCATTCACGGTATCGAGTCACATAACTACTAACCTGTCCAGCGGCAAATGCTATCGCAGCTCGACGGTAGTAACTAGGGAACTTGTAAAAAGCCTTGTTGAATTGTGGATATTTGATATTTGGACGCTTGGCTGTTTTATGCATCAACTTTTCGACAGCAGGAGTTAGCTGTACAGCAGTCAAGCCACCAAGCTCAGACCAATGAGTATAGATAATACCGACTAAGTACCTACAAGCCTGACGATAAACTTTAACCGTCTCCGAAAACAAGATTTTTTGTCCGGGAGACGGATTAAGCTTCCATTTATCAGTCCTGATGACTTTGGTCGGCGTTTTCACTAGTCTATGATTCTATTGTTAGTTAATATTTTAACCTCTAAAAATGTAGACGACAATAGATTGATTGATGTTTTAGGTTTTTAGCTATTGTTGTTGGCGTGGACTAACCCCCACCTGGACGAGGTGGGGGAATGCGTCTCACGTCTTGTTCAAACTCTAGTTGTAGGATCAGCCTGATGGTTAGGCTTATCTTAAAACAGACCCAAAGTCAAAGACTGATCAATGGGGAAGGTAGCACCAACACCAAGCCAGATGGTGACTAGGGTACCAAATAAAAATACCGTAGTTGCCACTGGACGGCGGAATGGGTTCTGGAATTTGTTAACACCTTCGATGAAGGGAACCAGCATCAGACCCAAGGGAACTGATCCCATAGCAGCAATACCCAAAAGTTTATTAGGGAGAATCCGCAAAATTTGGAAAACAGGATATAGATACCATTCCGGGAGGATTTCTAACGGTGTGGCAAAGGGATCTGCTGGCTCACCAATCATAGCTGGATCGAGCACAGCTAAACCAATGCATAGAGCAATGGAACCCATGATTACCACTGGGAAAACGTAGAGGAGGTCATTAGGCCAAGCTGGCTCGCCATAATAATTATGACCCATCCCCTTGGCTAGTTTGGCACGTAAAATGGGATCGTCTAGATCCGGCTTTTTAAGAACTGACATTGCTTAAATTATTCTCCTTAATAAGTAAAGGTAAGCAGGTGGCAGCAGGAAGGTTTGCATTTAGTTTTAACACTTTCCTGACTTTTAGTCAGTACAGATTTACAACGGACCAGAAATGCCCTGTTTGCGAATCATCAGGAAGTGCAGCAGCATGAAGACAGCGATAAACCAGGGTAGAACAAAGGTATGTAGGCTGTAGTAGCGACTCAGAGTACCCTGACCTACACTAGTACCACCGCGCAGCAGTTCGACGATTAAAGAACCAACTACGGGAATAGCTTCAGGAACGCCAGATACAATCTTGACCGCCCAGTAACCAACTTGGTCCCAAGGCAAGGAGTAGCCAGTCACACCGAAAGAGACTGTAATTACTGCTAAAACTACCCCTGTCACCCAGGTCAGTTCACGGGGCTTTTTGAAACCACCAGTCAGATAGACCCGGAAGACGTGCAGAATCATCATCAGCACCATCATGCTGGCAGACCAGCGGTGAACAGAGCGGATCAGCCAGCCAAAGCTCACTTCAGTCATAATGTACTGTACAGAGCTAAATGCCTCAGCGACCGTCGGCTTGTAGTAGAAGGTCATGGCAAATCCAGTAGCAAACTGGATTATAAAGCAAGTTAGAGTAATTCCACCCAGGCAGTAAAAAATATTAACGTGGGGAGGTACGTACTTTGAAGTGATGTCATCGGAAAGTGCCTGAATTTCCAGACGCTCCTCAAACCAGTCGTATACTTTCGAGTCAGTGATTTGCTTAGAAAACATGAGGCCAGAGTTTCCGAAAGGATTTTGCCGTCAGACGTTGAATGTCGGAGTCTTCAACTCCCTAAGTTACAACGAATACAGCCTATATGTTACATGATGTTAATTTTAACATGACTTGCTTCATTAATTTGCCGTAAACTCTGGCGGTTACAGCCCTAATATTATACCTGATAGCGGTTACAGGTAATATAACTTAACAAGTACTCTAATAATTTTGATCATGCACAAACGATCCTTGTGGGTTGGACTGTTACTAATCTTGCCAATCATGCTATTGTCTGCCTGCTGGACACCAAAAGCGGCTGCCTTCTCTCAGGAGGAAAGGCTTTTCTCCCAAGCATGGCGGATTGTCTCTCAATCCTACGTTGATGATACCTTTAACCATCAAAATTGGTGGTCGTTACGTCAGAAGACCTTGAAAAAGCGGCTGCCTAATCGTGAAGCTACCTATACTGCCATAGAAACAATGTTAGGGAGTCTTGGGGATCCCTTCACACGATTGCTCAGACCTGAACAATATCATAGTTTGCAAATCAGCACCTCTGGTGAACTCTCCGGTGTCGGGCTACAAATTGCCATTGATGTGGAAACTGGTCAGTTAGAAGTAATCACCCCAATTGCTCAATCACCAGCGGATTTAGCCGGTATCCGACCACGGGATCACATCCTAGAAATTGATGGCATGCTGACTAGGGACATGACTCTAGATGAAGCGGCAGCGCGGATGCGTGGACCAATTGGTACAACAGTTACCTTGAAGATTCAAAGCCAGAAAGAACAGCCAAAATTGGTGGAAATAGTACGCGATCGCATTTCCCTAAACCCAGTGTATTCTGTCCTCGATACCCAGGACAATAGAGACCCAGTCGGTTATATTCGCCTGTCTCAATTTAGTGCCAACGCCCCAATGGAAGTTGCCCACGCCGTTGCTAAACTCAAGGAGATGGGTGCAGATGGCTATATTCTTGATCTCAGGAATAATCCAGGGGGTCTCTTGCAGGCAGGTATTGAAATTGCTCGCCTCTGGTTAGATCAAGGCACTATTGTTTACACCGTTAACCGCCAAGGCACCATTGGTAGCTTTGAAGCCTATGGTGACGCTCTTACGGAAGACCCCTTGGTTGTATTAGTTAATCAAGGCAGCGCCAGTGCTAGTGAGATTCTAGCTGGGGCTTTACAGGACAATGGTAGGGCAAAGCTAGTCGGGGAAAAAACCTTTGGCAAAGGGTTAATTCAGTCCTTATTTGAACTAATAGATGGGTCAGGATTAGCAGTTACCGTTGCCAAGTACGAGACCCCCAATCACCGGGATATTAATAAATTAGGGATTGAGCCAGACTTGGAAGTGCCTTTAGAAGCAATTAGTTTGAGCGAAGTGGGAACAAAAGCAGATACTCAGTATCAGGAAGCAATCAAGTTGTTAACCTCTGATACTTTTCTTGCTAAGGCAAGTTAGATTATCTGTAGATTAGGGCGTCAGAGCATCAGGGGGTCAGGGCGTCAGATATATAGCTCTTCTGGGTTTTTAAACTTCGCCCAAACTTGCTGATAAACGCTGATAAGCTTGGTCAATCACGCCTTTGCCTCGCAAAAAACCAGTATTGGCACCAGGACAGATAAATTGAAGAGTCTCTGGGGTAAAACGCTCAAGCAACGATTGCAGACTCCGAATCTGTCTCGGCCAATGAAATGTTTTCGGGGTTCGCAGGGGCAACAGTTCTCCTTGTTTACTAGGAAGCAAATGACGCCCAGAAAATAGCACACCCCCGGCACCAGTGTAGTAAAGACAAGAAGAACCAGGAGAGTGACCAGGAGTCCAAATGACGTAGCAGTAGGGATTTATAGTCAACTCCTGGTGAAATGTAACTAGGTCTAATCCCGGCAGTAAGTAAGCCTCTTGTTCTTGAATCAGGACTTGGCACCCCATACTCTCCTGAATTTCCTTTGCTTTACCAATACCACCCCGATGGGTAATTACCAGTGATGAGACTCCCCCTTGCTCACGCAAAAATTGTTGGTTAGTCTCATTCCAGGCAGGACAATCAATCAATAGGTTGAAGGAATTTCCTACAATAATATAAGCCGTACCACCTAACGTATCTCGATTGGGTGGAAAAGCAAAAATGGTATCTAGAACAAGGCGTGGTGGCTTGGATGCAGCAGGTTGCTGATTAGACGATCCGCTTGGCGTAAAATCAAAATCGCCTTTTGCTGGAGTATCGGGTTGCACAATGCTTGTAGTTTAATTGTAGTTTTTAGTAGACGGTGTGATCTTTAATCATGGAACTCTGGCTACTCCCATTTACATTTATTTTACTCGCTGTGATCACTTACTTCGTTATCCAGCGAAGCGTTGCTAGCCTCACTCAGACACCAGTCTGGTTACTGTGGCTGGTAATGATGATTCCACCACTAGTCTGGATTGGTTGGACTCTGTTCAATGGTGAGAACACACCAATACCACCAGCCCTATTGCTCGGTCCATTTGTCATTTGCTTGCCGTTGTACTGGCTGCTGATTCAGTGGGGACGCCCAGCTCCCAATTCAACAATGACCAAAGAGAATCCGACTAAAACAACTACCTCAGACCCGGTCGCCAAAATTTCATCGGCAACTGAAAAGTCAAGCCTTCGTCCCATCACTAGAGAAGAAGAAACAGAGCTGAGAAATTGTTTTCCCTGGGGAATCTACTATCTCCAAAATATTGAGTACCGACCTCAAGTAGTGTTGTGTCGCGGCAAACTCCGCACTAACCCAGAGCAAGCCTACCGTACCGTGCGGTCAAATATAGAAGCTGAGTTTGGCGATCGCTTCTTCGTAGTCTTTCAAGAAAGCTTTAGCGGCAAACCCTTTTTTGCTCTAGTGCCCAATACCAAAAAATCAACCAAACCTTACAGGGGGTCTGAATCATTAACGCGACCTGGTTTAGCATTGGGTCTGATGCTCATTACCTTGTTTACCACCACCTGGATGGGCACTCAGATAGCTGGAGTGTCAGAAAATCCCCTTACTGACCCAGCGCTTTTACTGCAAGGACTGCCCTATGCCCTGGCCTTAATGGCAATTCTCAGCATTCATGAACTCGGTCATTATTTTGCCGCAATGGTTTACAAGGTGCGTACAACTCTGCCGTACTTTATCCCGATACCCTTTTTCTTCTTGGGAACATTGGGAGCATTTATTCATATACGCTCTCCTGTTCCTAACCGTAAAGCCTTATTTGATATAGGCATTGCTGGTCCACTAGTTGGCTTCGTGGTTACCCTACCAATCCTAATGTGGGGATTAGCCCATTCCACTGTAGTGCCTTTGTCTGACTCTTCAGGAATCTTGAACCTAGAATCCCTCAATCCCCGATTTTCCTTTTTGCTCACCTTACTAAGTAAATGGGCATTGGGCAGTGAATTTGTCTCCAACACAGCCATTAACCTTCATCCTGTGGCAGTCGCTGGTTATGTCGGTTTAGTTGTTACTGCTTTCAATTTAATGCCAGTGGGGCAACTTGATGGTGGGCATATCGTCCATGCCATGTTGGGTCAAAGAACTGGTATGACCATTGGTCAAATTACCCGGCTTTTAATGATGCTCCTAGTATTTATCCAGCCAGAATTACTCCTGTGGGCAATTATTATTTTATTCATGCCAGTGGCAGATGAACCAGCCCTTAATGATGTTTCCGAACTTGACAACTGGCGAGATTTGTGCGGAATTATAGCCTTGTTGATTTTAGTCAGTATTATTTTGCCAGTACCAGGAACAATCACTAAGTTGTTAACTATTTAGTCAAAATTTAACATTGAGAAGTAAAAATTGAGACTAGAAAATTGTTAATTGTGAATTGTTGGATATTAACAGTTAACAATTAATAATTAACAATTGAATAAAGTGGTTGTCATAGAAATCAGGTACACAGGATTTTTTTCCCTACTCCCTACTCCCTACTCCCTACTCCCTACTCCCTACTCCCTACTCCCTACTCCCTACTCCCTACTCCCGACTCCCGACTCCCGACTCCCGACTCCCGACTCCCGACTCCCTGTTCCCTATTCCCTGTTCCCTTTGCTATATAATGACTAATGACAAACAACAAGTAAATGTTATCGGTGGTGGACTAGCGGGTACAGAAGCCGCTTGGCAAATTGCTCAGGCTGGAGTACCAGTGGTGTTGCACGAAATGCGACCAGTGCGACTATCCCCGGCTCATCATACGGTCGAATTGGCAGAATTAGTATGTAGCAATTCCTTTGGTGCTAAATCAAGCGATCGCGCTGCGGGTTTGTTGCACGAAGAATTGAGACGCCTTGATTCAATTATTATTGGCAAAGCTGATCAACATGCTGTTCCAGCTGGGGGTGCCTTAGCTGTAGACCGAGCAGTATTTAGTCGGGAATTGACTGAAACCTTAGCTAGTCATCCCCTGATCGAGTTGCAGCGGGAGGAAGTTCCGCAAATTACTACCACAGGGGTGGTAGTACTGACAACCGGTCCGTTGACTAGTCCTGCTTTAGCCGAAGACCTGCAACAGTTCACTGGTTTAGAATACTTTAGTTTTTTTGATGCTGCATCACCGATTGTGGTGGGGGAATCCATCAATCGTGATATTGCTTTTATGGCATCCCGGTATGACAAAGGAGAAGCGGCTTATCTTAATTGTCCCATGAATCGGGAGCAGTATCGTCACTTCTGGCAGGAACTGTGTGCAGCTCAAAAGGCGGAATTGAAAGACTTTGAGCAAGAAACTGCTAAGTTTTTTGAAGGGTGTCTACCGATTGAGGAGATGGCTCGTCGGGGGGAAGATACTATGCGCTACGGTCCTCTGAAGCCAGTGGGACTGTTTGATGCCCGTAAGGGAGACTTCCGCGCTCCGGAAAATCAGCACCACCGTCCTTATGCTGTGGTACAGCTGCGACAGGAAGATAAAACAGGTCAGCTGTGGAATATGGTAGGATTCCAAACTAATTTGCGCTGGGGTGAGCAGAAACGGGTATTTCGACTGATTCCCGGTTTGGAAGAAGCAGAGTTTGTGCGCATGGGGGTGATGCATCGGAACACCTTTCTGAATGCTCCTGAGTTATTGCAACCAACCCTACAGTTCAAAAAACGCTCTACTTTGTTGGCAGCTGGTCAATTGGTAGGAACAGAAAGTTATACAGCAGCAGCTGCGGGAGGGTGGCTGGCTGGTACAAATGCGGCGCGACTGGTATTGGGATTGGAACTGGTAACGATGCCACCCACTACGATGATGGGAGCGTTATTTGACTTTATCAGTTCCGCATCACCCAAGCATTTTCAGCCTATGCCACCAAATTTTGGGATTTTGCCCGAATTGGCGGTGCGGATAAAGAATAAGCGAGAACGGTATGGAGCATATCGCGATCGCGCTTTGGCAGATCTTGATGGTTGGTTGAGTAGGCTGCGCGTATCTGCAGCTTAGAGGATATCTGAAAAGTTTTTTGATACTGCATTTTGCCCCCCTAGCCCCCCAACTTTGGGGCAGGGCTGTTTCAAACTTTAATAAGTTAACGATTATTGGAGATAGGGGGATAGGGGGATAGGGGGATAGGGAAATCAACTAAAATTTCCCGAAAAATCCGCCAATTTAGTCATTAAAATCTGACAAATTAGTTGGGAGGAAGCAACTCCAATGACTAACAATTCGTGATTCGGCCTTCGAGGAGGGTTAGATAAATTTGGCCAAAATCACGACTATTCGTCCAAAATTCTCCCCATCTCCCCATCTCCCCATCTCCCCATCTATTTTTGGCGAGAATGAAACAGCCCTGCAACTTTGGGGGAAGAGTCAATTTGCTTCTAAAAGTCCCCCAAAATTGGGGGACCAACGGGGGCTTGGATGTAGCAAATTAGACTTCTCAGACAACCTCTTAAGAACTCTTATATTCCAACAACATAACTTTGACTTATTCTGACTCGAAGCTCCTGAATTAATATTACTAAATTTTAGAGCTTTTAAGTGCAAGTGCAAGATATGAAAATGGGTAATGGCTTGGGAGTAATCAAAGTTACCAATTTACCATTACCCAATTTTTACAATACTGATGTTACCGAATATAATATCAGCATTATTCAATTTAGGTTTACCAATTAAGTGCGGGATAGCTTAGCTGAAATCGCTGTTTTATTAGCATCCACATCTTGTTCCTGAACTAAAGAAGCTTTTTTTATAGAACTCTTCTCCAGATTAGCAATCGGGGCAACAATTGGCCAAAAAACGGTTGCTATCGTCAACACTATCCAAGATATGCGGATTTGCTCAGGAGATAAATTAGTGTCTTTCTGGAAAGCTTGAAACCAGATCGCAAAAAAGTATAGAGCGCCAGAAACGTAAAATCCTGCTAGTACCGTCATAACTAAATTTTATCCTAATATTGGTTAATTACAAGTTTTCATTCGGTCTGATTGACTGAAAACTCTGATGAGATCAAATCCGGTTAATTACTGGTTTGTTAACTATTCCCTCTATGTTTGGTAATGGGGAATGGGGAATCATCAACTACTCATTTCCAATTACGAGTTACCAATTACCCGATCAGGGATATAATAATTAGTTGACCGGATTTGAGATCAGCTACATTTACAGAGTTACCGAAAATTAGGCTAAAGTAACAGTTTTAGTGAACAAAGGGCTAAATTCCCCCAAAGTGAATAGTTAGGGAACGGGTAAAGGGGAACCGAAAACAGAACGATCAAGTCTTATGTTGCCTGTTGTAATCTGCTAAAAAACGAGATATATACTGTACTTCACGGAATTTTAACCCGCTGTATACTTGATTTCCCTTACTTAAATAGACTAGAGGACTGAGGTTTGTGCTTAGGTTGTTGCTAGGGTTTGTGGTGTTTACTTTCGTGTATAATTTCCCAGCTCAAATGTAAGCATTCAGAGGTCAGAGGTCAGAGGTCAGCCGTCAGCCGTCAGCCAAAGGCTCACGCTACTTGAGATGCTGACGTAACTCAGCATTATTCCAATGCTTACCTGTTTTATTCAAAAGCACCTCAAGTAGCGTGCCACAGGCTTTGGCCTTGGCCTTTAGGCCACGCGGGGCGCGTTTGGCCACGCTGTGCGAACGACGCTGGGACACATAGCGGATTAGCTGATAGCTGATAGGTGATAGCTGATAACTGATAGCTGATAGCTGATAGCTGATAGCTTACGATACCTAAATAGTAAACACCAGTCCCCATAATGACAACACTAATGCTTTCCCCTCACTATTCACTATCGGCCAGTAGTAGTAGATAATATCCAAGGAGTGTTTAACTTTCGTCAGCATCAATTTATATAGAACTGATCTACAACCGTTGACAGCTGTATTCGGGAATTTTTTCGATGATTGTTCACAATACTGAGATAGTCTGTGGTTAAGGAAATCCGGCAAAGGGCAACCTATACCAAAAACGTCAACCCGTCTGGTAAGGTTAGGGATTGGTATGGCTTACACGGGATAGGGAGAGTTTGTCTAGGCTGTGTTCTTTGGCTGCTAATCGTCACAATTCCAGGGAGTACTTCTCCCTCACCCAACCCAGGAGTAGTAAACCCAGAAGTAGTAAACCCAGGAGCAGTAGATACCCTGCAACAGATACAGCAACATATTGAGCAGCAACGGTCTACTATTATTAAGGAAAGCGATCGCATATCTAATGTGGAGCAATCTGCCCAGAAGAAGCTGGGTGTGATTGAGCTTAATCTCAAGTCCACTGATACGGCTAACCAGGATTATAATGGGCAAATCCAACTGGCTAACCAGCGTCTAGACCAGTTGCAGGAGGATTTAGCAATTGCCGAGAGAAGCTATTACGAAAAGCGTGCTGCAATCATTGCTCGACTGCGTTTTCTACAGCGCCAGCCCAATGCTGAAGTTGGGTCGAATCTCCTCCTCAAGAGTCAAGATATCAACGAATTTCTGGCTCGACGCCGCCGATTGAAGTTAGTCTATCAAACAGACCAGAAAATCTTAACTAGTTTAAAAGCTGAAGCCGACAGCATTAACCAACGCAAAACCGAGATAGAGGCTCAGAAAAACCGAGTTTCCCTACTTAAACAACAACTCCTAGCCAAAAAGAAGCAGTTTGAAGCCCAGCTGAGGAAACAGCAACAACTGATTGACCGACTTAACTCTAACCGACAAGCTTTAGAAGCATCCCAAGCCCAGTTAGCAGAAGATTCTAAAAATCTTGTCATCTTGATTCAACGAGAGATTGCCCGTCAAAACAAGATTGCGGCAGCTAGGAAGGCAAGGCTTCGCAAAACTTTTGTTTTTAATACTGGTCAGCTGCTTTATCCCAGTAATGGCTCCATTACCAGTAGTTTTGGTTGGCGACGTCACCCCATTCTAGGTACATCTCGGTTCCATTCTGGAATTGACTTTGGGGCTAGTTATGGCAGTACTATTCGAGCAGCAGATAGCGGTATAGTAATTTTTGCGGGTTGGTATGGTGGCTATGGCAATACAGTAATTATTGACCATGGCGACAGTATTGCTACCCTCTATGGTCATGCCAGTAGACTATTGGTGAGTAAGGGAGAATCGGTCAAACGAGGAAATGCGATCGCAACTGTTGGGTCTACGGGTTTCTCTACCGGTCCCCACCTCCATTTTGAGGTTCGTAAGAACGGTGAACCTGTCGATCCGGCAAGTTATCTCTAGCCGATGGCACTTGCTAAGGCAGATTTCAAACAGTTTACACTTCTCGGTGCTCAAGTCCTGTATAGTTAAAACTGGCAATAGTGTGCTATTATCAAAGCTAATAAGATAGAGTAACTAAGATATAGTCACTCAAGCATAAGGGCGCGTAGCTCAGTGGATAGAGCACCAGATTCCGGTTCTGGGTGTCGGGGGTTCAAATCCCTCCGTGCTCGTTTGGATAAATTAACATAGCAGTCTAAATTGTATTCTTCAAAGGGCTAGCTCTGGCGTTAGGCACGACCAGAGCTAGATTATAGTGAAAGTTGTAGATTTACTTATCATTTGGGAGCTTGAAAGGGCTTCTTCCCAATTATTATTCAGTTAACAATAAACAATTAAAAATAAACAATTAACAAAATTTTCCTAACCATAATAATATTTTGATTAACTGAACTTCCCATCATTGTTTATCCCAGAGCCAATCATGACCATTCCAGACTTAGTGACGTGGCTAAAACAACGAACTGCTCTGAGTATTTTGACTCAGGAGGTGTTACAGAATCTAGCACCTAAGCTGGAAGAGCGGATTTTGCCCGCAAACCAAACCTTAGTGCTAGCCAACACCCCTCCCGCAGGATTATATATTCTCCGCTCAGGTCGGATCGAAAGCAATACTGAGGATTGGCAAGCTGTGGGTTTACTCCCTGGGGCAGTGATTAATCTACAAGCTCTATTATTGAACAAACCTGTTGAGCAAACCTTAATTACCCTCAACGAATGTCAGTTTTGGTTTGTCAGTGCTTCCGAATTTCGGGCACTCGTGGAACACTATCCAGAAATTACCCAGGCTTTCTCCCAACAACTGGCTGAAGAAGTAGAAGAGTTATCCGCTCAGCTAGCCTATGAACAAGAGCGTCAAACCATCTTACGACCGTATCTGGTTAGTAAAGCTAAACGGGGGATTATTGGGAAAAGTCGCTATGGGGTGCGACTGCGATCGCAAGTTAAACAAGCAGCGGAAAACCGCGAATCGGTGATAATCTTCGGAGAACCTGGACTAGAAAAAGATAACATAGCAGCCTTGATTCATTTTAGTTCTCCCTATCGGCGAGAAGCCATGATTAAAGTCGATTGCTCTAAATTACAAGCCAGGGTCGCAGAATTATTTGGTCGTGCAGGGGGAAAACCTGGGTTAATTGAAGCCTTAGGTCAAGGAACTCTACTATTAAATAATATTCAAGAACTTAGCCCAGAACTTATTCCAGAAATCGCTAATTTACTTAGAACCAATACCTATACTCCAGTCAACCGTTCCCAACCGGTAGTCGCTCATGGGGGAGACCCCCAAGACCGCGCTACCTCAGAACATACAGATGTTGCAGCAGCCAACGTCTCTACTAGTCAGGCTCGGATTATCATGATTGCCGAGAGAAAACTGCCAGAGATTGATTCGGTGGCAGAAAAATTGATTAAAGTACCACCACTACGGGTACGAAAAGCCGACATTGGTGACATAGTCAACTACTATATTAGTATCATATCTCGTGCTAAATGTATTAATAAAAACCGGATCACTCCCGAAGCATTACGGCGATTACAGGCGTATGATTTTCCCAATAATCTCAGGGAATTATACAATTTAGTTGAACGAGCCATTGTGCAGCTAGAAGGATGTTCAGAAGTAACCGAAGAAATTATCTGGCCCTCCCAAAGTAAGAAAAATAAATTCCGTCTCAATCTCTTAAATTCTTATCCAGGGTTACGTCGCTTTCTCCGCAGCCCTTGGTGGCCAGACCGGATTAATTATGGCTTTACCTTAACCGCTTTTGCGATTATTGTTGCTATTTTATTTATCGGACCCCAGAATCGTCAAGAAAACTTTGCGCTTAATTTATTCTGGGCGTGGTGGTGGCCCTTAGTATTAATTAGTTTTCCCTTTGTGGGTAGGTTATGGTGTGCAGTTTGTCCATTCATGATTTATGGGGAAGTTACTCAGAAATTATCCCTGTGGCTATTTCCCCGTAAGTTAAAACGTTGGCCCCGAGAACAGGCTCAAAAGTGGGGAGGTTGGTTTTTGTTTGGCTTATTCTTCTTGATTTTATTGTGGGAAGAATTGTGGGATTTGGAAAATACCGCTTATCTTTCCGCTTGTCTACTGTTATTAATTACAGCGGGTGCGATGATATGTTCCGCTATTTTCGAGCGACGCTTCTGGTGCCGCTATTTATGTCCCATTGGCGGCATGAATGGCATGTTCGCTAAACTATCGATAACGGAATTACGAGCACAACAAGGGATATGTTCAGCGGAATGTAGCACCTATCAATGTTATAAAGGTGGTCCCGAAAAAGGGGAGGGAATGGAAACGGATGGCTGTCCCTTGTACTCTCACCCAGCACAATTGGAAGATAACCGGGATTGTGTGTTGTGCATGACCTGTTTGAAAGCCTGTCCCCATCGTTCAGTAGAAGTGAATTTACGTCCTCCAGGTATTGAATTGTGGACTACCCATGTGCCTCGCAGTTATGAGGTAGCTTTGTTATTGTTATTGTTAGGAGCAGTGTTTTTGCACCGTTTACCAGAATTGCAAGAAAACCTGGGGTTAGGGTGGGATTTGAGTCAGTTTTGGACTCATGGTTTGCTCTCGGTAACAGTGTTGAGTTTACCAGCAATTGTCCCACTATTGGCTCAAGGAATAATGGTAGGATTATATCAGGTAAAAGAAATTCGTAAGCCGAGTTATTTTGTTAAATTAGCTTATGGATATTTACCATTAGTGTTAGCTGGTAATTTGGCTCATTATTGGCGGCTTGGTTTAGGAGAAGGGGGAAGGATTTTACCGGTAATGTTTGCTACGTTTGGATTGAGTGGTGAAGGATTACCTGTGTTGGTAGCCCATCCAGCAGTAATTGCATTCTTGCAGGGAACTACGTTAATTTCAGGAGTACTTTTATCCCTGTTTTTGACCCATAAGATAGGACGTCAACCCTTTAGTTTGTTATTACCACACCATGTGAGTACGATAGTTTTAGGGATTAGTTTGTGGTGGATTATTGTGGGGTTTTGATATAATGATATCGTGGTTTTATAAAAATGCAAAAACTAAAAACTAGACTGACCCTGGAAGAATTTCTGGCAATGCCTTCGACCGATGTAACCTATGAATTAGTTGAGGGGGTTGCAGTACCGAAAATGTCTCCTAAACGTTTTCATGCTAGGGTAAGTGGTGCTTTATATACACTTTTGGATCAGTGGTGTCAGGAAAAGGGTGAAGTCAATCCAGAATGGACAATAGCCTTGCAACGTCACGGTCAAGACTGGGTACCTGTACCTGATTTAACCTACATTTCTGTTCAACGTCTGCCCTCAGAAGTTATAGAAGATGAGGCTTGTCCAGTACCCCCAGAGTTAGCCATTGAAATTATCTCACCGGGACAAACCTTTGGGCAATTAGCCGAGAAAGCAACTGATTATTTAGAAGCGGGAGTATTACGAGTTTGGGTTGTTGATCCTCAGGCGAGAAGTATCACAGTTTTTTATCCAGATGCGCCACCACGGACTTATACCAAAGCTGCGCTGATCACTGATTCGCTTTTTGAAGGCTTGGAACTTACTCCGGAGCAAGTGTTTGGGAAAGCGAGGTTACCTAAGAAGGGTTAATGACTCAGAATAAATAAAATTTATGTTTTTGAAATAACCACAGTTATAATAATAGTTTAACCAAAAAAATAACTAGAAATCCTTAGTTATTTTACAAAAAAATTCCCTCTCCTCACACTGTTCCCCCTGTTCCCTGTTCCCTGTTCCCTATTTCCTCTTAAACACTTATGCATCAATTGTTAATTGCCAATTAGCAATTGACAATTAACAAGCTGAAATTAAACCACCCGATAGAGAAAACTTAGAGTTGCCCAAGTATTGACATCCAAGGCGTAGGAATCAGCAGCTATACTGAGGGAAGAATCTAGGGAATTTGCACTAGCATCATGTATGTCTTGCAACACCGCCTTGGCTACGTCCAAGGGGTTAAACAAATCATCAATTGGTGCTCCGATTCCGCGACGAGATGGCACAGCGTCGAGAGCTTTACTGGCCTCAGTGAAGGGAGAGCGACTGCAAATCAGTTGCATTTCCACCATTCCACTAGGACCTGAGACAATCCCACCAACAGAAGCTACGGCTGATGGCAGAGTTAGGGTTTCCCCAGGAGCAATTACAGCATCTTTGATAGATGGAGAGTTTTCTGAAGTCTGTGATGTCTCCAAAAATGGCAGTTCATATAGTGCGATCGCATTGCCATTGGTATTAAAGCCTAATAGCAAGAAATAGATCGGTTGGTCACCGTAGTTTTCGATCTGATAATGGAGACGACTCCCTACCGGCAAAATAGGAACACCTGCTTCTGCCACAGTTTTTGTCAACTCAGCCTGAGATTTAGCTTCACCCTCAGCTACCAAATCTACCCGTGAGGAGGAAGCCGTCCGTGATGTTTCGAGTTGCATCACTAGCTTTTGCTCTGGTTCAATCATCTGTAGGGATACCCGAATACCTAGACCGGAAGACCCATCATTAGCAGTTAGTCGCAGCAATTTTGCTGCCAGCAAGGTGTTCAGTTTACCAGCCAATCCCATAGCTGCTGACTTCACGGCTACCCCAGCTTCCCCAACTCCATTGGGTATGGGTTGACCGTCGAGATAGAAGATTCCATAACCCCCTCCCCCAGCATTTGTGGAAGAGAGTGCTTTGCCAAACAAGTAATCAGCAGGTTGTTCCCCTGCTTGCACTACCGATGCAGCAGAGATACCAGAAAAGGCACTGGTAGCATCTACTCGTTCAATTCGTTCTAGGTTCCCATCCAGAGCTACCGTTATACCAATATTACGGGGTAACACCCGGACAGCTTCTTGCACCAGCTGCCCAACTTGTAGCTGATTGTTATTATCAGTACTAGCACCAATAAATTTTGCCTTAGCAGTCAGACCATCTTTAGAGGTTATTTGTAGTTGGGAGGCTCCCGAGTTAGCACCGACTAATTCCAATACAGAGTTATTGCTATAGTAATCCACAACTGTTGCTGGTAATCCTGCCAACCACAACTGTGCAGTTTGAGCATTATCTTCCACGGCGGTGACCACACCATCCGCTCCCATGCTAGGGTCAGGGGGCAGATAATAGGTAGGTATTGGCTCAAGACTACTTTGACCCCCTAGCCTGGGCTGTTGTTGTGTACCTGTCAGTTGATTAACCATCACACCAGCGTGACTCAGGCTCACCTGACTTGTCGTTGTTGGTATTGCCTGCCACAGATACTGAGTAAGAGCATAGGTAAATAAGCCAGCACTGAAACCATTCCATTTAGCCTCCATGGCCATTTGATTTGGTTCAGCAGCGGTGAGAACCAGACCTGCCATAGGATTCATCGATCCAGGCACAACCGAGACCGATTTCTGGTTTACCATCCCTTTCCCAGAATCCTGTATCCGCCGCCGCAGTTGCTCTTGAAAAGCCAGTTCGTCCCGACTAGCCTCTTGGGCTGGTGGGTTAGTACTAGAGCGTACCTTAATATTTCCTTGGAGGAGGCTATCAGCTACCGTGTGGCTAGTATCAAGTACTGTAGTGACTTGGTCAGTGAAGAGCGATCGCAATAGCAAAACTAGAGTTTCTTCCAGTAAATCGTTGGCTACCTTAGGTTTTTTTTTGGTCAGGCTCCCATCTACTGGAACCAAGCTATTTTGAAGTGCAACAGACGTATCGGTTTGATACCCTTGAGATAGCTTGACCTGGCTACCGAAGCCACTGAAGTGGAAGACTACCACATCACCCGCTTTCGCTTGCTCCGTCAGATGTTCAATAAAAGCCGTTTCAATATTTTCGCGAGTCGCTTGGTGATCTTTAAGTATCAGTATATCCTTCGGGTTGAAGCCAAACCGATGAATCAATAGTTCTTGTTGTAGTTCTACATCAGTAACACAGCCATCCAAGACTGTGCTACGAGGATACTTGTTGATACCCACTAGTAGGGCTAACTTTCGCCCAAGGGGTTGTGCTAATACTTGGAAGTAACGGTCTATTCCAGGAACAGCTAAACCACTATTCCCTAGGAGGGATAGTAATGTTTCACTTACTCCTAATGTTGCCAATCCCAAACTAGCTTTTTGCAGAAAAGTCCGGCGATTAAGTCCCATATCCGCGCTTCAGCTTTCAGATTTCAGCTATCAGCCTACCAGGATTGGCGCTCCCACGGCCACAAGCCGTGGGATTCCCAGTTGAGCTAGTTCACTAGTTCACTAGTTAAAGGTTTAACGCGATGGACTTCGTCCCGCTTTGCTGCGAAGCGCGTGGCCGAAAGGCCAAGGTTACAGGTTGAAGGTTATTTGGTTGAAGGTTGAAGGTTGAAGGTTGAAGGTTGAAGGTTATTTGGTTACAGGTTACAGGTTACAGGTTGAAGGTTATTTGGTTACAGGTTACAGGTTACAGGTTGAAGGTTATGTGGTTACAGGTTACAGGTTACAGGTTACAGGTTGAAGGTTATTTGGTTACAGGTTACAGGTTACAGATTGAAGGTTATAGGTTTAAGGTTATAGGTTTAAGGTTACAGGTTTAAGGTTTGGAATATAACCAAATAACCAAATAACCAAATAACCAAATAACCGCCTCACCTCCAACCTTCAACGGTCTAACCTCCAACCTTCAACGGTCTAACCTCCAACCTTCAACAGTCTAACCTTCAACCTTCAACGGTCTAACCTTCAAAGGTCTAACCTTCAACGGTCTAACCTTCAACCTTCAACCTTCAACTCCTCTCGTGCATTGCCTTAGCCAGTTCTGCTGCCACTTCAGGTCGGGAAAATTCCGGTGGTGGTAATTCTCCCTCACGCAGCATTTTCCGTACCTTAGTACCGGATAAATGAATCCTCTGCTCCGGTGTACTTGGACTAGTCTTGGCGGTAGCCATACCTTGGGTGCGAGTGCAGTAGAAGGCGTGCTCAAACTTCATCGGCATGATCCCCAACTCACCTGGCTCAAACTCACCAAAAATGTGTTGGGCATCATAGGTGCCGTAATAGTCTCCCACACCAGCGTGGTCTCGTCCTACAATGAAATGGGTACAGCCATAATTCTTCCGTACCAAAGCATGGAAAATGGCTTCTCTTGGGCCTGCATAACGCATGGCAGCAGGGTTAATTGCCAGAATCACGCGGTCATTGGGAAAATAATTCTCCAACATGATTTCATAGCAACGCATGCGCACATCGGCTGGGATGTCGTCGCTTTTAGTAGCACCCACTAAGGGATGAAGGAATAGACCGTCTACGGTTTCTAGAGCACATTTGATGATATATTCATGAGCCCGATGAATGGGATTACGGGTTTGGAAACCTACCACTGTTTTCCAACCCCGTTCCGAGAACATGGCTCTCGATTTTTCTGGATCGATTTGGTAGGAGGGAAACTGGGGATGGGGTAACCGTTCCAGTAACCATACTGAACCAGCTAAATTAATCTCTCCCTGGTCATACACGACTTTCACACCAGGATGCTTGTCTTCATCAGTGCGGTAAACTTGCACCGCTTCATGGGTTTTGTCGTAAGAATATTTTTCTGTCAGTTCTAATACACCAATAAACCGACCACTGGTATCATCCAAACGGACTAACCCCCCCTCTTGCAGAGGGGCAGCTACTTCAGAGGTAACCGAGAGGGTGATCGGAACTGACCACGGTAGGTTATTGGCTAGACGCATCCGGTCTACCACTGATTCGTAGTCTTCTTTGGCCATGAAGCCAGTCAGGGGACTAAAGCCACCGATAGCAATCATTTCAAGGTCGCTGACAGCCCGTTTATCCAGTGTGACTCTGGGCAGAAATTCAGCTTTATCCAAAAATTCCTGCCGTTGTTCAGGTGTAGCGACACGGTTGACCAGTTGACCACCGTGAGCTGGGATAGTTTGTGAAGGATGGCTTAACACCGGGCTTTGCATACTCTAGGAATAATAATTAGGTTCTACAATTGTCTCAAGAATTGTCTCAAGAATTGTCTCAAGATACGACTCCCACTCCAAAGCGTGTACGTGGAGTCCTTTAGTTAAGGTATAAAGATTCTGCTTCAAGTACTAGAAATATAATTTAACTCTTCCAGCTTTTTCAGAACTTTGTCCACACTTTCTGATAATTCTTCTTGGTCAGTGCGACATTCTACCTCCGGATTTAATGGTGGCTCATAGGGGTCATCAATACCAGTAAAATTCTTAATTTCTCCATCACGAGCTCGTTTGTAAAGTCCTTTGACATCTCGGCCTTCGCAAACTTTTAGGGGAGCATTAACATAAACTTCTACAAAGTCACCAATCCTTTGCCTGACCTCCTCTCGAATTTCACGGTAAGGAGAGATAGCGGATACCAATACAATAACTCCATTGCGGGTTAAAAGATGGGCAACAAAGCCAATGCGGCGAATGTTTTCATCCCGGTCTTCTTTACTAAATCCGAGTCCTTTGGTTAAGTTCTGACGGACGATATCCCCATCCAAGACTTCGGGCTTACATCCTTTGGCGTTTAGTTTTTCTTCTAATGCCTTAGTAATAGTGGTCTTTCCAGCACCACTAAGACCAGTTAACCATACTGTAACACCACGATGTTCCATTAAATTTATTTACCTCCTAGATTTTTTGTTGACATGAGTTGGATTTGGTGTGGATCGGGTATTGGTATTTCAGCTGAACACCAAACTCAACCTCGTAAGTCCTATGGCCTTTAGTCTCGGCTCATTTATAACAGATGCTTCCCTTCCGTAGCATGCTTTTGAGATACCCCAACTTAACGTAGTAGAACGAGTCGGATTGCCCTCGAATTATTTTCTGTCACATCCCCCCTATAGTGGCTTACCCTAATGGCAATTTAATGGGTATTTTTGCCCTTTTTCAATGCTAACCTTCTGAAAGTCTCAGCAACCAGATTAACTCATCTGCCCTAAGTATTGCTGATAACCTAACTCATCCAGCAATGCTTGCTTTTCCATCACTGATTGGGCTAAATTCTGGCGATACTGCTGCACTCTCTCTAGTAATTCCGGCTGATGAGTCCCCAAAATCTGCACTGCTAACAACCCTGCATTCTTGGCATTACCAATTGCTACAGTAGCGACGGGAATTCCCCCAGGCATTTGAACAATTGAGTATAGGGAATCGATACCCTGCAAGTGACGACTAGACACTGGAACCCCAATTACAGGCAAGGGTGTTAGGGCCGCTACCATCCCAGGCAGATGAGCCGCCCCCCCAGCACCAGCGATAATAACTTTGAGTCCACGCTTGTGAGCGTTTTGGGCATAATTTACCATCCGTTCAGGGGTGCGGTGGGCGGAGACAATCGCCACTTCCGAAGGAACACCGAAGTCTTCACATACTGCGATCGCATTTTGCATGGTGGGCAAATCGGAATCGCTGCCCATAATAATCCCAATTAACGGTTGGTTATTGGTCATGAATCATGTTTGATGGTAGATGAATTAGACTTCGCCACATTCCCTAATGACTCTAGATATTATCAATGCTCGTGTCCCTAGTTACCAGGGTTTACAGAATATTCACATTAATGATCATGGAATTATTGACGCGATCGCACCCAACCCAGAAACTCTTCCTAAGCTAGAAACTCTTCCTAACCCGGCTATCCTTGACGTTGCTGGGGATTGGGTCTCCCTAGGGGGTGTGGATTTGCAGATTAATGGGGGGCTAGGCTTAGCCTTCACCGATGTGGATTTTCACCACATCCCTTTACTCCAGGATATTTGTCAATTCCTTTGGCATCAGGGTGTCGATCACTTTTTACCCACTCTGGTGACTACTTCTGTAGAGAAGATTCAGCGATCGCTTTCTGTCTTTGCTAAATTTATCCCTTCCCAACCTTACCAGACCCCAAGCGCCCGCATCTTGGGTGTCCATCTAGAAGGGCCTTTTCTCAATCCCCAAAAACGGGGAGCTCATCCTCTTGAGTATCTATTACCACTTACTCTTGAAAATGTCAAGGAAGTTTTGGGATACTATGGTAATCTGGTTAAACTAATTACCATAGCGCCAGAGTTAGATAGCATTGGTGAGGTGATTCCGTATTTGCGATCGCGCAACATAATCGTTAGTCTTGGTCACTCCCAAGCTACAGCAGAGCAAGCCCAAAGCGCCTTTGAACATGGGGCATCCATGGTAACCCATGCTTTTAATGCCATGCCAGGACTCCATCACCGCAAACCAGGATTACTCGGAGCTGCCCTAGTTACTCCCGGTGTCCAGTGTGGACTAATTGCCGATGGTCAGCACGTTTGTTCCACCATGATCCAATTGCTGCTCCGTGCTGGGGGTTATGAACAAGGGATTTTTCTAGTTAGCGATGCCCTAGCACCAATAGGATTACCCGATGGCGTCTATCCCTGGGACACCCGCCAGATAGAGGTCAAAAATGGGACAGCACGGCTACCAGATGGGACATTATCTGGGACAACCTTGCCATTATTGGTAGGGGTAGAGAATTTAGTCCAGTGGGGGATTTGTAGCATTGAGAATGGCATTGCCCTCGCAACGGTTTCCCCTCGCCAAGCCATCGGTTTACCAACCCTCAACATTGGTCAACCAGCTCAGTTATTACGCTGGCATCTCGATGAGGAAACATCAAAGCTGAGTTGGCAGCGTTTGTCAGATTATAGGAGTTCTCAATTGGTTGGGGTACAAAGTCCAGGGTTTTAGGGAGCAGGGAGCAGGGAGCAGGGAGCAGGGAAGAAAATTTAAATGTACCTTACGCTTACTACGAAACTCTATAGACTTCTCCGAGAAGTCGGGAATAGGGGGAAGAGTGTGTTAGACAGGGTAAGCGTGGTAAGCCTGGTAAACGTAGTAGATTTTTAGTAAGGGTAATCATAGAGTTAATCATACTCATGAGATACAGTCAATTTTCTTACCCCTACTCCCTACTCCCTACTCCCTACTCCCTACTCCCTAGAGGTAAATTAATAAAACTTAAACAATTAAGTCAACGGAGAAGCCTAATTGAGTAGTACGCTGTAGAACTAGAGCGTAAGGTAAATTTTTTTATGGCAGAACTAAAACGTGGTGCAAAAGTTCGGATTAAAAGAAAAGAATCCTACTGGTATAACGATGTGGGAACTGTGGCTAGTATAGACAAGAGTGGTATCAAATACCCAGTGATTGTCCGCTTTGATAAGGTCAACTATACTGGCTACAGCGGTAGCCCCTCTGGGGTTAACACCAATAACTATGCACCGACTGAACTGGAAGTAGTTGGTTAACCTAGCCAGACTCAGGAATTTGAGTTCCTGGTGTCTGTAGAGTGCTAAGTTAACACGCTTGCACTCACCATTGATTAACTAAAGCACTCAATCGTGCCGGAACTACCAGAAGTTGAAACAATTCGCCTGGGTCTAAATCAAGTGACTACAGGCCAAGAAATCCAGGGTGGAGAGGTGTTACTATCGCGCACCATCGCCCACCCTATTTCTCCGAAAGATTTTTTAGCCCAACTCAAAACTGTCACCATTAGTGATTGGTATCGACGGGGCAAATACCTACTCGCTAAACTAAGCAAGTCAGACAGTGATCAGGCCGGTTGGTTAGGTGTTCACCTCCGGATGACTGGTCAACTGCTATGGCTAAGTCAAGACCAGCCTCACCCAAAACACACGCGAGTGCGATTGTTTTTCCCAAACAACCAGGAGTTAAGGTTTATCGACCAGCGCACCTTTGGTCGAATGTGGTGGATTCCGCCATCCCAATTACCAGAAACTATTATCACTGGTCTAAAGCAACTCGGACCAGAACCGTTTTCCCAGGAATTTTCTACAGATTACCTAGTTAGTAAGCTCCATCACCGCCAGCGTGCGATTAAAACAGCCTTGCTCGATCAATCCCTGGTAGCAGGAATAGGTAATATCTATGCCGATGAAGCATTATTCTTGAGTGGTATTCGACCAGAAACCCTTTGTAAAGATTTGGGGTTAGAGCAGATCGAAAAGCTGAGCATCGCGATTATCCAAGTATTGGAAAAAGCGATTGAGTCTGGTGGTACCACGTTTAGTGATTTTATCAACGTCCAGGGAGTCAATGGCAACTATAAGGGGATTGCCTGGGTTTATGGTCGCACCGGAGAACCCTGTCGTATCTGTAGCACCCCCATCCAGCGAACCAAGTTAGTCGGTCGCTCAGCTCACTTTTGTCCGAACTGTCAGCGTTGATAAGTGTGGGAAGTGTGGGAAGTGTGGGGAGATGGGGAGATGGGGAGATGGGGAGATTTCTATTAAGGGTAATTATCGGTTCTCATGGTAATAAGGTAAACAAGATTTTTTACCGACTCCCGACTCCCAATTCCCGATTCCCGATTCCCGATTCCCAATTCCCTGTTCCCGATTCCCGATTCCCGATTCCCGATTCCCGATTTCTCATTCCCCCGATAGAATAGAAGAGGAAAGACAAAAGAGATTTTATGGCTGGGAAAATTAAAAAGGGAGTATTGGTTCGGGCTATCCAAGCCCAGTTAGAGGGTAGCCTGGAAGCAAAAGCAAGTGACCCCCGCTTTTCCTCTTATCTGTTTGAAACCGATGGGGAAATTGTTGATATTAAGGGGGATTATGCCCTGGTCAAATTTGGTCGGGTACCTACCCCCAACATTTGGTTACGTATTGACCAGTTGGAAATCTCGTCTTAACCGGCCTGAAAAGTATCGTCTTAACGAGCATCCCTTTTGAAGACGATGCTCGTTAAGAGCGGCTACGCGAACGCATTTCCACCCTACCCATTCCGATCATGGTACCCTATCCCAACTCCCCAATTGCCTGCCACGACAACCGTGTATCCGTAATCGGTGGTGGTAGAGTAGGGAGTACTCTTGTCCAACGGATTGCTGAGAAAAATCTGGCCGATGTCGTACTCCTGGATATTAAACCAGGTATGCCCCAAGGCATTGCTCTCGATTTAATGGAGGCCAGGGGCATTGAAGGTCACGATTGCCAAATTATCGGAACTAATGACTATGCTGATACTGCTGGTTCCGATGTGGTGGTGATTACGGCAGGAAGTCCCCGGAAACCAGGCATGAGTCGGGATGACCTGCTACAGATCAATTCCAAAATTGTGGTGGAAGCGGCTAAAAATGCGATCGCAAAATCCCCAGATGCCATGTTAATCGTGGTCACCAATCCCCTCGATGTGATGACCTACCTAGCCTGGCAAGCTACTGACTTACCACCCCATCGCGTCATGGGCATGGCAGGGGTGTTGGATTCTACCCGATTCCGGACATTCATTGCCATGGAAAATGGTGTATCCGTTGCGGATGTCAATGCTGTAGTGCTCGGAGGCCATGGGGACCTAATGGTGCCACTACCCCGCTACTCTACCGTTAGCGGTGTTCCCATCACGGAACTGATGACACCAGACCGGATAGAAGCCCTGATCGAACGGACTCGCCGAGGCGGAGCAGAAATTGTAGAACTGATGCGCACTGGCAGTGCTTATTTTGCTCCAGCATCATCTGCCTGTTTGATGGTAGAAGCAATATTACACAACCAATCCCGCCAAATCACCGCAGCTGCCTACCTTCAGGGTGAATATGGTTTAAAAGATATTTTTATAGGGGTACCCACCCGATTGGGGTGTCGAGGTATCGAAAAAATTTTGGAATTAAAGTTGACAGATTATGAACTGTCCTCCCTCAAGATATCAGCTGAATCAGTTCGTGACAATATTAAGAAGGCACAAGAGATGCTGGGTCATTAAGAGAGTGTGGGGAGTGTGGGAAGTGTGGGAAGTGTGGGGAGATGGGGAGATGGGGAGATGGGGAGATGGGGAGATGGGGAGATGGGGAGATGGGGAGATGGGGAAGTGTGGGGAGCTTCGGGAGCTTGGGGAGTTAGTCGAGTAACCAATTATCTGGATTGGTGATCATCTTGACTAATCCACTAAGAATTTGATTGTAATTTCCGTAGAGTTCTCTGACTTGTTCGACCGTGAGATACTGGCATTTCACCGCAAAGGTTAACCAAACTTGAGTCTCTGCTGCCTCTGCCTCACAATCATTCAGTTTAGCTACAAAAGCGGCTTTATATCTCCGTTTTATCCAAGCTTCTGCGAGATTAGCACAGACTGAGCGAGAGGAACGACGAATTTGATCAGTTAGCGATGCAGCGCGGTCTTGGGGGTTTCCCCCACTCGCTATTGCATCAAGACAATGAATATTTTTCTTCAACTGGGAACTTTTTAGAATGTTCAAAAATTAGCATCGCTGTCTCAAATGCCAATTGATAAATAACCAAATCTTCATGAGTTCTAAAATACTTTTTACCTTTTTCGTTTTCTGCTCCTATCTTTCCCATCTTCTTTAATTGCCATCGCTCTTCTCTTCTGTCCTCTCCATCTTCCCACACTCCCCTATCTGATGACCAGTAACTTCCCACCCCTCCCACACTCCCCACCCTCCCCACACTTCCCACACTCCCCACCCTCCCCACACCCAGCGTTATAGATTATCAATTATTGGCGGCTATTATGTCTAATACCTTAAAACCTGGAGCAATTATCAAAGACCGCTATACAATCTTAGGCGACTTAGGTCAAGGAACTTTTGGACGGACCTATCTCGCTGAAGATGCTAATCGCTACCAAGAGCGTTGTGTACTTAAAGAATTTGCTCCCCAACTTCAAAACAACTATGAGTTACAAAAAGCTCAAGAATTATTTGAGCGAGAAGCTGGGATGCTATACCAGCTCAGACATAACCAAATTCCTTGTTTTCGAGAGTTACTTAGAACCAGTATTGGTCGTAAAAATTATCTCTTTTTAGTACAAGACTATGTCGAAGGGTTAACCTATCACCAGCTGTTAGTCCAGGGTCAAAAGTTTAGGGAAGCAGATGTGATTAAACTGCTCCAAGACATCTTGCCAGTTTTAGATTATATTCATTCTAAGCAGATCATTCATCGGGATATTTCTCCGGATAATCTGATTAAACGGAATTCTGACAATAAGCCAGTATTAATTGACTTTGGTTGTGTCAAAGAAATGGTAACCACTGCCATTGTCCAATCAACCGGACACGTGATTGGAACTCAAGTGGGCAAACGGGGTTACTCCCCAGATGAACAGTTACGATATGGTAAAGCTGATGCCACTAGCGACCTTTACGCTTTAGCAGTAACTGCTTTAGTATTGCTAACCGGTAAACAGCCTCTAGACCTTTATGATAGTTATCACGCCACCTGGCTTTGGCAAGAGATAACTATTAGCCCCAGCTTCAAATCGGTCTTGGCTAAAATGCTGGCTAATCTTCCTAAAGAACGGTATCAGTCAGCCCAAGATGTCAGTGAAGCCCTAGAAACCGTAATTCCCCAGCCGGTAAGTAGCCAGCAGCCAACTAAGCTACCCAATAATCTACCAACTAAACAACCAAATAATCTACCAACTAAGCTACCAAATAAACAACCAAATACACTATTTACCCAGATTGCTACCTTAGTGGCTGCTCCTGGTCAAACCATTAAAACAACGTTCACTGCTGTGCTCAATCGCAAACAGCAATCCACTAACCGTGAACTAAAGTTTTTTGGTCTTTCTATGTCCATTGCTTTATTAGTAGTGTTTGGAACGGTAGCAGTAGCTAGAGGAGGGTTTACTACACCAAAATTACCCAAGATATCCTGGAAATTGCCATCTATACCATCATTGCCTTCTCAATCATCTGTGAGTAACACAGAGCAGCAACGGCAAAAGCAAATCTATCAGCGTTGTCTAGATTTGAACATTGATCCAGGTACTTTTTATCAGAAAGTTGATCAATTTTTTTATAGTACATATCCACAATTAAAAGGAAAGACTCTTTCCGATAAACAAGAGGATGTTCAATTCCGGGCAGCTTGGTATCAAATTGCTGAGGATTTACTGGATAATTTGGAACAAGAGGCTTATTTGAGTAATTAGAGTGAGATGTTTTGGGGAGAGGGTGGGTTGTGTGGGAAGTGTGGGGAGGGTGGGAGGAGTAAGTTAAGAGGGAGAAGAGGGTGTTGGAAAAGTATTGCATTGTCGCAATTTAAAGGAAAAACCGATGGGGGGTGTGGGATGAGTAAGTTAAGAGGGAGAAGAGGGTGTTGGAAAACTATTGCATTGTTACAATTTATTGATCTTGAGGTTGACCCCGACTATCCCTGACCAGGCTTAGGTGCAGCATTGATTTGTGCGATCGCAAACGAAATAACCTCCATGAGCCAGACAGTTATGGGAGGGCTAGTAAAAGTTAGCTGAAATCTAGTAAAAACAGAAAGTTTTTGAGCTATCGTTAGAAATACGATAGATAAGGCAATTTGGCGATGAGTATTGTTATTTCAGACACAATCCTAGAAGCATCCCAGCTTACCCCAAGTGAGTTTCGTCAGGAAATTGCATTACACTTGTTTCAAACAGGTCGCCTAACACTGAACTATGCCAGCCGACTGGCTCACATGCAACCCAACGAGTTTCGCCAATTTCTCAAGCAGCGCAAAATTCCCCTTTACTACTACGATGTTGAAGACTTTGAAATTGACTTGAAAAATTTGCGGGAGTTAGGACGGTTGTGATTGTTATTAGCGATACATCAGCAATCACAAATTTGGCAGCCATTCAACACTTGCAGCTTCTGCCTCAACTCTATAATCAAGTCATTATTCCTGAAGCAGTCTATCGTGAACTTGCAGACATTGATCCTCCTGTTCCTGGCACTCTCGAAGTTCAATCTGCTTCCTGGCTTGAAGTCAGGCAAGTGCTTAACTATGAAGTAGTTGAACATCTTCAGAGTGAGGTGAGTTTAGATCCTGGAGAATCTGAGGCGATTGCCCTTGCCCTAGAAATCAATGCTGACTTGCTATTAATTGATGAGCGTCGTGGTCGAGCAGAAGCCGATCGTCTGGGCTTAAGGATTACTGGATTGCTGGGTATTTTAGTTGAGGCGAAACACCAAAATCTCATCGTTGCTGTCAAGCCGTTGATGGATGCCTTAATTGCTACCTCAGAGTTTAGAGTGTCTCTAGCCTTATATAATCAGATTTTAGACATGGTGGATGAAATCTAGAGGGCAGGGCTGATTAATGCTGGTGGAAGTTATTAGACTTCGCAGCAGTTGTTAGGTATCCCAATCTAAATTATGAACAGCTTAACTATACCAATAAATCAATAAAAAAAATTCGGTCAAGTTCTGGTTAACCCCAAGTCTTGACCGATTTCTATTTTGTAAGCTTCCACAAGTACAGCTGAGCTGCACTCAAATCTAAATCGCTACTGATAAACTATCGAATTAGTCAGCAACTACTCGAAAGTAACCACCTCCCAACTCATCCTTCATCCTGATATATACCCCTCCACAAAACAACTTTAACCCTTGATAGTCGCCAGGGCGACGCCCTGGCAATTTACTATCCTAGTCTAGGTATAAGTATCGAATCAAAAAAGTCGTAACCTGACCAGATTTTCCGGTAGGCTCGAAAGCGCTCCACTCGTCGGGATAGGCGTATTTAAGGGAATAGATAGCATTAATTGTTTTGCGAACTTGTTTAGGAGAACCGACCAAGATGTGCTTGACTTTTTTAGGTTTGCGACCTGGCTTTTCAGGGTTGGTATTTTCATCGGAGTTGGGTGGAAGGTTGTCATTCATCAGTAGTAATTCCTTAAAACTGCTTACATAATTAATATATACATAAATTAATTTACTGTCAAGGGATTTAGGAATTTTTTTTTATTAATAAATTGAAAATGGCTATAATAATAAATAGGTCATAAATAATAGTAAATAACCAGTAATATATCTGATATTTTCTGTAGAGATGCTATAGCTTTTATCATTTATTACTCCTGCTGCTAAGCTCCCTGCTCCCTTAGTTAAAATACTATATATATTTTTTTGTTATAATAAGGTATAAAACCATGAGATTCATCAGTCCTAAAACTGACTTTGCTTTCAAGAAAATATTTGGTTCAGATCAGAGTAAGGATATTCTAATTTCTTTCCTCAATGCTATGATATACTCTGGTAATTACGTCATCCAGGATTTAGAAATTATTGATCCTTATAGCGCGGGGGATGTAGTAGATTTAAAAGACACTTATCTAGATGTTAAGGCAGTATTAGAGGATGGAACAACTGTTATCATTGAGATGCAACTCTGGAATGTGGAAGGTTTCAAGAAGCGAGTGGTTTATAACTTGTGCAAAACCTATGGAAATCAACTGCAATTGGGACAGGGATATTTCGATATAAATCCAGTCATTGCTTTAACTATCACGGATTTTAAGTTATTCCCTTCCAGCGATAAAGTAATTAGCTGTTTTTACTTTCAAGAGGAAGAAGACCACTTACCTTATCAGGAAAATGACTTAAAGCTGGTGTTTGTGGAACTTCCTAAATTTACTAAGCAACTGGAAGATTTAGAAAGTGTGATAGATAAGTGGATATATTTTATCAAAGAAGCGCCAAACTTAGAAATTATTCCTGACAACTTCAGGGAAATCCCACAGCTGGAAAAAGCCTTAACCATAGCGAATCAAGCGGGGTTGAGTGTGTCAGAAGTGGAAAAACTCCGCAAACAGGAGATGGTTTTGGAAGACGCGCGAGGTGCATTGAGTTTCGCGAAAAGGCAAGGACGAGAAGAAGGGGAAAGAAATTTACTATTGCGACAGCTTGAGAGCCGCTTTGGCAAACTAACGATTAATGGCTTGGCATTAATCGAAGCCTTGACCAACGAAGACCTAAACCGTTTATCAGAAGCCATCTGGGATTTTCAGACCAGTGAGGACTTACTCAACTGGCTGCAAGAGCACTCTAATTAAAAGTCTAAATTTTTAATAAAATTAATCCGATGGTGGGCAGTAGTTGATACCAATTAAAAAGCTGACAATCTCGAAGCTAAGCACTGCCCACCCTACATCAAATGCTGCTATTGACTAAAATAGACTTAATGTCTAGTATTTTTACCTAAAAAGTGATGAAAAACCTTGGAGCATCTGAGGCAAAAAACCGTTTTGGTGAACTGTTGGATTTAGCTCGAAGAGAGCCAGTAAAAATTACTAAAAAAGGGCGTAATGTTGCTGTTGTTATTTCTATAGAATAATTTGAAAGGTTCTTAGAATTAGAAGACGAACTTATAGCTATTAAAGCTAAACAAGAACAACAAGAAGGGTTTATTGGGCTGTCAGAAAGTGAGCAGCTTTTGGAGGATATTATGAATGCTTAGGCTTAAAGGGAGGAGGGAGCAGGGAGCAGGGAGCAGGGAGCAGGCAGAAGAAAATTGAAATTGAAGGTACTTCATCACGTATGATAAACGCGCTAAGTTACCAAGTTCAAGAAGAAATTATAGAAATATTACTGATTGCTACCCCACCGCAGCACTCAAACGCGATTGACCTACGGTCACGCTACGCGAACGCACTCCCGATTCCCTACTCCCCACTCCCGATTCCCGACTCCCCACTCCCGACTCCCCACTCCCGGAATATATTAAAATATGTAAAGAAACTGAAAGGATAAGGGAGAATGCGCTTAGCAATTGTTGGTGCGGGGCTCGCGGGCATGGCCACAGCAGTAGAATTAGTGGATGCTGGTCATGAGGTGGAAATTTTTGAATCCCGTCCCTTTGTGGGGGGAAAGGTGGGAAGCTGGGTAGATAAGGATGGCAATCACATCGAAATGGGGTTGCATGTCTTCTTTGGCTGCTATTACAACCTGTTTGACCTGATGAAGAAGGTGGGAGCGTTCCAGTTTCTGCGCCTGAAGGAGCATACTCACACTTTTATTAATCAGGATGGACGCAAGGGTGAGCTAGACTTTCGCTTCATTACTGGTGCTCCCTTTAATGGCCTAAAAGCTTTTTTCACCACTTCCCAACTCTCCCTCCAGGATAAGCTGCAAAACTCCATTGCCCTGGGGATCAGCCCTCTGGTGCGTGGCTTGATAGATTTCGATGGCGCAATGAAAACGATTCGTGACCTAGATGCGGTCAGTTTCGCTGATTGGTTTCGCGGTCATGGTGGTTCCGACGGTAGTTTAAAGCGGATGTGGAATCCCATTGCCTATGCTCTGGGTTTCATCGATACCGAGAACATTTCTGCCCGTTGTATGCTAACGATTTTCCAGTTATTTGCGGCTAGAACCGAAGCATCGGTACTACGAATGCTGGAAGGCTCTCCTCATGAGTACCTCCATAAACCAATTATTAACTATTTAGAGGAAAGAGGAGCAAAAATCCACACTCGCCGCCAAGTTAGGGAAATTCTGTTTACCGAAACCCCAGAGGAAACCCGAGTCACTGGTTTAGTGATTGCCAAAGGGGAAACCGAAGAAACCATCACCGCTGATGCCTATGTCTGTGCGGTTGATGTGCCTGGTGTTCAACGGCTGTTACCCAAATCATGGCGCAAGTGGTCCGATTTCGATAATATCTACAAGCTTGATACGGTACCAGTGGCCACGGTTCAACTACGATTTGATGGCTGGGTGACAGAGCTTCATGATGCCGAGAAACGCCAGCAACTCCAAGAAGCAGCAGGGATGGATAATCTACTGTATACTCCCGATGCTGACTTTTCCTGCTTTGCGGATTTAGCTCTGACTAGTCCTGGTGACTATTACAAAGCCGGTGAAGGGTCACTGATGCAGTTGGTACTAACCCCAGGAGACCCATTTATTCGACAAAGTAATGATGCGATCGCAAAACATGTGCTTCACCAAGTCCATAATTTGTTTCCCTCCTCACGAGACTTGACCATGACCTGGTATAGTGTCGTAAAACTCGCTCAGTCTCTATACCGGGAAGCCCCTGGCATGGACCCCTATCGCCCTAACCAAAAGACACCAATCCCTAATTTCTTCCTAGCCGGTAGCTATACCCAACAAGACTATATCGATAGTATGGAAGGAGCTACCCTATCCGGGCGTCGTGCTGCTAAGGCGATTGAGTCTTTGGTTAGTTGAGGGAATAGGGAATAGGGAATAGGGAGTAGGGAATAGGGAACAGGGAACAGGGAACAGGGAACAGGGAACAGGGAACAGCGGATAAACGAACAGGGAAAGAGAGGGGAGTTTGGCGAGACCCGTAAGACCACACTGGCTCCCCTTGACTGCGCTACCTCACTGCATCGCTTTTATGATATTGTTGCCGTCAATTATTGTTTCTTTTGCCTATTGCCTATTGCCTATTGCAATACTAAATCAATTGTGAGAATTTTTGTTCCCTACTCCCTACTCCCTACTCCCTACTCCCTACTCCCTACTCCCTGTTCCCTATTCCCTGTTCCCTGTTCCCTATTCCCTGTTCCCTGTTCCCTGTTCCCTTTGCTATCGCGAAGTCTACAATAATACTTTACGAACCTAAAACCCCATGTCTGATTGGCTGGAACATAGTGTACAAGTTGAAGTAGAAGTTCCCATTGAATTAGCGTGGGAGCTTTGGTCAGATTTAGAGCAAATGCCGCGCTGGATGAAGTGGATTGACTCAGTGGAAGTCCTAGAAGAGGATCCTGACTTATCCCGGTGGAAACTTGCTAGTACAGGTTTTGAGTTTAGCTGGCTCTCTCGAATTCTGAAATTAGTTCCACATCAGATTATTCAGTGGGAATCAGTAGATGGTTTGCCCAATCGAGGTGCAGTCCGCTTCTACGACCGTAAAGATAGCAGTATCGTTAAGCTGACCATCGCTTACGGCATTCCCGGCATTCTTGGTCAGTTAATGGATAACTTATTTTTAGGTAACTTAGTTGAGTCTACTATCCAGGAAGATTTAGAACGATTCCGGGATTATGCTCTTAAAGTGAAAGGCTAGGAGTGGGGAGATGGGGAGATGGGGAGATGGGGAGATGGGGAGTATGGGGAGATGGGGAGTATGGGAGATGGGGGGATGGGGAGTATGGGGAGTATGGGAGATGGGGGGATGGGGAGATGGGGGGATGGGGAGATTTAATAGTATATCATATTAACCCTTCAACCAGCTAACCTTCAACCTTCAACCAGCTAACCTTCAACCTTCAACCAGCTAACCTTCAACCTTCAACCAACCAACCTTCAACCTGCTCTTCAACTTTCCCCCGCATGGTACGAACTACGGACCAAAGGACCCGAACGAACATGAGCAAATCCCATATCCCGTGCGATCGCACCTAGCTCATCAAACTCTTCCGGTGTCCAGTATTTTTGTACCGGCAGATGTTGGAGAGAGGGACGCATATATTGACCGAGGGTGATGCGATCGCATCCAATCTTACCTAAATCCGCCATCGCCTCAATCACTTCTGCTTTGGTTTCCCCATGGCCCAACATTAATCCGGACTTAGTGGGAATGGTGGGATTGAGTTGTTTGACAATGCTGAGCACATCAAGCGATCGCTGATATTGTGCTCCCCGGCGCACCTTGCCCTGTAGCCGCTGCACTGTTTCAATATTGTGGTTGTAACAGGCTGGCTTGGCCTCCACCACCGTGGCTATCCGTTGCTGTTGCAACTCTGCTGAGGTTTGATCCTGCTCACCTTTACCCCCCCAGAAATCTGCCGTTAGCACTTCTATCTCAGTACCTGGATTGAGTTTGCGGATTGCATCCATCGTAGCGACAAACCAACCCGCACCCTGGTCTGGTAAATCATCCCTGGCCACAGAGGTCAGCACCACATACCGCAACCCCAATAACTGTACCGATTCCGCCACTTTTTGCGGCTCCTCTGGGTCTAGGGCCATGGGAGCATGACCTTTATCTACTTGACAAAATGCACAAGACCGTGTACACGTCGGTCCCATCAACAAAAATGTAGCAGTTTTCTGAGAATAGCACTCACCTCGGTTGGGGCAACGTCCCTCTTCACAAATGGTGTGAATTTGCCGTTGTTTAATAATCCGCTGCACCGTTGAGATGTCACTAGCATTACCAATAGGACGTCGCAACCAAGAGGGAAGTGCAGTAATTTCTGAACGCCATTGTTTTTGTGTAGTCATGGATAATCGGGAGTCGGGAGTCGGGAATCGGGAGTGGGGAATCGGGAATCGGGAATCGGGAATCGGGAATCGGGAATCGGGAGTCGAATAGAATTGTAACAGGAGCAACGGGCAAGATGCCCGTTCCACGTTAGATGGCTATTCTACCAAGATGGCTATTCCACAAAACTATTTCCATCAAACGAAGTCTACTATTGTTTAACTAGTCACACAAAGACTTGACTTCGCGGCAGTTGTCTGGAACAGGGGATCACCAGAACAGTAGACAAGAATTGATGCAAACACTATCAGAAAACTACTTTTGCGCATAGGTCTACTATCTACTCCTCCCGATTCCCCACTCCCGATTCCCGATTCCCGATTCCCGACTCCGGAATTATGAGTTATCTAGCAATGACCGAATCAGAGAACGTAGCATTCTTCCTAAAGCTTCACACTCATCTATAATCGGATTAATGCTTCCAGAAGTAGCCAGTTTCACTCTGACCGATAAGAAAAGATGGGTTTCCAATTCTTTGAGAGAGCCTTGAGCTATTCTAAGAAATTGAACATATTCTCCTCGATACTCCCGTCCATATCCCTCTGCAATATTAGCAGGAATTGATGCAGCTGCTCTCCTTATCTGTGCAGTCATCCCATACATTTCCTGTTTAGGGAATTCTCTGGTGATCACATAGCAACTCTCGGCCACATCCATTCCCTTTTGCCAAACTCGCAAATCTCGATAAGACTGAATTTGATTATAATTGCTCATGCTTAAACTAGAGTTCGGGAGTCGGGAGTGGGGAATCGGGAATCGGGAGTGGGGAGTCGGGAGTCGGGAGTGGCTCTATGGTAGAAAAGCGATCGCTATGGTTGTCAGTCTCCGAAAACATTTGCCATTTATAAAATTATTAGCTTTTGTATACTAAGCGTTCCCACTATTTTTTGAAAATCACAAATACAACATCCACCACCCGAAAAATATACCGATTCCCGATTCCCGATTCCCGATTCCCGATTATGGTTGTCAGTCTCCGAAAACATTTGCCATTTATAAAATCATTAGCTTTTGTATACTAAGCGTACCCACTATTTTTTTATAAATAGTCACACATCGATTCCCAATTCCCGATTCCCAATTCCCGATTCCCCACTCCCGATTCCCGACTCCCGATTCCCGACTCCCGATTCCCGACTCCCGATTCCCGACTCCCGACTCCCGACTCCCGATTCCCGATTCCCAATTCCCGATTCCCGATTCCCGATTCCCGATTCCCAATTCCCGATTCCCGATTCCTTCACCCCTTTGCCCGACGATACCAACCCACAATCCGGTGAGGAGAAACCCCCAAATGATAGGCAACGATCACCAGTTGGTTAATTAATGTAGTTTTGACAACCCCCAAGGTCTGCCAGCGGCGTCCTGATGTTAAGACAGGTTGATTAAGGATAGTTATTTTACCTAGGTGGCGGAGGCGTCGCATCAAGTCAAAATCTTCCATAATCGGTAGATTAAGAAAACCACCAAGGTCTGTAAACACCTTAGTCTTGATAAAGATAGCTTGATCACCGTAAGGCAAAGAGCAAAAACGCGATCGCAAATTCACCATCCGTTCAATTAGCCTTACCCCCCGCAGGTTAGCATCAATCGCTAATTCAAAAGCACCAGCCACGGTATCATAGTTTTGTAACCCTTCGCGAACTAAGGTATCAAATCCTTTTGGTAAACGGGTATCAGCGTGGAGAAACAGTAGAATATCTCCGGTAGCCACCGCAGCACCAGCATTCATTTGACTAGCGCGACCGGTACCAGCAGCTATAATCTTAGCACCCAGTGATTGTGCGATCGCAACGGTTTCATCATGACTGCCCCCATCTACCACAATCACTTCCACATTAGACGCTTCCCTAACCGTAGCCAAAGTATCAGCTATGTGACTAGCCTCATTCAGAACCGGGATGATAATTGAAATTTTTACTATCACGCAACAGCTTTAGCATTGTTTCTGACAAATTAGCATCCCTGACTAGGAAATAACCAATGTTCCCTTAATTTCTATCCATATTTAGACATTTATTACGTAATAGCGATATAATAAAAGGTAAACTAAATACAAACTAGATTCAAATAAGGTGAGAAATCCAACATGTCAGGGTTAACCATTAGTATTGGAGAAGCAGCCAGTGAGCTAGGAGTCTCAGTTAAAACCTTAAGGAGGTGGGCAGACGCAGGAAAGATTAGGTCACAACGTTCTCCCAGTGGCCATCGGCGATTTTATGTAGCCGATATCAAACACATTACACCACGGAATGTCGGTCAGATCGATGATCGCATAACCATTAACTATGCCCGTATTTCAGATCAAGACCAAAAAGAAGACTTAGTCAAGCAAATCAAAATTTTAGAGTCTTTTAGTACTGCTAATGGTTGGCAGTATGAAACAATTCAAGATTCAGGTGCCGGAATCAATTCCCAAAATAAAGGCTTACAGAAACTGCTCAAGCGCATCATGCAGGGGAATGTTGGCAGACTTGTCATTACTCACAAAGATAGGCTGCTTAGAGTTAGCGCTGAATTAGTCTTTGCTATGTGTGAAGAATTCAAGACAGAAGTAATAATTATCAACAAGTCATCAGAAGACATCAGCCTTGAACAAGAATTAGTTACAGACATGATGGAGCTGATTACAATATTTTCAGAAAAACTCCATAGTGCTAAAAGTTCCAAAATGTAAGCTATTAGCTATTAGCTATCAGTGATCAGCTATCAGCTATCAGCTATCAGCTTATGGGCTACATCACAGGCTAGAAGCCTGTGCCACGATTCCCGATTCCCGATTCCCGATTCCCGATTCCCGATTCCCTACTCCCTACTCCCTGTTCCCGATTCCCGATTCCCGATTCCCTACTCCCTACTCCCTACTCCCATCAAATTTGATACTACCCATAAATCCTCTGGGCGGTCAACATCAGTAAGCTCGGAAAGCATCGCCATAGTTAGGTTAAGACTGTTAGCAATATCCACCGTTTGCTGCAAAACCTCAGATGTGCCCCAACTCACTCCCACAAACAAATCTGGAATCAATCGACCTAGACCAACCAGATAGTAGCCACCATCCTTGGCTGGTCCAAGTACTAAATCATGATTGTCTAGAGCCTCAAATGCCTGATTCATCACCGAACTATTCAAATCGGGGCAATCAATACCAATTATCACAACTTTGGTCATGCTTTCCGCAAACGATAACTCAAAAGCTGAAGTGATTCGCTTGCCCAAATCCCCATCACTCTGAGGTTTACAGACCAGAGTCGAGCCTAACCAATTCTCCATTAGCTGTTGATTACCACCAGCAAAATCGATTTCTACAGACACAGGGCGACCAGTTGTTAATTCCTTGACCTGGGCAACAGTATGTTCGGTCATCCGACGTTGAAGGTTTGCCGCACCATCCGCTCCTAGAGCTGGTATCATCCGGGTTTTAGTCTTTCCGGGCTCTGGATAGCGGCTGAAAATAATTAGGCGTTCTGTCATTATCATTAATGTAAAGGGAGTAGGGAGTAGGGAGTAGGGAATCGGAACCCACCCCTAACCCCTCCCAGGAGGGGAACGGGAGTCGGGAGTCGGGATTAGGGGACAATAATTATCACAATTACTACACGGATTTTTATATAGCATTTATAATGCTATCACGAAAAATAATCTTAATTTATCATAACAGTAAAAACTCCTTTGATATCTTGACTACTGTTCCCTATTTCCTCTTACCTCTTACCTGCTCCCTACTCCCTACCGATTCGATTGACGATTCCCGATTCCCGATTCCCGATTCCCGATTTACCATCAATCTTATGTTCACCTATCAAATACAAACCCTATAGTTTACATGCCTATTTTTTCCAAAACTTCTTGGGCAAGAGACCTAAATTCTTCTGAAGCCATAGAATAGGGCTTATAATCCAACACAGACACAGGATACGGTATATCCTGATTGTCTACTTTTTCAACTTGTTCAGCACATTTTGCCAAATCATCTCGATCGAAAATAACACTCTTCATCACATCAAACCCATATCGTTCGGAAATTGCTTTTATCCGTTTTGGCAAGGTATGCTGTATAAACATATTATTGGTTGCTATTTTACAAGGCAACACTCCCAAAACCTTAAGGGGCGGCTTAATCTTGACTTGTTTTCTATAGCCATTAATCGCTCTGATGAAATCTTTCACATTCAGTAAGCCTTGATTAGAAAAAGGCTTGAGGTCTGAAGGAATGATTAAAAAGTCAGCAGTGATCAAAGCAATTCTAGCATATAAATTCCAAGAGGGAGGGGTATCAATAATTACCACATCATAGTAAGTTTTAACATCCTCTAGTTTATCCATCAGCATGAGCAGGCTAAAATCAAGCTGATTCATATCAAGTTCATATTTCATCAGATCGATGTGAGCAGGAACCACATCAATTTCTGGATTGCTGAATTCAGATTTTCTAGCTACTTCCGAGATTGAGAAGAATTCCTCAGATTGCAAAACATGGAGAATATTACACTCTTTGATATCATCAAATGCTTCGTCATGAAATTTAACCAGTCCGGTAGCAAAGGTAGCATTAGCTTGGCTATCAAGATCGATGACAAGCACTTTTTTGCGGTTTTTTCGGATAGCTGCCCCTAGGTTAACCACCGTTGTGGTTTTCCCCACGCCGCCTTTGTTATGGTATACTGCAATGACTTTCACGTTATATTACCTCTTTCTTTTTGTCAAAACTGGGATACACCATTTCCATAGTCAATATGAAAGGCGGTGTTGGCAAGACTACCACCACCGTCAACCTTGCTACCTGTCTTGCCAAAGATTATGGCATGCGAGTATTAATCGTAGATCTCGATACCCAGATTAATGCTACCCTAAGCCTGATGCCTCCAGTCCAATTTGCTAAACTCAAGAAGGAAGACCGAACCTTAAAAAAAATAATTAATCAAGTCATTCAGTCACCCACTCAGGCATATATTCCCATTGAACAAGCGATTCAGCGCAATATTTGTCGAGTCGATGGACTAGATTTATTGCCAGGGGATATCGAAACCTACAATGATTTTCTATTGGCTGCATTGCTGTTTTCTCAGTCAAAGGATAATCCCCAAGAGTTTGAAAACAACTGGAATCAGCTAGAGAATTATTTAATTAAGCGTGCCCTTGAGCCAGTTCAACAAACCTACGATTTTATTCTATTGGATTTCCCTCCAAGTGAGAATATTATCACTCGTAGTGGAATTATTGCTAGTGATTTTTATATCATTCCTGCCAAACCTGAACCCTTATCAGTGGTTGGGATTGGCATCCTGGAAGAAGGTCAGATCAAAAAGCTCGTACAAAGCGATCGCTCTGGCATAACCCTGATTGGGATTCTGTTTTTCTCCCTTGGTCACGCCACCAATATGGCTACACAAGTCAAGAACCGATTGACCGATAATTTTGGGAAAGACAAAATTTTTAGTATAGAAATTCCCAGGAATGTTGCGGTTGCCAAAGCCGTGGATGAGTTTCGACCGGTAGTCATCAATGAACCCCAAGCAACTGGAGCCAAAGCCTTTACTGAATTCACGGCAGAATTTATCCAAAAATTATCAAGTATTATAACAAATAAATCTAAGAACTAGTTGAGCAGAAGGGTGGAATCGGGAATCGGGAATCGGGAATCGGGAATCGGGAATCGGGGTAAGAGTGTGGGGAGAGGAGGGAAGACGTATTTTTCGATTATTTTAGTATACAGCGCTTTTCATAACTATAAGCTACATAGGTTTTTTCCCAGATCCGCTGTTCCCAGATCCGCTGTTCCCAGATCCGCTGTTCCCTAAAACCGAGGAATCTGTCCCTCATACCCTTTAAAACCGCTATATTCAAGACATTTTTGCTCATTTTTGAGGAAATTGGGAATTTAGGAGCAAGGCCAAAATCATGATTAAATCTTGGATGGTAATTGGACTGGTAACCCTGCTAGTAGCATTTGCTGGTAACTTAATCACCACACCCGAAGGAGTCAGATGGTTCTATCGCCTACGTCGTCCGCGATGGCTCACCTTCGAGAGAGCAATTCCCCTGATCTGGATAACTATCTTTATTTGCGGTGCTTGGTCAGCGTATATAGTTTGGGAAAATGACCCAGGTAGCCGAAGCACCTGGTTGCTGATGGGTTTATATCTACTACTAGAAATCATCACCATCGCTTATACACCCGTGATGTTCCTATTTCGTAGCCTCACAGTTGGCACCATTATTGGTGGCACAGGTGCCTTATTAAGTCTTATCCTGGCTTTACTGATTTATCCCGTATCTATCGTGGCGTTTTTGTTGCTACTTCCCTACATACTTTGGAGTCCGATTGGGACCTACACTACCTGGCAAATGAGGCGACTTAATCCAGGAGCAGCCTAATTTTTGGCGTTGCTTAATAATGGAATGATTTTAAGCGTTTTTAGGTGCGCTTGACCTAGGCGCATCAGGCGTGGAACTGGCATCTTGCCAGTTTCAATATATTTTCGGGCGGGCAGGATGCCCACTCTACTCCTATTCATCGCTTGATTCACCAACTCCTAATTTTTTTTACCAGAAATTAGTAATCATCTGTGCCATAAACAGTTTTCCCATCAGGCATAACCGCAAATTGTAAATCAGCACCTTTTAGATTAGTACCCTTCAATACCGCATCTTGCAAATTGGCGTAACGCAAATTAGCTTTATAAAGGTTGGCACTAGTTAGATTAGCCTCCCTCAAAATTGCACCATAAATACTAGCATGACTCAAGTCAGCATGCTCCATATTGGCACCAGTCAAGTCAGCTTCTCGAAGCTCAGTACGATTAAGAATAGCAGCACTTAAATCAGCATTAGCCAATCGGATATTGAGCAGATTAGCATCACTGAGATCAGCACCTTTCAAGTTAGTATCTTTAAAATCAGCGCCATCTAAGTCAGCAGAGGTTAACTTCGCATTTTCCAAACGAGCACCAATCACTTTAGCATCTTTGAGTTTAGCCTTCTCTAGGTTACTATCGGATAAGTTAGCTTGGCTAAAGTCAGCTCTGCTAAAGTCAACTCCACTTAAGTCAACTCCACTCAAATCAAAACCCATGAGATCACACTCTACACAGGTCTTAGTTTTTAAGATTAATTCAAGCTTTTTTGTCTTGGCTTGTTGATGTTGAATGGTATTACTGGAGTTATCATTAGTTTTTAGGGATATGCTGACCGGTTGCGCAGATGATAGATGAAGAGCAATTGCTATAGTTACCCCTAAGATAGCAGCAATGATTAAAGATAGCTTAATGTTCATAAACAAAAGCTTGCCCAGATTGACCCGAGAGTAGAAGCTCTACTGAGATAGATATAATATATTATTAGCCATACCGCAAAAAAAGTTTAAAGTTTTGTGTATAACAATAGCAGCTGTTTGCTGTAGTAAGAGGAGAGGCTTTGCCATAAGGGAGCGATAATAGAGCTAGTTTCCCGTTTGGTTGTTATCCCCCCTATGCTCCCTGGGTAGACTATAGGGTGTAGCCTAGAAAAAAAATAGTTACTTAAAAAATTTCTTTAATTATAGCATGACATGGCACGAGAGCGTAAAAATTGTAATCAGGCTATGCTGCTAAAAGCTGCCATTATAGATTACAGCGTGGCCAACTAGATGGCAGTTAGATTAAATCTTAAAAGTTACCCACCAAAGCGCGGAATTTAAGGATTAAGGAAGTTCCATTATGTTAGTTTGTCCCCAGTGTCAGTTCGAGAACCCAAATACCAACAAGTTTTGTCAACGATGTGGAACTTCCCTAACCGATAAAACTTGTCATGAATGCGCTAGCCAAGTGCCCCTAAATGCTGAAACTTGTCACAACTGCGGTGCGTTCACAGGAACGGTTTGGAGGGCAATTATTTCTAAGCAGCAAAATTCGGCAACCTCCCCGCAGTATTCTCCTCAAACCCCAGTTGAGGTGTCAGAGTCCTCAACTGATCAGGCTACGGCAGTAGCGGTGTCGCAACCAGAGTCTGACCAGACCGAGAGGGAACTAACCCAGCCAGCATCATTCCTAGAAACAAGACAAGAGTGGCTAACGGAATCGGATACTATACTAACAGAGCCAGGGGATGATGGCACCTTGTCCCAAGCATCAACAGTCAACGCTGATGAAGCATCGATAAACAACAGAGGTGGCTGTGATCAAGTGGAACTAGAATCTGGAGAGGAGCCATTACTAGAGATTAGCCCAATACAGAAGAAACCTCAATCTACTGAAGCTTCCACCTGGTCAATTCTTAATCTCGAAAACCCAACTTCAGAAACAGCAACAATTGTCTATCTAGACCAAGGTAAGCGTTACAGAGTACTAGAACCTGAGAAACTCTCTCAGATAGGGGAAAGTAAGACAACAGACCATAGTATCTTTGTCACAGTTTTGGACTGCCAACCGTTACAAAAGTCTCCCCTAGAAACCCTGATTAATCAAACAAAATTGTCTCCAGAGAAATTCGATATATCGACAACCCAAGAGCAGCCAAAACCTTCCTCGAAAGAAAACGTAGACGTTTGGAAAGTCCTAGATATCCCACAGAGTGCTAAACCCTATTTGGCTCTCAAGGACTTATGTTATCCTAGTGTGCCAGAAATTCATGATGTTTGGCAGCAAAATGGTAAGGCGATAATCCTGCTAGAAAACCGTTCAGAATGGCAGTTACTGAGTAAGTTGTGGGGGTCAGAAGAGTTTTCTAAACTGCAAATCCTATACTGGCTCGATGAAATGGCAAAGCTTTGGCAAGCTCTAGAGCCTTGGCATTGTCGTCAGAGTCTGTTGGAACTGACGAATCTCCGGGTGGATGAAGACCAAGCACTAGGTTTGGAGCGTCTATATCCGGATATGGAGGAAAATCCGCTAACCTTAGAGGATTTGGGACAACTGTGGCAACGATTATTTAACGAGTCCCAGCGAACCCAATTTACCTCCTTGTCAACGGTTGTCCGGCAGTTGTGTACTAAGGAAATTGAAACCATTGAGGAATTGCGATCGCATCTGCAAGGGATTGCTGACGAACAAGAATCTGACCCATACGAATCCGGTATGGAATTAACTGAGGCTGTACTCTCAGAAATGGCAACGGCAGACACTGAACCTCCTGATAGCCAGGAATTATTGTCTGATCTACCAGGAAAAGAGCAACAAGGGGATGACATGCCAACGGTACTGTTGCCAATGAGCTTGCAGAGTCTCGATGATCTCGGTAGTACAGATATTGGTCATCAAAGAGATCATAATGAGGATTGTTTTGGCATCGAGACCCAACTCAAAAAGCAGGAAAATCCCATTGGTCGAACTATACAAGCTCGTGGTTTATATATTCTCTGCGATGGCATGGGAGGGCATGCGGCTGGGGAAGTAGCCAGTTCTATGGCAGTAGAGGTACTCCAGAATTACTTTAAACAAAATTGGCAAGACGAGTTTCCCACAGAAGATAGTCTCAGGAAATCGGTATATGTAACAAATCAAGCGATTTTCGATATCAACCAACAAAATGCTCGCTCTGGCAGCGGTCGCATGGGTACGACTCTAGTCATGATGTTGATTCAAAATACCAAGGTAGGGATTGTCCATGTCGGAGATAGTCGGGTCTATCGTCTAACTCGCAAACGGGGCTTAGAGCAAATCACTATAGACCACGAGGTGGGTCAACGAGAAATCCAGCACGGAGTAGATCCAGAGCTGGCTTACTCTCGCCCTGATGCCTATCAACTAACTCAAGCCCTTGGACCGCGCAGTGAGCAATTCCTAAATCCGGATGTGCAATTCATAGATATCGCAGAAGATACTATATTCTTACTTTGTTCTGATGGTTTGTCAGATAATGACCTGTTGGAAAATCACTGGCAAACTCACTTAGCGCCTTTACTAAGTTCCCGAGCTAGCCTCGATCAGGGTCTGGCTAACTTGATTGAGCTGGCAAATGAGCATAATGGTCACGACAACATTACACTAATCCTAGTTCGGGTGAAGGTGCGACCAAACTTGGCTCAACCAAAATTACATTAGGTGATTAGTTGTATGTGATTAGTCATTAGTTGTATGTGATTAGTCATTAGGTGATTAGTTGTATGTGATTAGTAGCTGCCAGTAGATTCTGGTTAGTCACTTTGGACAAAGGATAAAACCGACAAAGGATAAAACCGACAAAGGATAAAACCGACAAAGGATAAAACCCACAAAGGACTTTGGACAAAGGACAACTGACTATGGTCACACTGACCCTATTAGATCCGTTAAGCCCCACTCCAGTGCAGCAGTGGAGCTTTCAGAGCAAATCTACGATTCGCATTGGTCGTGCTCCTGATAATGATGTGATTGTCGATGACCCGATCGTGTCACGACATCACCTGGAACTCAGGGCTAGTGCTTCCCCATCGGGTCCGATGTGGCAGTTGGTCAATCAGGGTGCCAATGGCACCTTCCTCAATGGTGTCTTGGTTTCCCAGGGGGTGCTGCCGGAAAAGGCTCTGATTCAGCTAGCCCAGAAAGGTCCGAGGCTGGAATTCCAAGTTCAAACCCAGCAACTACCTTCCCTAGCACCCAAGCCCTTGACTGAGACTACTAAGCCATGCCAACACCAAGGCAATGCACCAGGCAATTTGTTCTGTATTCACTGTGGTCAACCCTTGGTGCCAGTCGAGGGAGTCATTCGCAACTACCATGTTTTGCGGACATTGGGACAGGGGGGAATGGGAACCACTTATCTTGCCTGGGACAAAGTTAACAGCAAGGATGGATACCCACTCCTACTAGTACTGAAGGAAATGAATGCTGACATGGCTCAAATTTCCAAGGCTCAAGAACTGTTTGAACGAGAGGCTCGCACCCTGAAAACCCTGAATCATCCCGGAATTCCGCAGTATTACGACTTTTTTGTGGAAGGGGGGAAAAAATACTTAGCAATGGCTCTGATCCACGGTGAAGATTTAGAAAAACGTGTCTTGAGCACTGGACCAGTCACCTTGCCCCAGGCAGTAGAGTGGATGATTCAGACTTGCGATATCTTAGACTACATCCACGACCGCCAGCCGCCTCTAATCCACCGAGACGTTAAGCCCGCGAATTTGATGGTGCGCCATCGAGATAACCGAATTGTGATGTTGGATTTCGGTGCTGTTAAAGAAATTGGCACAATACCAGGCACACGGATTGGTGCCGAGGGATATAGTGCTCCTGAACAAGACCGAGGTCAGCCTTGCACTCAATCGGATCTTTACGCCATTGGCCCAACTCTAATATTTCTGCTCACCGGGGAAGCTCCTCTAAAGTATTATCAAAGGCGTAGTTCAGGATATCGGTTTGATGTATCAGGCGTTCCCACTGTTACTCCCCAATTAAGGCAAGTAATTGAGCGGGTTTGCCAACCAAGAGCTTGCGATCGCTACCAAACGGCAAAAGAGCTGATCCAGGCTTTGGTTGCTTGTATTTAGGAGTCGGCGTCTTAGAATATGAGCAGAAATTTCACGGCCAGAATTTGGCGATCCCTAGTGATTAGGATAAGGGGGGGCAAGGGAATCAAGAAAGGATATACTAACCCTACCCGCGCTGTATCCTCATCCATAGCCAAGCTCCACCGATTGAAGCGTGGACACCAAACGGGAGCGAAACAAGTCAGATCAAGTCCGGTTAATTACTTCTAAAAATGGTTGATCCCCGTTGATCGCCTTTTGTCAATTGTCAATTTTCTATTGTTAATAGCAAATTGTTAATAGCAAATTGACCACTGACAAGTTTTAATTGTCAATTTTATGTCAATTTTCATTCTTACGAACAACAGAGATCGATAAGTACTTAACCTGACACTGGATCAGATCATTCTTCGTCCCAGGCTTCCACAGCTAGTAAGTCACTGATCGGGTCTTGCATGGTAAACCCGAATTCAGTCAGTTCCTGTTTCCAGTGGGACCATTTGTCCCCATAGAGCAGGGCAATTTTCCAAAGGCTGTCACTGGGTTTAATAATATTGGATTCCGCCAGTGAACGCACATGGCGTTGCAACTTCACCATGGGGTGAGTAACTGTTTGAGTCATACTCTAAAATCTCTAAATCAATTCTGTTGTTGGATTGGCTTTTGCTAATACCTGAACTACAATGCTTCCCCTTTGCGTTAATGCGCCGATCTGTAGAGTTTTGTACGGCAAGGAAGCCCCTCTATACTCTTTTAGCGCAATCGGATGCATTTAAGCAAGCCCGATTTGGGTAAATGTACGGGAATCCCTACTTTAACGCTAACCATGGACACGTAGTCAGGTTATGATAGTAGATAGAGCCCAAGCAAGTTAGAGGCAATTACAGCAGTTTTTCCATGACCCAACCACCACACCTTGTTCCCTATGGTTCCTGGAAATCCCCTATTACCGCTGACATGATTGTTCAAAGCAGCGTTAGGTTGGGCAGCATTGCCCTTGATGAAAAGGATGTTTACTGGATTGAAGGGCGACCTGCGGAAGCTGGACGCAATGTAATCGTGCGACGCACCCCTGATGGCAAAACTGTTGATCTGACTCCCGAGCGCTTCAATGCTCGTACTCGGGTTAACGAGTATGGTGGTGGTGGTTTTGCGGTTAAGGATGGCAAAATTTACTTCTCTAATTTTGCTGACCAACGTCTGTACCAACAAACCCCAAACTCCAAACCCCAACCCCTAACCCCCATAGCTAACTGGCGCTATGGTGATGGGGTAATTGACCAGGAAAGAGGACGTATAATCTGTGTGGGAGAAAACCACACGGTGGATGGGGAACCAGTCAATACCTTGGTTAGCATCAGCCAAGAAAACGGTGAAGATATTCAAGTGCTAGCCTCTGGCTGTGACTTTTACTCCTCGCCGCGCCTAAGTCCGGATTCCTCTAAACTCGCTTGGCTAACCTGGAATCATCCCCATATGCCCTGGGATGGTACTCAACTATGGGTAGCTCCAATCTTAACCGATGGTTCTATAGGTGTTGCAGAGCCTATTGCTGGTGGGGGGGATGAGTCGGTATTTCAGCCAGAGTGGTCACCAGATGGTGTCCTTTACTTTGTTTGCGATCGCACTAATTGGTGGAATCTCTACCGCTGGCAACCAAGCCAAGGGGCAATCGAACCCCTGTGTGAAATGGAAGCCGAGTTTGGACTACCCCAGTGGGTCTTTGGTATGTCTACTTATGGCTTCGATGGTGCCAATCGAATCATATGTACCTATACTCAGGAAGGAAACTGGCATTTAGCTAGTATTGACCTAAAAACGAAGCAGCGGTCGGTGATTGCTACACCATACACCAGTATTTCCGACCTAAAGGTAGCTGATAATCAAGCGGTTTTTATCGCTGGTTCTGTAACAGAAGCAAGCGCTATTGTTCAGTTGGACTTGACAAATGGACAAATAAATGTACTGAGGAGTAAGCGTGAGTTAGCTATCGATACTGGCTATCTATCGCAGCCTGAAGCGATCGCATTTCCCACAACTAATGGACTGACCGCCTATGGTTTCTTCTACCCACCACAAAACAAAGACTACACTGCACCAACCTCCGAAAAACCACCCCTAATTGTCAAAAGCCACGGTGGACCTACGGCAGCGACTTCCAGTACCTTTAACCTAAAAATTCAATACTGGACCTCTCGTGGTTTTGCCATCCTAGATGTCAACTATGGAGGCAGTACTGGCTATGGGCGGGACTATCGTCAACGCCTTAAAAACAACTGGGGAATTGTGGATGTTGATGACTGCACCAATGGAGCAAAGTACCTAGCTGAGCAAGGACTAGTTGATGGTGAGCGACTGGCCATTGCAGGGGGAAGTGCTGGGGGTTATACAACTCTAGCTGCTCTGACATTCCGAGATGTGTTTAAAGCTGGCGCTAGCTACTACGGTGTAAGTGATTTGGAGGTACTAGCCAAGGATACCCACAAATTTGAATCCCGGTATCTAGATGGCTTGATCGGTCCTTATCCAGAACGTAAAGATTTATATCAACAGCGATCGCCTATTCATTTCACAGACCAACTTTCGTGTCCTGTAATTTTCTTCCAGGGGCTAGAAGACAAGGTAGTCCCCCCTAACCAAGCAGAAATGATGGTGGCAGCTTTGAAGGCTAAGGGGTTACCTGTAGCCTATGTTACCTATGAAGGGGAGCAACACGGTTTTCGTAAAGCAGAAACGATTAAACGGACTCTGGAAGGGGAGTTGTATTTTTACTCCCGGGTATTTGGATTTGAGCTAGCAGAGGCGATAGAACCTGTAAATATTTATAATTATTAGTTATTAGTTGAGTTATTAGTCATTAGTCATTGGTTAATTGCCTTGATCAATTAAGTTAGTCTGTAGACATGGAGCAACACCTGCGAAGTAAGCCAATGTCAGTATTTGTCTATTGGTTTCGATATTATTGTTCACCATAAACTCATCAACAATGACTAGGCAGGAAAGACAATCAATAACCAGTGAGTTACAAACTCAGGCAATCATTCTCGGTGGATGGGTCGCTCTGATGTGGATTGTAGAGCTGGTGGATATATTCATTTTTGGAAGGAAACTTGATCTATATGGCATCATTCCCCGCAACCCAATTGGGCTGCGGGGTATTTTATTTGCCCCTTTTCTCCACGGTGGTTTTTCTCATCTGATTTCCAACACTATACCTTTTCTTGTCCTAGGCTGGTTTGTAATGTTGCAAGAAACTAGCGACTTTTTCGTAGTTACCAGCATCACCATGGTGGTTGGTGGTCTTGGGGTTTGGCTGTTGGGCGCTCCCAATTCAGTTCACATTGGGGCAAGTGTGCTGATCTTTGGCTACCTAGGTTTTCTGCTATTTAGAGGCTTCTTTGAACGAAACCTACCCTCAATTTTTCTATCAATTCTAGTCGGCTTCCTCTATGGTGGTTTAGTTTGGGGTGTCTTACCTTCACAGCCCCATGTATCTTGGCAAGGACATTTATTTGGTTTTATCGGCGGTATCCTAGCCGCACGTCTACTGGCAAGGCGTAAACTCTCTTCGTAGTGCTAAGTTGTGAGTGCTCAGTGGGAAAGTGAAACCAGACCATACAGGAAATGGCTCAAAAACAGAAATTCCCTCATCTTGTGGGTTCAAAATGGACAGCTAAACAGAAAACTTGGGGCTGGCGGCATTTCCAAGTGGTCAATCGTAAAAACCAAGGAAAGTGGGTGTTTGCTGAAATGGTGGCTTCTTGTGACCCGAATGTCCGTTTTTGGCTGAATGCTAAACAGCTTAAAGATCCTGGCTTGTGGCAAGCAGGCTGGAAATCTTTAGCCGAAATCGAAAGCGAAGAGTAACCAATCCCCGTTGATATAGTATCAACGGGGATTTTGAATCAAAATCTCCTAAAAATCTGTCCCATCTGGCGATATCCCTATCTCCCCATCAATCTACAAGATTGATGGGTATTCAACCGGACTTGATATAAGACGGAACTTTCATGCCCATGCATAAATCCCACAAGCTTCCAGTTTCCCCTGACCAACCCCCTACTCGGTCAAGCAGAAATCCTTGGTGCAGATGATTAAGGGTATTGGCTTTAAGCTAATAGTAATAGGTTTTAAGTATTTTGTATCGTTAGTGATGGGGGTAAAGATGTTTGTCACACAACGGTTCCGGTTGACAGCAGCATCTGATTGATAACATAAATGGCACGCTCCTTGAATTCAAGGCAAGCTAGTAATTGTTTATGGTTAAGTGTTTATTGTTTATTTGAGTTTTATGGTCATGGATGGAATCAATAAAGCAGAAATGCGGGAAAGACTGGGAAATCTTGAGAAGATACGTGATATAATAGTAGGCTCTAAGCTGCGAGAGTATGATACTCGCTTCACGAAGATAGAGTCTGACTTATCTATGTGGCAGCAGGAAATACGCGATCGCGTTGAGCAGATCAAAACGACTCTCTCAAAAGAAATGGCTGCTGCTGTAGATTCCCTGGAAAAAAAAATAAGTACTCTTAGTTTAACTGCAGCCGAAGAGAGGAATGAGATTCAGGAGCGGGTTGAGCTGCTCAACAAAAAGTTTTCTAAGAGTATTGAGGTGCTCGACGAGACAGTCTACAAGCAGTCAACCTCCCTAAAGAAGGAACTTTCAGAAACTAAAGAACAGCATCAGCAAGATGTGATCAATCTCAGAAAGCAGATCTTGGCCGAGCTGGAAACTAAATTTGCACAGCTCAAAGATGCCAAAGCCTCGAAAGCAGATCTCGGAGACATGTTGTTAGAGTTGGGTTTGAGGCTCAAAGGGACTGAATTGGTTCCAGCACTCAAAGAAGCTAGTGATGGGTGGTCTGGGTTACCACAGACCAAAGGTCATAATGGTACGGTCATGGAGAAAACTGCTACTAATGATGACGAGCATCTCCAGTTAATCAAGCAAACTCAGACTTTGGAATAGACTTGGCACAGTCCGGCAATGTCAGTAACAAAAATTAACTTGATTTTCTCGCTAAGATTAGTTTTAAATCAAGGTGCGTTCGCGTAGCGGCTCTTTGCTGAGCATCGCTGATTTTTCCAAAAGGTTAAATAGTAACGGATAGCCACCAGTGGCATTTTCAAACCAAAATCCGGCTGATGCCTCTCAGCCGGAAAATTCTAGATCAGAGTCAATTGAGGTCAATTCGAGTACAGAAGACGAGTTGAAGGATTTACTTAATTTACTCGTTGACCTCAAGATTATTGATCACAGGGATAAACCTAGCCAACATCCTAACTCTAAGCAGCAAGGGATGACCTCTGATCAGGGAGACACTATTAAACAATCCGATTCATCCGGTGACCTTGAGGTTCCGGCTATTGAACCTCAAACTGACCGTGGGAGTAGCAGCCTCCCGTCTAGGGTTCAGGAGAAAGAACCATTAGCTCAAGAAAGGGATCAACCCCAATCCTTCGGTGTCAAAGTTTTTCCCGATCAGAACCCATCACCACAGCTTCCTACACCAAAGGAGCATCTGCCGCAAATGCCTCAAAATTCCGAAGATCCAGTATTAGCTGAGAAGTTAGTCCAATCCGAAACCACAAAAACCAACCAAGACCTGCAATCAAAGTCTGATCACGACACCTCCCAGGAATTAGACACCTTGGCTGAGATTTTACAAGAACTGGTGATATCTCCAGAAATGGCAGAGTTTCGTGACCAGATAGAAAGGCTAGCCCAGAGACAAGGCAGGCTTGAGCATCGGATTTATCAACCTCAAGAATTGATTAATCTATTGCTACCAGTGATGGCTAAGCTCCTGGATCTCACAGTAGCTCAGTTCAGTACCTCGGTTACCGATTCCCTGACTCCCATCATTGATGAAGTCATTGACCACAGAACTCAACAGGATAAAGTGTGTGTGGGAGAAGCGATCGCTCCGGCAGTTCCAATAGCTATTTCCTCCCGGATCATGGAGTGTCCAGAGGAAGTTGGGTTTGCGATCGCACCAGAAATGGCAGCAGCGATCCGGCAACAGATTATAATTGAGCGAGACGCCATGGTAAATGCTCTGTATCCGGTCATTGGCAGTACCATTTCCACATACTTAGCAGAAGAAATCCGAGCTATCAATGAGAAACTGGAAAATGCCCTCAGCGTTGAAGCAATTAAGCGCAAGATTCGCGCTAAGGTGCAGGGAGTTTCTGAAGCGGAATTGCTGTTTCGGGAGGTGATGCTGTTTCGGGCGCGAGCGATCTTTTTGATTCATAAAGACTCTGGTTTAGTGATTGCTGAGGTACAACCCTCTGACAGCCAGCACCTAGAGTCAGATATGGTAGCAGGGATGCTCACCGCTATCCGTAGCTTTGTCAATGACTGTATCGCTCAGTCTGGGGATGTGGCAGAAATCGATGCTATTGACTATGGTACATCCAAGATCATCCTGGAAGTAGAGGGATACTGCTACCTGGCGGTGTTAGTTCAAGGGGAACCCACCCACCAGTTCATTAATCAGTTGCGGGAAAGCCTAGAAACTATTATTACCCATTATGGTAAACCGATCAAGTCTTTTGATGGATATCATACAACTATCCCGGTGGGAGTCAAGGGAATTTTACAAAATTTATTAGATCAATCCCTTAGTCAAGGGCGTCGTGATACTCAGGAAAATCGGAAAAAAGGCAAGAAACCGCCAGCCTTATTGGTGGTTGGCTTGGGGCTTCTGGGTTTAATCGCTGTATTTGGGGGAATTTATCAGCATAGGGCTAAAATAAACCGTCGCATTGAGCAAAAAACTCAACTTGCCCTCGCCTATTATGCCCCAGAAGTGTCTGATTATGGTTTAACAGTTAAAGCCAATCGCCAGAGACTAAAGCTAGCTGGACAGCTACCGAATCAGGCTCTGCGCTCAAACGTCGAGCAAATTGCCAAAGCTGCGGCCCCTAACTTAGCGTTGGATAATCGAATTGAGGTGATCGAACTCCCTTATACTGATGAGTTAACCAAAGCTCAAGTCCAACGGGTGAGAAACACCTTGAATCAAATGGATGGAGTGGTAATTGTAGCATCTTATACAGAAGGCAGGGTGACCGTAAAAGGAGCGATACTCTATGCTAAAGATTTCCCTAAGATTACCGAAGCCTTTGAGAACATTCCTGGTGTCAAGTCGGTCGAGAACAATTTACAACTCCACGGATCAGACCTTACCAGCCGGATCTACTTTGATCTTGGTTCAGCCCAGTTGAAACCAGAGGATATAGGCACTAAAATCCGATCAATTAAGGAATTTCTGGAGCGGTATCCTCAAAAGCACCTGAGGATAATCGGCTACGCCGATCCTAGGGGTCAACTTACCGAAAATCAGGGATTGGCACAACAACGAGCCCAAATGGTAAAAGATGTGCTTGTTCAGCAAGGCATTGATCCCAAGCGGCTGCAAGTGCGTGGGGTTGGCAAACGCCCCCCAGATGTTGATGCTAGTCAACCGCTGTGGTTAAATCGATGTGTCGTATTTGATCCGTTTACCAAGAAATCCAGTTGAAAGCCCCTTTGGTTTAGCTAGGAGATCACAACAAGTTATGGACTTTAGTCCCTTGTATATTAAATGTGTATTAAATCTCAAATCAGGAGGTGATCCAACTACTGCAATAGATCACTAACACTAAAACCATAGTGCTGTCTGGGAACATACGGTCGGTGAGCAATTAGGTGTTCAAGTCCGCTGAAGAAATCATATCGTAAACTTGTTCAGATGTGGAGCCACGCCCATCTCTTAACAACTGTTTACAATCCCCGAGAGTTCAAACCAGTTGTCAGCAACCAGTAACAATGTCCACTATTGATCGAAAAATTTGCCTAGTTGGAGACTTTGGTGTAGGCAAAACTAGCCTAATCCGCCGATTTGTGGAGGGTGTGTTTAGTGACCAATATCTTTCAACAGTCGGAGTGAAAATTTCCCGCAAAATCATAAAATTTAAGGATGAAACCCGATCAGAACTGCTGGATATAAAATTGATGATTTGGGATTTAGAAGGTCATACTAAATTTAAGGGAATTTCACCAACTTATTTAAAAGGAGCTCAGGGTGCAATTATTGTTGCTGATGTAACTCGCATGGAAACCATTGAGCACATTGTTCATCATATCGATCTGTTTTTATCCATCAATCCCAAAGGGTTGATTATTACTGCCTTAAATAAATCCGACTTAGTTTATCAAGCAAAACTGGAGGAATTGACACAGATGTTACAGAAAAAAACTGCCCAGCAAGACCAAGTCATAGCAAGTTATTATACCTCAGCGAAAACCGGGTTATACGTCGATGATATATTTTACCAATTAGGTGGCGGAACGCTTCAACAGGATTCAGGAGCCTGGGAGTAGCAAACCCCACGGATAAATCCGGGGGCTTGTGAATCATTACCTGACCAGCCTAAGTCCCGTCAGGGACTACGTTATCAGCAAGAGTTAAAGTTCCTACCTTGAAATGCGACGCTAGTTTCAAGCTCTAGAACCGGATTGTTAAACATCTTTATCAGGTTAAGGAAGTGCAATCTGGGAAGTACCGACTGATAACATTGGCGCAGCGAACTTTACCCTAGCAATAGGAGAATACTCACATTATGCGAGTTTTTGTACTTGATAAAAACAAAAAACCTTTAGATCCATGCAAGCCTGCTAGAGCTAGAATCTTGCTCAAACAAGGAAGGGCTAAGGTCTTTAGGAGATACCCGTTCACAATCATCATGCGCGATTTGGAGGAATTGGAATGTGTGACACATAATCATCAGATCAAACTTGACCCTGGTTCTCAAACGACAGGTTTAGCAATTGTTCAAGAAAAGGTAGTTGTTTGGGGTGCCGAACTAACCCACAGAGGTCTTCAAATTCGAGATGGTTTAACCTCACGTAGACAGTTGAGACGTTCTCGTAGAAACCGCAAAACTCGTTATCGACAGCCACGGTTTCTTAACCGTAAACGTCCTGATGGCTGGTTAGCTCCCAGTCTAATGTCGAGAGTCTATAATATTATCACATGGGTAAAAAAACTTACTCGATTTTGTCCGATAACTGGCATTTCTCAGGAATTAGTTAGGTTCGATACTCAGAAGATGGAAAACCCTGAGATTTCTGGCACAGAGTATCAGCAGGGCACACTCTACGGATATGAAGTTAGAGAATATCTACTTTCCAAATGGAATCGTAAATGTGCTTACTGTGGTGTGACTGATACTCCACTAGAGGTCGAACACATCAAACCTAAATCAAAGGGCGGTTCTGACCGAGTAAGTAACCTAGCAATTGCTTGTAGGAAGTGCAATCAAACCAAAGGTAATCAGGAAATCGAACAGTTTTTATCTGGTAAACCTGATGTTATAAAGCGTATTCTTTCTCAAGCCAAACGACCTTTAGTCGATGGGGCAGCCGTCAACTCAACTAGATGGAAGTTGTATAACGAATTAAAAGCCTTGGGTTTGCCGATTGAAACAGGGTCAGGTGGATTAACTAAGTACAATCGATGTCGGCAGAACCTTCCAAAAACACACTGGTTAGATGCCGCCAATGTTGGAAAAGTCGATACTTTGTACATCGAAGTTTATCAGCCATTGTTGATTTCAGCTAAAGGACATGGTACTCGTCAGATGTGCAGAACGAACAAGTTTGGCTTTCCCACTCGTTATGTACCAAGGTTGAAGTTTGTCAAAGGGTTTCAGACTGGAGATATTGCCAAAGCCGTTGTAACCAAAGGTAAGAAAGTGGGAACATACACAGGTAGAATAGCTACTCGAAAAACCGGTTCATTCAATATCTCCACTAAACACGGACTGGTACAAGGAATCAGTCACCAATATTGCAGCATTGTACATAGGAAAGACGGATATGCTTATAGCTTCTAGTTCAAAAGAAGTACTGTCTAGCTGCTGTTTGTGTAAGGGGAGAAACTCCTCCCCACGCATAAATGACAGGGGTATCCGTTTCTCCCCTTACCAACCCCCATTTTTGATGATTAGTTATATATATAGTGATATATAGCGTTTATCATAGTAATGAGGTACACAAGATTTTTTCCCTGTTGCCTGTTGCCTGTTGCCTATTCCCTAAAATCCAAAATCTACCTCACCTATTTTAGAAATGCTATATATCTTTAATATATATAGCACAGTAGCTGGTCTACCTATGCTTAGTCAACTACTGAGTCAACAGGTCACAGAATCCCACGCACTGTGTCAAGTCTCCGGGAGCAAGCCCTGGGAAAAAATCTAACATCCAAAATCCAACATCCAACATTCAAAATCGAATGACGCCCCTCTATTGTAGTAAAGGACATGAGAATCCCAATGGCAATAAGTTTTGCCGGGTTTGTGGCGAGATGCTGCCGTCCCTAGCCAAAACCTTTGACACTGGGAAGATTCTGGGTGGTCGCTACCGCATCCTCCGGGAGTTGGGACACGGAGGCTTTGGACGCACCTATTTAGCTCAAGACCTTAACCGCTTTAATGAACTGTGTGTGCTAAAAGAATTTGCCCCCCAAGTTCAAGGTAACCACGCCTTACAAAAAGCAGAAGAATTATTTGAGCGGGAAGCGGGAGTTCTTTATCGATTGCAACACCCTCAAATCCCTCAATTTCGTGAGTTGTTTCAGGTACAACAACAGGACAAAGGCACCCTATTGTTGGTTCAGGACTATGTGGAGGGGCAAACCTACCGCGCTCTACTGGAGGCTCGCCGACCTCAGGGACTCCGGTTTAGTGAAGCAGAAGTGACTCAACTGCTGATCCAAATCCTGCCAGTGTTGGAATATATCCATTTTATGAGGGTGATTCATCGGGATATCTCTCCCGATAATCTGATTTTGCGCAGTACCGATGGTTTACCAGTGCTGATTGACTTTGGCGGTGTCAAGGAGGTAGCAGCGAATGTGGCATCGAAGTTCCTAGGGTCAAAGGTGGCTGGTCAAAATAAGCCGATCATAACTCGGTTGGGTAAAGTTGGCTATGCTCCCCCAGAGCAGATGCAAGGAGGAAGTGTTTTTCCCCACAGTGACCTCTATGCTCTAGGGGCAACTATATTAGTATTAGTGACTGGTCAGGAACCCCAGCAGATAATTGACCCCAATACCCTGACCTGGAACTGGCGGCGAGAGATCAGCCTTAGCTCAACCCTAGGTCGTATCCTCGATAAAATGCTTCAACCTAGACCAGGGGAACGGTACCAAAATGCCAAAGAAGTGCTGCGAGACCTCACCACTCACCTTCAATTTGCCAGTGACCCGCAATCAGCTCCATCACCCCCTCAGACTAAACCGACCTTAGCAGTTGCCCCTGGTTCCAAGCCAGTAGCGGTTAACCAGCCAGCAACCCCAGCTACCAGAACACCATTAAGCACTTTTACAAACAATACCGTTTTAGACTGGCTGGGCAAGGTGGTTTTGGTATCTGTTTTAGCTGCTGCTGTATTTGGTTTTACCTTCTGGGCAACCAATTGGTGGTTCAAATTCAGAGGATCTCAGCCGGAACCCTCTCCAAAGGAATCACCCATCGATCAACCGGACATAAAGCCACCCTCGTGGTTTCCCAGCAACGAGGCAAAGCGCAAGGAATTGCTAGATCAGCGTCGTGCCAATTTGGAGATTGACGAGAAGTTCTACGTTCAGTTAGTCAATGAGGCCTTTTGGAACAAGTACCCCAATCAAGAAAAACGACAGCTAGGCACTGGATCAAAGGATGCTCCGTTAAGAGAAGAGTGGGATAAGCTGGCATTTGAGCTATTGACCCGGATTGAGTTGCTCAATTTGAGTCGGACGGCACGGGGAAGGTTGGGAAGCTATGGGACAGCAGATCTGACTAGCTGGAAGCAGCAAGTGAATCAGTTGCGTCTTTCTAGCCGTGCAGCTTATGATATTGCAGATTCTAAATTCTTTCATAAGTTTCCCGATCAGCGCGGTGAGAAGTTTATCGATAAGTCTATTGGTCAGGTGTGGCAAGGGATTGTTGGGGATACCATCGAAGCGTTGAAATCGGGCAAAGCCCTACAGCGCATCGAGTTTGCCCCTGGCGCAGTGATTCAGCAAGTCAGTGGTACCCTTGAGCCAGGAGACGGGAAAGCGTTTACGGCTAAACTTTCTGGTGGTCAAGTCATGGAAGTGAGACTGGCTACCGATGTGAATGCCTTGTTTTCAGTTTATGGTCCGAGCCGTAAGACCACCCTATTAGAAGACTCAAACGAACGCTACTGGATCGGGGATCTGCCAGCATCTGGTTTCTATGAGTTTGTGGTAGTTTCTCAAGCCTCTGAACCGATTAATTATCGACTTAACTTGAGGGTTGAAGATTAGTGATTGGTAATTTATAGCAGTTCTCAATTGGGTGAGCTATAGCGGTTTTTAGTCTAATGAGGTACACAGGATTTTTACCATCTTAGCTCTTAGCTCTTACCTCTTCTGACTTCGGAGCAGGGAGTAGCGATAAATCCGTAGTGTCAAACTTGAAGGTGCGGAATGTGGGTTCTATAGCGCTACGCACAAGGCAAGAGGCAAGAGGCATGCATGCAAAGGTGCGCTTTCCGCATCTAATTATTAAATTCGCCACGGGTCGCACCTAAAAGTTCACTAAAACAGCTTTTGCTGCTTGTATCAATGTCAAACACCTTAATGCGTAGTGCTATACCGTTTAGAATTCCCCGGCGGGGGAGAGTTAAATTATTGAGTTAGTGATCGGATCTACTGTAGACAGTAATGGTTCAACTTGGATCGGATCTACTGTAGACAGTAATGGTTCAACTTGGATCGGATCTACTGTAGACAGTAATGGTTCAACGTTAGAACCCAGACTTAGTTCCATCTGTTCACGGTACATACGGGCAAGAGCACCAGTGAAGCCAGCGTTGTAGTCAAGAGCGACTTCATTAATGGCATAGTTAGTTCGAACATCGACATAGGCATTATCGTCTGGTTCAGAGGGACCACCCACCAGTGCACCATAGAGAATGTTGAGGTTGTCCGTCGGTGATTCGATGTCATTGGTGGTGGAACCATGGGCTCCACGATGGTGGGGATTCTTGGGAGAATTGTGGCCAAAACCGACGACATAACTGCGATTGTTGGGATTATCCCCAAGAATGTAGTCAATTTGATCAGCGGCGAAATCGGAGTAACGACCATTACCATCATTAACGGTATCGCTATAAATACCAGCAAGGAAAGCTGTATTGGCAGCATATCGTAGGGAACCCCAGTCATCTAACCAAGCTAGTCCGCCCTCAGTATATTCGATACCTTCACCACTATCGTCACTCCAGTAGTCTAGCCAGCGTTCTACTTCAATACGGTACTTATCCTGGTCAGTTTCTTGAGCAAGGAGGATGCCAGTACCATGGACTTTTTGATCCCAGGATTGAGTCTGAGTCGGATCAATACCTAGATAGTAACTTTCGGCTTTATCCAAGTAGGTCTGGTCACCGGTTGCTTTGTACAGCCAAGTTGCAGACCAGGCTAGTTCGTCTTCGTAGCCACTCCAAGAATTGTAGAAAATAGCAGCATCGGGGATAGAGTCAGAGTAGTTACCCTGATAGGTCTCGGCAAAGTCAAATAGGGCTTTGGCGTTCGTCAGTAGTTGATTAGCGTAGCTGCTGTTTGTGGATTGGAAGGCAATTGAGGCAGCAGCTAAGGCAGCAGCGGATTCACCAGCTAGGTCAGAACCGGGATTTAAAGGATCAATTTTGAACGCTGGTCGCACCATGGTCATGGTTTCCGGCGGTGCCCAGACGCTGTGGTCGATTTCACCGGATCCAACCTGTCCCCAAAACTCTTCGGTTTGACCGTTACTGTCTGTGATGTGGGATTTGAGTATGTAATCTGTACCCCACTTAATGGCATCCAACGCCTCATCCCATTGACCCATTTGCTGGTAGGAATCTTGATATTCGATTGCCCCCCAAGCAAGCATAGTCATGGCAGCAGCCATGGGGAAGCCGAACTTGACGTGGTCCCCAGCATCGTAATAACCGCCAGTGAGGTCAACTCCTACATCAGCACCATCGTTGAGGGCAGAATCCCCGCGCCATGGGATGCGATTGTCCTCAGGAAGTTTACCGGAGCGCTGAGCTTCATAAAATAAGAAGGACTTTTCGACAGCGTCAGCATAGTTGAACTGTGGTGAAACATTGGTGTTGATGATACTGGGTACAGTCTCACCATTTCCATTGGATGAGTCGAGTTGAACAGGAGTAGATTCATTCATTAGTCATTAAAAATTAGTAATATTTGATAACAAAGCTAGTCAAATTACCCCTGTTTAATACTGGGAAAACGAAACCGTTCAAATTACAATTTTTTGTTGTTTATGAAGATAAAAAAAACCAAACAAGTTAAATTACCCCTGTTTAATACAGGGACAATGAACTAGCCTCTAAGTACCCGTCAATAAAGGAGATAATAGGGCATCATCTTTGATTTACAAAAGCACTTTAAGTTTTAGTAATACTACTCTCAATGGTTACACCGAAATAGTTTTGTTTTGTAACGATAGCTAATATTAGTTTACAACTGTCAGGATATTTCTTTTAAAGAAAGCTATAAGTTATTGTTAATTTTGGGTAAAGAATTAAAATCCCTAACACACTGTATCTTGAACTAATCAGTTTTAAATTGGGTGAGGTACAAAATTTTGGGATTTTAGGGAACAGGGAACAGCGGATCACCGGAACAGGGAGTAGTGATGCAGCGCTATACTTTATTAACTCTTGCCTCTTGCCTCTTGCCCTACTCTTAAAGAACAGCGGATCACCGGAACAGCGGATCACCGGAACAGCGGATCTGGGACTTCGGGGCTGGAAGGTAGCGCCGTCTTGAGGAGCCAGTTGCTCATCTAACTTCCCGCGCCCCCCACACTCCCCCTTTTAGGTGTATGATTTTAAGATTTATGCAGAAGATAGAGAAAATGAGGGAGAATTTCAACCCATAGGTAAAGGCATTTGTTGAATGACAGATGCCAGAATACGTAAAAAACCTCGCCCTTTACAACTTAAAGAATATGGTTGTTGAGAGTGGGTCGAAAATTGCAACGGATCGGCGTCGAGGCCATCGTCGTCAGTTTTAACCGATAAACTACTAGCAGATAAACTAGTGTCAGTTAATCCTCCGACGCCAACCAACCAAATAGTCGCCACAGCAATAGCGTTACCATTGTATGCAGGCACGTTTGGGGTCAGTCATTTTGGTGTGATGCAAACCCTATCCACCACGCTTAATGTCGTAGAACTTGCATTCAATCCAGCTACGCATACTATACCAGTAGATTTGAGCCTGTTGTGGACGTCATACCGTTAACAAAAACCCATGGGTCAGCATAACCGTGATCCGGTGCGAGCATTGAGAGTGCCATCGACACAGTTGCTTCTCAAACATCTGACTCGACCACTCCAATGCTGACCAACCGAGCGTGATTAGCCCAGACAGAGGTAATTTCGATGGGGGTTGGTCACCCAAAACCTGGGATGGTTGGTAATATCGAAGAGCATTAATCCGCATGGCTAGGATGCCAGCCATTAGCCACAATCCCTTGATAAAACCATTTAGCATACAACCGATTGTCTGTGGTGACTATCACAAACCAATCATCCGGGATCCCCTGTTTGACCTGATTTAACAGCTGATGCCAGTAAGGTTGCCAACTCCCTGTCTTGATGCAATAGCGAGTGGTTTGAATTTACCGTAAGACAGTTGAGCCTTAATCAATAAGTTTTACCCCTTTTCTGCATAGCCGACCAACCATAAAGGCTCAACTGTCTTACGGTTTGGTCTCCGGGGGAAACCCCCTGTTCCCTTGCTGCATCGCTTTTTCGGTTGCACCCACAATTTTCGCTCGCTACAGGTATTCCACAGCCACGGTAGACCACACTAATTACCAAGACGCTCAATACGCTTACCCAATGTGGATGCATCTGCAGCCAGCACCAGGCTTTTTTGATCGGATGACCACCAACTTAATATCCACAACAATAAGAAGGCTTTGCTTTCACTGACTTCTATTTCCTGTCGCTTTCTGCCATATTTGTGACTTTTTTCCTTGTACCATTGCCTTAACTGCTCTCTGACATTGTTTTGAGATCGATGTTGGATTTCTGCTAAAAACACTGCTACTGTTGATAATCCACAACGAAAGAGTGATGGCAATACCAAAACGACCCATTGCTAATCCCACTGCCTGAGATTTGCTCAGATGAGGCATCTTCCTCATCACAACTGAGAACCATTCTTGATACCCTTTCGGAATCTGTGTGATCATCGATGACAGTCCAATGGTGTACTAAGGTTTTTAGTTCTTTTTTCCTCTTTTGTTAAAATCATACACCTGAAAGGCGCCCCCGCCCCGCGCCCCCGCCCCACACTTCCCACACTTCCCATCTTTTTTACAAATATGAGATGCACCCCCTTAATTGGCGTAATCATCAACAGCATTAAGAGCTGATTCGTAAACTCGCTGTAATCCTTGTAAGATAAGGCTTGCGCTAAAATAGAACATTTGAACTATTTAATAACCAAAAGACAATCATAGCAAGGCTTTCAGACTTCTTAAGATTTACTTTACGAATCAGCTCTCAGCTAGCCGCTGGGGATTTTTTTTGTTTAATTTTGTCTCAACTAATCTATCACTCGTTATCAATGGGTAAGCGTTTCTAATTTCTTCCGGATCGAGACAGAGCAATGAAGGATTAAGAAATAGTAGATGCACCCTGACTCATCCCTCAGCTAGCCGCTGGGGATTTTTTTTTGTTCAATTTTGTCTCAACTAATCTATCAGTTCTAATTTCTTCCGGATCGAGAGAGAGCAATGAAGGAATAAGAAATAGTAGATGCACCCTGACTGATCCCTCAGCTAGCCGCTGGGGATTTTTTTTTGTTCAATTTTGTCTCAACTAATCTATCAGTTCTAATTTATTCCGGATCGAGAGAGAGCAATCAAGGAATAAGAAATAGTAGATGCACCCTGACTGATCCCTCAGCTAGCCGCTGGGGATTTTTTTTGTTTAATTTTGTCTCAACTAATCTATCAGTTCTAATTTCTTCCGGATCGAGACAGAGCCATGAAGGATTAAGAAATAGTAGATGCACCCTGACTGATCCCTCAGCTAGCCGCTGGGGATTTTTTTTGTTTAATTTTGTCTCAACTAATCTATCAGTTCTAATTTCTTCCGGATCGAGAGAGAGCCATGAAGGATTAAGAAATAGTAGATGCACCCTGACTCATCCCTCAGCTAGCCGCTGGGGATTTTTTTTGTTTAATTTTGTCTCAACTAATCTATCAGTTCTATTTAGCTAGTGTGTTTCTAATTTCTTCCGGATCGAGAGAGAGCAATCAAGGATTAAGAAATAGTAGATGCACCCTGACTCATCCCTCAGCTACCCGCTGGGGATTTTTTTTTGTTCAATTTTGTTTTAACTAATCTATCAGTTCTATTGGGCTTACCCATTTCTAATTTCTTCCGGATCGAGAGAGAGCAATCAAGGATTAAGAAATAGTAGATGCACCCTGACTCATCCCTCAGCTACCCGCTGGGGATTTTTTTTTGTTCAATTTTGTCTCAACTAATCTATCAGTTCTATTGGGCTTACCCATTTCTAATTTCTTCCGGATCTAGATAGAGCAATCAAGGATTAAAAAATAGTAGATGCACCCTGACTCATCCCTCAGCTACCCGCTGGGGATTTTTTTTTGTTCAATTTTGTCTCAACTAATCTATCAGTTCTATTTAGCTAGTGTGTTTCTAATTTCTTCCGGATCGAGAGAGAGCAATCAAGGATTAAGAAATAGTAGATGCACCCTGACTCATCCCTCAGCTACCCGCTGGGGATTTTTTTTTGTTCAATTTTGTTTTAACTAATCTATCAGTTCTATTGGGCTTACCCATTTCTAATTTCTTCCGGATCTAGATAGAGCAATCAAGGATTAAGAAATAGTAGATGCACCCTGACTAATCCCTCAGCTACCCGCTGGGGATTTTTTTTTGTTGAATTTTGTCTCAACTAATCTATCAGTTCTATTTGGCTTAGGCATTTCTAAATTGTTCCGGATCTAGAGATAGCAATCAAGGAATAAGAAATAGTAGATGCACCCTGACTCATCCCTCAGCTAGCCGCTGGGGATTTTTTTTGTTCAATTTTGTCTCAACTAATCTATCAGTTCTATTTGGCTTAGGCATTTCTAAATTGTTCCGGATCTAGAGAGAGCCATGAAGGATTAAGAAATAGTAGATGCACCCTGACTCATCCCTCAGCTACCCGCTGGGGATTTTTTTTGTTGAATTTTGTCTCAACCAATCTATCAGTTCTATTTGGCTTAGGCATTTCTAAATTGTTCCGGATCTAGAGAGAGCCATGAAGGAATAAGAAATAGTAGATGCACCCTGACTCATCCCTCAGCTACCCGCTGGGGATTTTTTTTTTTGAATTTTGTCTCAACCAATCTATCAGTTCTATTTGGCTTAGGCATTTCTAAATTGTTCCGGATCTAGAGAGAGCAATCAAGGAATAAGAAATAGTAGATGCACCCTGACTCCTTCCTCAGCTACCCGCTGGGGATTTTTTTTGTTTAATCTTGTTTCAAACAATCTATTAGTTCTATGTGGGATAGCCATCTTGCCTGTTTCCTTGGCGTAAGCATTTCTAAATTGTTCCGGATCTAGATAGACGAATCAAGGATTAAGAAATAGTAGATGCAACGTGACTAATTCCTCAGCTATCCGCTGAGGTTTTTTTAATAGACCTCTTGCAAAAGTCCAAAAATATCGCTCTTGAGCACTTACTAGGAGCGCCTGCCAGTATAATTATACTCAAAGCATTACTGGACAATACTTTCGGAATTTAAAACCTGTTAGTTTCCGTAAGCATTATAAATTTACCGAAGAATATTAGATATCCCGATGGGTAAAAGGCTTAGCATTCTCACCAACATAAGTAGCGGCAATGTGACCATTACCTGTAACCTTGTATTTGTAAGTCACCAATCCCTCTAAGCCCACTGGACCTCGGGGGGGCATTTGTTGAGTGCTAATTCCTACTTCTGCTCCAAAACCATAGCGGAAACCATCGGCAAAGCGAGTAGAACAGTTGTGGAAAACATTAGCTGCATCAACTTGATTTCCGAAGCTATCTGCTACCTCCTGGTCTTCAGTAACAATTGCATCCGTATGTCTGGAACCATAAGTATTGATATGGTTAATCGCTTCTTCCACAGAATCTACTACTTTGATAGAAAGAATTAAATCATTATATTCTGTAGACCAATCCTCATCGGTTGCTACAGAGATTGGGATAATCTCACGGCTAGCTTCATCCCCTCGCAATTCTACATTACCCTTTTTCAAAGCTTCTGCTGCTAGGGGCAAAAAACGAGGAGCAATTGCTGAATGCACCAGCAGGGTTTCAATCGCATTACAAACAGCTGGATATTGAGTTTTGGCATCAACGGTGATAGTTACCGCTTTCTCCAAGTCAGCTGCTGCATCAATATAGAGGTGGCAAATCCCATCAGCATGACCAAGTACTGGAATACGAGTATTCTCCTGCACAAACCGAACAAAAGCGTTCGACCCTCTGGGAATAATCAAATCCACATAGTTGTCTAGTTGTAACAGCTCTTTGATTTCTTCTCTAGTGGTTAACAACTGTACCGTTGCTGGGTCAACTGCTGTCGTAGATAATCCTTTATGAATTGCTTTGACTAGGGTTTCACAGGAGCGAATTGCTTCTTTACCGCCTTTGAGGATAACACCATTACCGGATTTAATCGCAAGAGAGGTAATTTGAATTAAGGCATCGGGACGAGCTTCAAAGATAACCCCTAAAACTCCTAAGGAACAAGTGACTCGTTTGAGGATTAGTCCTTGATCCAGTTCTCGATGAATTTGGACATTGCCCACAGGATCACCAAGGTTGCCCACATCTCGCACCCCCTGAATAGCCCCCTTGAGCTTTGTTTCGTTGAACTTCAGGCGATTATAAAGGGCTTTAGGAATGTTATCTGCCTCAGCCGCTTGGCAGTCTGCAGCATTCGCCGCTAGGATTTCCGGTGCTGCAGCTTCCAAGGCTTGGGCTATTGCCTCAATAGCTTCATTTTTAGCCTTTGTTGAGAGAACGGCTAAGTTCTGTGCAGCTTGACGGGTTTTTTGAGCGATCGCACTTAGGGGTATGGATGCAAGTGGTGTAGCTGTCATGGTTGTGATTTTGGAGGCAATACCAATACGTGATCAGAAGTGTAGCAAATTGACGCTCCCACAGGGTGCAGGCACTGCTATTGTCGGGGATTATTGCTTGCCCCAAACCCCCATCATCGGCTAAACCATCACTTATACATCAGGTTAACTATAAGGTTAACGTTGGGAAAACGCGATCGCATACAGCCGCTGTTGATAGTAGTAAATAGCTTACCCAATTCAGCCATCGATACCCCTTAGTTAGTCGAGCTGTGATCTAACAGCAAGACACTCAGGGGTTATTTTTTTGGAACTCAAAAGCGTTTCCCGGCTACATACTAGTTGCCTCACCTCTGACCAGCTCCCCTTACCCTGAAGTTATACCATTGGTTAACTATAAGGTTAACTTTGGGAAAACGCGATCGCATACAGCCGCTGTTGATAGTAGTAAATAGCTTACCCAATTCAGTCATCGATACCCCTTAGTTAGTCGAGCTGTGATCTAAGAGCAAGACAGGGGTATTTTTTTTGTGTAACAGCTCAAAAGCGTTTCCCGGCTACATACTAGTTGTCTGACCTGTTACCAGCTCGTCTTATCGTCAAGTTATACCATTGGTTAACTATAAGGTTAACGTTGGGTAAACGCGATCGCATACAGCCGCTGTGGATAGTAGTAAATAGCTTACGCAATTCAGCCATGGACACCCCTTAGTTGGTCGAGCTGTGATCTAACAGCAAGACACTCAGAGGGTATTTTTTTTGGAACAGCTCAAAGGCTTCTCCCAGCTAAATACTAGTTGTCTAAGGTCTGAGCAACTGGTCTTACCCTGAAGTTATACCATTGGTTAACGTTGGGAAAACCCGTACGCATACAGCCGCTGTGGATAGTAGTAAATAGCTTACGCAATTCAGTCATCGATACCCCTTAATTCCTCTGTCTGTGATCTAATAGCCAGACAGGGGTATTTTTTTGTCTAACAGCTCAAAAGCGTTTCCCCGCTACATACTATTTGTCTGAGGTCTGAGCAACTGGTCTTACCCTGAAGTTATACCATTGGTTAACTGTTTGGTTAACGTTGGGAAAACCCGTACGCATACAGCTGCTGTGGATAGTAGTAAATAGCTTACGCAATTCAGTCATCGATACCCCTTAGTTGGTCGAGCTGTGATCTAACAGCACGATACTCAGGGGTTATTTTTTTGGGAACAGTAATAGCTAATGGGACAGGAACATAACGGTTGCACGAAGTCGCGTACGATACTTAATTTTGTCACCAATGGATAGAAACTGATATCATACATTGGGATTTTATTATCGAATTAAAAATGACACCAGAAGACTTTTTGTCATCGAGTGCTTGGATTGTTCGGATGAAGACTTACTTCAAGCTTATGGATGTCAACGGAGATGGGGTTTTGTCGCTCTCGGACTACGAAACAATTGCGGATCGGTTTGTCAAACTTCAAGGTAATTCGTCGAATTACGAAGTAATCCGGACTCTGTTTCACGACCTATTTCAGTATATAATCGCTGGAGGGGGTGCGGTCGATGCCAACACCATGATCGGGGAAGAAGAGTTTATTACCAATGCCGCAAAGGCTGTCACGGTAATCGAATCGTCACTAGAAGTGGGTCGGCAAAAGAACGAAGTCTTTTTTGATCTCATCGACACCGATCATTCCGGTCAGATTTCCCGTGAAGAGTACCGGAAGTATTTGGCAATATACTCCGGTGAAGACCAGCCCGAAAGTGCTGACAAGGCTTTCAACAGTCTTGACACTGATGGTAATGGTTCCATCACCCGGGCCGAGTTCATAGAAGGTCATATGGGATACTGGTTTACACTTCCCAGGGACCAAACGGACGGTCCGCTTCCTTATGGATCGTTGATCGATGCATAGGTAAGCCTATTGCTGATCGCTCCTAAATCTAAGATGCTCTATAACTATTAGATTATTGTCGGTGCTGGTTCAGCAGCTTTTGTCCTTGCTAACCGCCAACACCACTTAGGAATTAGCCCTTAAGTTTAGCCATCATTTCTGCTTCATTCCAGTAGGACAAAACCTGTTGAATCTTACCGTCATCATTGATTTCAAAAACACTGATGCCTTCAGCAGTAGCCTCACGACCATTCTTAGCAGACACCTGCATCCTCCACTTTACCGCTGCTCCATTGCCAGCAATAAAAATTTGCTCTTGTGAGATGTCAAAGCTGTTAAAGAAGCTAGACAGTAGTCCAAAGAACTTCTCCGAGTCCTCAGAGACGTTGATTGGTGGCTTTCCCACTGGGTCATAAATCACTGCATCTTCAGCAAAAATCTCTACCCAGCCTCCTGGATTCATGGCCGCCATGTTAGCAAAATAGACATTGATGACTGATGCGATCGCTTCTGTTGACATAGTTTCCATCTAACTTAACCTTTCTATTATCTGTTAAATTCTGCCTTGAACGAATAATCCCAGCCAAAAGGCAAAAGGCAGATCACAGACTGATCACTAATCACGGCAATAACCATGCCAGAATACGTTTAGCAATTTTCTTAGGACCAGGCTTGGCCGAGAGCAAACCTGACAATAGCTGACGCAACATCCAAGGCGCAATCCTGATTAAACATGAACGTAGCAGCCATTGTACTATTACTAGAAGTAGACCACAGCTGACTATGCCCACTATAATAATCAACCATCTCCAGGGTTGAGCAAGTATTAGCTGTAATACACCAGGAATTACCAGCACTGCCACAATCACCAGGATTATCATCAGCGCTGATAGTCCCCAAGCCAGCTTAGGGAAGTTGGGTGATGGTTTCAGGCGTAGCTGAGCCAAGATTTGAGTGATCAGCCAGTAATGAGCGTCAGCAATTTGACAACAAAAGTCGGGATTCTCCAAACAGTCTCTCTTGATCTGGTGAACGATTTCTCCATCAAGGGCAATCACACTCCGCATCAGTGCCTGTGCCCGATCAACTGGTAGATAGTACGTAGAAAACGTCAATCCAGACTGGAGGCGGTTTTCCCAATCCAGCAGAGCTAAATGGCGTAAATCACTAAGCAACTCTCCGGAAATATCAAGGCCGTGACCAGTCTGTTGTGCTTGTTTAATTTTTGTAAGAATATCTTGATTTAAATCAAAGCGAATGCTATGAAACAGCACGCGGGAGCGTGTAATTTGTTCTTGCTCAATGTTGATGTATGAGTCTATATTCATACCTTGCCCCTGGTCAAGGGTTTGAGAGTGCTGTTGGGATTGACGCCACACAGGAGTAACCAGATTACACCACCACAGCACAATAAAGGTTTTCAGGCTCCCAAATCAAGCCTTCTTCAGCAGCAATTTCTTCCTAGCTTAGTTTTATTAATAGCTGAATGGGTCAGGGAGTCAGTGCTCAGTCTAGTTTATCGTTAATTTTTAAACTTAAGTTATAAACCGTCAACTTTCAACTTTCAACTTTTAACTTTCAACTTTCAACTTTCAACTTTCAACTTTCAACCAAGCTGATAGCTGACTGAGCCACGATAAACTGAAATAATATTAAGAAATGTTAAGAGCAGGAGTTTTTATCATGCAGACGATCAGGTTAGGTCAGAATGGTCCGATGGTCACAGCCTTGGGAATTGGGACGTGGTCATGGGGAGACAAGCTGTTTTGGAACTATGGCAGTGACTACGGCACTACTCAGGTAAAAGAAGCCTTCGAGGCAACCTTGGATGCTGGAATTAACTTTTTTGACACCGCTGAGGTGTATGGACTAGGAGAATCAGAATCCCTGATCGGACGGTTTATGAAGCAGGTGGGACGGAAAGCCCAGATTGCTACTAAGTATTTCCCCTTACCCTGGCGATTTAGCGCTCAGTCAGTTTCTGATGCGTTGAGCGACAGTTTGAAACGTCTGCAAGTCGAGCAAGTGGAACTGTACCAAGTACATATGCCTTTTAGTTTCTTGATCAGCCAACAGACGTTGATGAATGCTCTAGCTGTTGACATCCTCACCGCCTGCCGAAGTGCGGTGATTCCTAAACCTCACGATTTAGGTTTCTGCTTCATAGCACCAGCCCTCCGAGATTTACTCTCTTCAGGTCTTATGGTCGCTCCACAGACTATCCCCGCAAGCCCTGCGGTTCTTATGTGTTGAAATTCCAAACAAGAAAAATCTTGATGTACTTTGTTGATTCAGGGGTTGGACTTCCATTGCCCCGTCTTCTTTTCCCGGTCTACCGATTTTTCTGCGCCGCCAGGTTACTGGACTTCGCTCGTGTAGGCTGTCTGTTCGCGAAGCGTGACCTTTGGTCAATCCATCGTCTCGGGTGGGTCGTTGACCATTTCCATTCTAACATGTTTTGCCGTCCTAGAAGGACGGGGTTTCAAACCCAAAATTTCTGATGAAGTGAAGCGTGGTCGGATTGGAGCAGTTGGTGTCAGTAACTATTCCGCTAAGCAAATGGCAGAAGCTCACAGTTACTTGGCAGCCCGTGGCATACCCCTAGCGGTGAATCAGGTGCAATATTCTCTGTTGCATCGGAAAATTGAGAGCAACGGTATTCTTGATAAAGCGCGTCAGTTAGGTGTGACTATTCTGGCTTACAGTCCCTTAGCTCAAGGATTACTCACTGGCAAGTATACGGTAGAGAGCTATATCAAACCCACTGGAGCTAGGGCTATTGACCCCCGCTTTAGCAAAAGTGGTTTAGAAAAAATTGCCCCTGTGCTAAAGCTACTGAGTCAGTTAGGGGAAAAGTATGAGCGAAAACCAGCTCAAGTTGCCCTTAACTGGCTGATTGCTCAAGATGGAGTAATCCCGATTCCCGGTGCTAAGACCGCACAACAGGTGCAAGACAATGCAGGGGCTTTGGGTTGGGCTTTGAGTCAGGAGGATGTTACTCAGTTGGAACAAGTGACTCGTCTTTGGTTAAAATAAATGCCCAAGGGAAGCGCCCCTACCATTACGATTGAGCAATAGATTTTAGAAACGATAGCCTGCACCAAATTGCAATTTAACTGGGGAAGTATCGTTGTTTTCATCACTAAGGCTTAATCTGCCGCTGCCGTAGATTATGGTGTAGTCATTGACTGCTGCTTCTACACCAGCAGTCAATACGGCTGAATTTTGATTACCTAAAGGAGTGGTGATCTCCTGGTTGTTCACAAAGGTATAGCCTCCACCAACGTAAATGTTAGTATTGCTGGCAACCGGTACATCATAGGTAATTGTTGGTTCGATCGCACGACCTTTGCCAGAGAGAAACGCTGCACCACGCACTGAAATCGGTAAATTGGGCAGATCAATACGACCTTGATACATGCTACCAATCCTTTCATCGCTTGAGTTTGAGCCAATTCCCAGCAAATTCTCAAAGGGATTGAGGATATCATTACTGATTTTGCTGCCATCGTTACTAATTCCCACGTAGCTACCCTTTAATCCTTCAGGTTGAGCAGAGGCAGGGCTAGCAGATAGAACCATCGCAATCATTAAGATTAGGTAAGTTGCGGCAGATTTGAGTATGGGTTTCATAGGTTTCATGGTTATAATTAAAAAACCCCCCGCTTTGATTGCAGGGGGATGGCTATCAAGGTGCATCTACTATTTTTCTATTTCTCAGCCGAGTTGAGTTATCCGGATAAGTTACAGAAAAAGATCCGATTGACTCCAGTGATGGCGTTGCTGAATGATAGGATGATTTTGTCGCCACCCCATTGAGAACTGGTATAGGAAAGGGAACAGGGAACAGGGAACAGGGAACAGGGAGCAGGCAACAAAAATTCCCACAATGTCTTGATGCAATAGCGAGTGGGGGAAACCCCCAAGACCGCGCTGCATCGCTTCATTTAGGATTTCTATATATGTAAACAAAAAGCGATCGCTTGTTGAGATAGCGATCGCTTTTTGAGGTCACGATTTAGTCTAAACGCCAGTAGCTAACTAATTGTCCCAAGTCTAGTTAGCCAGCCACTGAGTTAACCAGCCACTGAGCTAACCAGGGAGTTAGTTCAAGTTAACCTTGACAACTTTGTTTTTTTCCTCTTCAGCTTTGGGCAAGGTCAGATTCAAGATACCGTCTTTGTACTCAGCCTGAACTTTGGTATTTTGAATCCGAACTGGTAAAGGAATTACCCGCTGGAATTTACCATAACGGAATTCAGAACGCTTGACGCCTTTTTCGTCAGTATTGGTTTCTTCTTTCCGTTCTCCACTGATAGCAACAACAGTATCTGTGACTTCTACATTCAATTCTTTGGCTTCCATTCCTGGAACTTCCAATTTCAGAGTGATAGCATCTTCCGTTTGGGTTAGTTCAGCAGCAGGAACATTTTTTAAATGACCAAACTCTCGCAAAGTAGTGGGCACAAAACTATGGTCAAATAGCTGGTCAAGTTCCCGTTGTAGGGTGTTGATGTCTTTCCAGGGGTTCCAACGAACTAGAGTCATAGCTCTTCCTCCAAGTTGTATTTTTTTAATTGATTTAGCCTTGTTTTTTTGCCTTTGATTATTATGGTAGTACTTCAAAATAGCAGTGACCATTCGGTTTTTATCACTAACTTTATAGGGATTGCCGTTATGAAAAACTGTTGGATAGGGAATAGGGAATAGGGAATAGGGAATAGGGAATAGGGAATAGGGAATAGGGAGCAGGGAGCAGGCAGCAGGGAGCAGGCAGCAGGCAGCAGGGAGCAGGGAGCAGGGAGCAGGCAGCAGGGAGCAGGCAGCAGGGAATAGTAAGAAAGAGATCCGAGGATTTTTTGGTGTGATCAGAAATCAGCTTTGGGTTTCATGAACTATTTAGAACTGCTATAGTAAACCTTGAGCTAAATTACGGTAAACTGAACACAATTGGGTTCGGTAAACTCGAATTCAGTGGTCAGCTTAAGCTATCAGCTATCAGGTAATATAATTAATTTAAGTCCAATGATGGAATCCACAGATTTTACCCATTCAGTCAGCTACCAAAAAGAATTGATTCTGAAATTACAGGAACTGCTGAAAAAAGAAATTGAAGGTAAAGCTCACTCTGACCGCATTGAAGAATTAGCTTCAGCGATTGAAAGTGCGACAGAGGCGCTCAACAACCTAACCCAGTATTTTAGAGAAAGTTGACCCGCACTTTTCTCGATTAGACTCTAAGCACTAGGTATGAAGCACTAGGTATTAGGCGTTGACTAGTAGCACCAGTTTGGTGTCCTTGGTTTGGATTTGGTTGTAGATTGCAAAGGGAATCAAGCACAGAACAGCTGTTGTTTATCATCGAGGTTTCTACTCGAACGTCAACAAAGAAATGAGATGGAGATTCCCTGATTGACTTTTTCCGGCTACCCAGGTCGAGTAGCCAGCACGTTTTCCAGTCTAAATTCTATCTAGGTGATCACACTATTGCTCTCGAATGCAAAAAAAATTCACGTTTTCTGTTCGCGTAGCGGCTCGTACCGAGCATCGCGTAGCGTGGCCCAAAGGCCAATCACGACAGGGGGATGGTGCCCTTTATCCATCAATTTTATGTTTACACTCCCAAACCGCTAGAGGTTTAATTCCCTCCGTGGAACGGGCATCTTGCCCGTTTCATTCATTACCGCTTTGATTTAATAAATATTCCCAAATCCGTCGTATTTCTTCTTGATTTTGGCGAATCTCTGCTTGACTTTGACGAATCTCCTCTTGATTTTGAATAATCTCCTCTTGACTTTGACGTTGATAGGTTGCCAAATCCGAAAACAATTTTAAGGTCTCATTCAGAGAAACTCGTAATTGAGTAATTTCTGCTTGATTTTGCTCGATGGTCTGAGAGTGACGATTAATGTATCGTGCTGCTGTCTCTAACAAGTTCTCTACTTGAGTTAATCTTTCTTATGGTGTCATGTTTGATGACTATTAATCTGATATATTCATCTATTCTATTCCATTTTTACTCCTTATTCTTGATGTCAACCCTTCATTAAATCTAGTGCGATCGCGTAGCGGCTCCAAAGGAGCATCGCAATTTAGTTTGGTGTGTTATTAACCTACCAAACCAATTACTTCTACCCTCTCCCTGCGCCCATTTACTACATTTATCACATTTACAACATTTACCACATTTACTACACTGCACGCAACGCTAAAATCTGGTAAAATAGGGGAATACTTATCAGCAGGTGGACAAAAATCAACTACTATCAAATAAGCTACTATCCACACCATTCAGGCAATTTAGCGGACCAGGCAGCAGGTGTTATCCTTAATTCCACCTACCAAATTATTTAGTAATCCAAAATTCCTCAGAATTTTGCCCTTGGCTGTGTTCGAGCGTCTGGATCAGCGATTAGACCAGATAAAGTCAACTTTGGGCGAAGAGGCAATACTCCTAAAGTCTGATCTGTTGTTGAATCAGAGGGTGATTAATCAGACTCAGAGCCAGAGATTTACCCTGATCGGATCAGAACAGTTCAGTTGTCTGCTGTGGGGGGAAGCCCAACCGGAGACCTTAACTGGGTATGAATCTCTGATGAGACTGTACCAAGTGGGATTAACTTTCGCTCCGGATGCGATCGCAAACTTTCTTACCCATCTCAAAGACTCCTACCTAACCTCACCATCAGAATTTGAAACCTCTCAGGATGTTCTCAACCTAATCAAGAGGGCTCAAGCCTCCCTCAAACCCAATAATCCAGCTATCCAGAGCGAATTTACCCTATCATTAATCGATATTCTGTGTGACTACAACACGGATAACTACAACACGGATAACTACAACACGGATAACTACAACACCGATGCTCCACCATTAGCAGAGCCAGATTATCCCTATGGGTCCATTTGTCAACCCGTAGCCGAAGCACTGCACCAGCAGGTTGAGCAGGAGCGATTGCTCAATCAGGTGACCAGTCAAATCCGTCAAAGCCAAGAGTTACCGCTGATCCTGACCACAGCAGTTGAACGGGTACGACACTTCCTAGAAGTAGACCGATTAGTAATCTATCAATTTGACTTCCCTTACACCTCTAGTCCCACAGCACTAGAGCCAGCACCTGCTGCCACTGAATTAGGCTGGGGTTGTATTACCTACGAAGCTAAAGTCTCCGATGCTATCCCATCAGTGCTGAATGTGATTGAGCAGGAGGAATGCTTAACCCATGTACCGAACTGTACACATAAATATCAGCGAGGGTCAACGGTTGCTGTTGATGATGTTGATCGAACCTATAATACCCATAATTGCTTACTTGACCTGTTGCACCGACATCAAGTACGAGCCAAGTTAGTAGCACCAATTATTGTCCAAAACAACCTGTGGGGCCTACTAATTGCCCATCAGTGTTTCGAGCCAAGGCGATGGCAGGACAGTGAAAAAAACTTTCTCCAGGCAATTGCAGAACACCTAGCCGTTGCCATCTATCAAGCTAAGTTATACGCCCAAGTGCAGCACCAAAACAACACCCTTGAACAACGGGTAATTGAGCGCACCCAAGCACTCCGGGATGCTTTGCAAGCTGCTCAAGCAGCCAATCTTGCTAAGAGTGAGTTTCTAGCTACCATGAGTCATGAATTGCGCACCCCTCTAACCTGCGTAATTGGGATGGCAGCTACACTCTTGCGCTGGTGTTTTGGTCAGGACAGTTCCCACAGATTACCTGTGGACAAGCAACAGCGCTATTTAAAAACTATCCAGGACAATGGGCAACACCTGCTAGAACTGATCAACGATATTCTGGATTTGTCTCAGGTTGAAGCAGGAAAGTTAGTCCTGACTATCAGCAAATTTTCCTTAAGTAAGCTAGCCAATCAGGTATTGAGTAGCCTAAACGAACAAGCCTACCAACAGCAGGTGACTCTACAGCTAGATTGGCGAGTGCCACCAGAAAGGGACTGTTTTTCTGCAGACCAACGGCGGGTTAAACAGATTTTGTTTAACCTTTTAAGCAATGGGATTAAATTTACCCCAGAGGGGGGTAAAGTAATCCTACGGGTCTGGCCAGAAAATCAGTTAGTAGTGTTTCAAGTGGAAGATACAGGCATTGGTATTGCCCAAGACCAGTTACCATTACTGTTTCAAAAGTTTCAGCAGCTAGAAACGCCCTACCGTCGCAAGTATGAAGGAACTGGCTTGGGGTTAGCCTTAACCAAACAGCTGATCGAACTCCATAGGGGCAAAATTGAGGTGGAATCGGTAGTGGGAGAGGGGTCTTGTTTTACAGTTTGGTTGCCCACTCAACCCATGGTACCAGCGACTTCAGGAAAAGCTATGCCTAAGTCCAACCTAACTCTCAAAGCTCAAGGCACTGTGGCCTTAGTGGAAAACCAAGAAGAGATGGCTACCCTAATTTGCGAAATTTTGACCGCAGCAGGCTATAAAGTAATTTGGTTGATTGATGGTTCCACTGCCATCAAACAAATTGCATTGCTTAAGCCCCAGACGATCATTATTGATTGGCAGTTACCGACTAGGGAGGGTTACGAAATGACTCAATGGCTGCGTCAATCCTCCACAACCGGTGGGGTAAAAATTCTGGCTTTAACGATTCCGAGCCTGCCAAAAGTAGAGCAACAAGAAATGATGGAGGTAGTGGATGATTACTTATATAAACCGATCGAACCCATGGATTTATTGTACAGGGTTATGGCTTTGGTGGAAAGTTATAGCGCTGCGCTATAGCTGCTAAACCAAGGAGTGTAACTAAACCAAGGATGCTGCTAGGTTCCGGCACGTCTTCTGGGACAACGAAAGCATTATCTTGGATCTTGCTAATGCTTGAGTTTCGGCGAATAATGTCCGAGAGGCGAGTGCTTTCTAGATCTGGAGCCAAGGCCAGCAGATGATCGAGATCGTTGAGGAAAAAGAACCGGTCACCATCCCGTGCCCGCCTGAACTGGTCTGAGATCACTGTATTGAATAGTTCACCGAGCAATCCACCGTTGAAGGAGTCCTCAGATATTCCTCCAATCCACCAATCCACATCGTCTACAGACTGGTAGATTTTTTCAAATAGAGCTGCTATTTCTGGGTCAGAAGTAATGCCAAGTTCGCTGTCGGTGGTCAAGAAGCCAGTGACCGGAGCCAAACCGAGTTCCACACGAGCCTGATTGTAGCCGGGAAGGCCAACTTCCCTTCCCCGGGCAATATTGAGTGAAGCGAGGTCAAAGCCTTGACCGATACCATTCGGGATAAGGAAGTCCCGCACCCCGTCCACTATCTGATTGTCAACCTCTTCAGCGACCTGGGACGCTAAACCCAAAAACAGTGAATCGACGCCGTTATCAATCACTTCTTGGGGATTGAAGAAGGCATCAGCAAGGGAGATACTTCCGACGGAATCGCCGTTATTGTTAATGCGCTGAAGCTCTTCGGAGAGAAGAGTGTGGCCAACACGGAAGTTAGCATTGGTAAATTCCTGACTGACACTTGGGTCAACTGTAGGATCGTAGCCAGAGTAATCGTCCAAAAGGCTATCGCCAATGAATAGCGGTAGGAATTCATTGTATGTGATTACCTGAATCTGAGCGCCAACGACCTTACGAGCTGATTCGTAGATAAAGTCACCTTTATCAAGTCCTGACTCTTTTAACTTCTCCAAAATCACCGGGTCGCCAGCGTCAATTTTTTCAGCAAGTTCTTCAGCCAGACGATTGTGCTCTCGCACCATCAAGGTGTGAGCTGCAGTTAAGCCAATTTGTTCGTTGGTACGAATATCCCCAGCGATGAACAACTCTTCTGGTGGTAATGCTCCAGACCGGTTAGTGTTACTATTAGGCAATCCGGCAGTGTTGAAAGGTAGTAGCTCTTCACCATTGATAATCTGGCTCTTGAGCTTTCCAGTACCGTCATTAGTACGTAGAAATTCCGCCCGCACTTGATCAGATCCGTAGACCTGTGAACCATCAATAAAAGAAGTCAGTTCGTTGATGTGTTCGCGCGGATTGCCAGGGCCAGTGCCAGTGCCTTCAGCGGCAGGAACCCTGACAAAGGGTATAAAACCAGAAGATCCGGCCAGTGGATCTGGCTGACCAGTAGCAATGTCAATCGGGTTAATCGGGATGGGGATGAAATCCTCTGGTGGGCTATTTGGCCCTGGCTCATTCAGACCTAAGTCGTGATCAATCAACTGCCCCCACTGCCAGATCCAGTCGCTGGCCCGGAGGAAATTAGGCACGGATTTACTCTGGCGCACAATCGTATTGCTAATGTCACGGGGGTTAGGCAGAACATTGCCAGTCGGACCGGTTATTCTTGGTGCGTTGAAGCCATCTTCGTACTCAGGACTCAGGAGCCGAAGTAGTTCTGTTTCGGCTTCACCCAATGTCGGATCATTTAGGTTGTTACCAAATCCGTTAATGGTACGAAATTCTCCTGCTGCAGCAGGCACAGACATGGTAAATCCTAGGGCAGCGAAAGTGGTTACTGCTAGACCAAGCTGACGAGGCTTGAGATTTCTAACCACTTTTAAGTTAGATAAATGATTTTTCATAAGGTTAGTACTTAGGTTAAGATTGCATCCCAACCGCTAATGTGGTAGATGCAGTAAGAGACTCTGTAAGCATTCAGCAGCTAAGGCACTAGATGCTGAATCCTGAGTGCTAATAGCTGATTTCTAAGTCTCTATATACTTATCGGGCGAAGCCGCAACAATTATGAAAGAAACTTTCAATACGAGTAACGATTCAGCGGTCAGCCATGAGTGCTCAGCCATCAGCGGTCAGCTTATTTTATTCAAAGGTGCACTTTCCGTATTAAGAATTAAATTCGCCACGGGTCGCACCTAAAAGCACCAATTGCCCTACGCGCACGCTGCGCGAACAGTAGTGTGGCACAGGCTTCGACCCATCGGATCTAACCCATAAGCTAATAGCTAATAGCTGATAGCTGAATGCTTACAATACTCTATCTCTTCTAAGAAGGTGTTTTAAAAGTAGCTACATGGTTTGGTAAATGCGGGTAGTTTACTTTAGTTATCCCCAATATTAAATGGTTTTACTTTACGAGTTTTTATATAAATAAAAACTTGAAGTAATTCCCTCATTTCGCGCCAGTAAATAATTTTCCAAACGTGCTATAAGAAAGATTACGTATTTCTACGTATTTCTTTTAGCTACAGAAATTATTGATTCCGTAATTACCCCATATTCAAGATCAAAGATTACTGCTATGTCCTCCTACATTAAAGATATCTGAAATACAGTTATCTGCGACCAAAAAATAAAAAAACTTTATAGAAACTTTAATTATTTAATGAAAAAATGTCAGGATAAACACGGCAAAACAATCAAGATCTTGTTAAACTAATAAGTCTTGATGCAAGCATTCAGTAGCTAAGGCACTAGCGGCTGAATGCTTAGTGCCAATAGCTGATTTCTGAGTATCTATAAACTTATCGGGGGAACTACCAAGGATTATGCAGGAAATTTTCAATACCAGTAAGCTGTCAGCTGTCAGTGGTCAGCTTATTTTATTCAAAAGTACTGTGGCTCAGGCTTCCAGCCTGTGACTTAACCTCAGCTTATTTTATTCAAAAGTACTGTGGCTCAGGCTTCGAGGCATCGAACCTAACCCATAAGCTAATAGCTAATAGCTGAATGCTTACGTCTTGATTGTAGATAATTATAGCTTTTTCCACTCTAATGAGGGACACAGGATTTTTTTCCTGTGCCCTGTGCCCTGTTGCGGTGCTCCGGTGCTCCGGTGCTCCCTTCCCCCCCAGGGTAAGCGCAAGAAAAAAAGGCCCATAATGTGCATTGGGTGGATATCGGTTGATCGTGGCTCGAAACCCCTATAATCTCGTAGAACTGTACTCGCAATAGAATTAATTTGTTGAGAATGGCGCGGTTTTTTTATCAATAAGCCTAGGCTTATTGATTCTTGCGCTTACCCTGCCTTCCCCCCTTACTAAACAGGGCTGTTTCAAAATCTTATAAGTTAACACTGATAACAGTCATGATATAATCATTGCTCATAAGAGCCTGTTTGCTTTTAAGGTGTTGACTGCTATTGAAGGTTTTCTCCTGATTAAGAGCATTAAGTGCTATCCGCCCGCTCCTTGTAGAGCAAAATTCCGAGGACTATGAAAGGAAAGGATCTGACATTGATCTTCATTCCAAATAGTATCTAAACTCCAATGGAGTTGATCCTCAATACCCCAATGTTGACGAATAGCACAACAAAGAACTTACTAATCCCCTAACATAGAAGTTAGATAAAATTGAACTTCACGAGTCGTTTTATTCCAAAGATGGCAGACTATGCGCTATATTAAAGATAGTTTAAGGCTTTGATGCCAATTATCTCAGGGAAGATCAACTTCCAAGTTGACCCTACGAATGATGTTATGGAAGCTCAAACCCTTATAACTACCTCTATGGTCGTGCTCAAAACACCATCTATCTTTTTGTAACTGATAGGCTGGAACTATTACCCGGTAAGGATTGTAGCTTGAATTTTACCCCCCTTGATTGACTTCGATGGATTATTATAAAATACACTATAGTTTGTGTCAAGTACATTTTATACCAAATTAGATGAGCTTACCCTGGGGGGATACAGGGCAAACCCATCTAAATTCCAAAACCCTTATCCAGTAAGGATTTTACCAACTGATTAAAAACAGCACTCGATATCTGAAATCCTTGCCCCGCCAGCATGTACAAAAATAAGATGCGTTTGCCCTGTGGGGGGATAGGGAGATGACGGGGTGACAAATAGCATTGAGCGCCTTACTGAGTGTGGGGTGTGGGGTATAGGGTGTTGGTAAACATCAGGAGCTTGAAACGTTGGTAGCGATCCAGTGGCCTGACGGGGGTTTTCCCCACTCGCGCTTTGCATCAAGAAGGCACGGTTTAATCAGGTTGCGGAAGGAACGTTTTTGCTCGGGTAACTCGGAATTCCCTTCTATTTTCCCCACTCCCCACCCCCTAGACCCCACACTCACCTTTTTGTTAAAAACCTACCCTGATCAGACCCCTCTGTTTTCCTATTCCCTATTCCCTATTTCCTATTTCCTGAGCGCTGCCCTATAGCTGCTAAACCTAGGAGTGTAACTAAGCCAATGATCGTGCTAGGTTCGGGCACGTCTTCTGGGACAACGAAAGCATTAGCCTGGATGTTGGTAATCGTTGAGTTTCGGCGAATAATGTCCGAGAGGCGAGTGCTTTCTAGATCTGGAGCCAAGGCCAGCAGATGCTCAAGATCGTTGAGGAAAAAGAACCGGTCACCATCCCGTGCCCGCCTGAACTGGTCTGAGATGACCGTATTGAATAGTTCACCGACCAAGCCACCGTTGAAGGAGTCCTCAGATATTCCTCCAATCCAGAAATCCACATCCTCTACAGACTCGTAGATTTTTTCAAATAGAGCTGCTACTTCTGGGTTAGAAGTAATGCCAAGTTCGGTATCGGTGGTCAAGAAGGCAGTGACCGGATCCAGACCGAGTTCCACACGAGCCTGATTGTAGCCGGGAAGGCCAACTTCCCTTGCCCGCGCAATATTGATTGAAGCAAGGTCAAAGCCACCGGTGGCAATCGGGGCAAGGAAGTTCCGCACCTCGTCCACTATCTGATTGTCAACCTCTTGAGCCACCTGGGAAGCTAAACCTAAAAACAGTGAATCGACGCCATTATCAATCACTTCTTGGGGATTGAAGAAGGCATCGGCAAGGGAGATACTTCCGAGGGAAGTGCCGTTATTGTTAATGCGCTGAAGCTCTGGGGAGAGAAGAGTGTGGCCAACGCGGAAGTTAGCATTGGCAAATTCCACACTGATACGTGGGTCAACTGTGGGATCGTAGCCAGAGTAATCCTCCAAAAGGCTATCCCCCATGAGCAGCGGTAGGAATTCATTGTATGTGATTACCTGAATCTGAGCACCAACGACCTTACGGACTGATTCGTAGATAAAGTCGCCTTGATCAAGTCCTGACTGATGTAACTTCTCCAAAATGACCGGGTCGCCAGCGTCAATTTTTTCAGCAAGTTCTTCAGCCAGACGATTGTGCTCCCGTACGAACAAAGTGTGAGCTGCGGTTAAGCCAATTTGTTCGTTGGCACGAACATCGCCAGCGATGAACAACTCTTCTCCTGATATAGGAGGGGTAGTGTTGGCATTAGGAAATCCGCCAGTGTTGAAAGGCAGTAGCTCTTGGCCATTGATACTCTGGCTCTTGAGCTTTCCACTACCGTCATTAGTACGCAAAAATTCCGCCCGCACTGAATCAGATCCGTAGACCTGTGAACCATCAATAAAAGAAGTTAGCTGGTTGATCTGCTGGCGCGGATTGCCAGGTCCAGTGCCAGTGCCTGGAGCTGCAGGAACCCTGATCAAGGGTATCAATGGCGCGAGTGGATCCGGAAGACCAGTAGCAATGTCAATAGGGTTAATTGGGATGGGGGTGAAATCTTCTGGTGAGCGATCTAAGCCTCCCTCATTCAAATCCAAGTCGTGATCTATGAACTGCCCCCACTGCCAGATCCAGTCACTGGCGTTCAGGAAATTAGGTACTAATTCCTTCTGGGGCACAATCGTATTACTAATGTCACGGGGGTTAGGCAGAAGATTGCCGGTGCTACCGGTTATTCTTGGTGCATTGAAGCCATCCTCGTAAGCAGGAGTTAGAAGGCGAAGCAGTTCTGTTTCCGCTTGACCCAATGTGGCATCATTTAGGTTGTTACCAAATCCGTTAATGGTGCGAAATTCTCCTGCTGCAGCAGGCACAGACATGGTAAATCCTAGGGCAGCGAAAGTGGTTACTGCTAGACCAAGCTGACGAGGCTTGAGATTTCTAACCACTTTTAAGTTAGATAAATGATTTTTCATAAGGTTAGTACTTAGGTTAAGATTGCATCCCAACCGCTAATGTGGTAGATGCAGTAAAATACTCTATCTGTTCTAAGAAGGTGTTTGAAAAGTAGCTACATGGTTTGGTAAATGCGGGTAGTTTACTTTAGTTATCCCCAAGATTCAGAGGTTTTCGTCTAAAGTAATTCCTCAAGTAATTCCCTCATTTATCGCCAGTAAATAATTTTTAAAACGGGCTATAAGAGCGATTAATTATTTATTTTAGCTACATATTTTTTCCGTAACTTCCCCATAGTCAAGATTAAAAATTACTGCTAATTGCCGCTAATTTTAAGATAGCTGGATTTCGTATATCTACCGCAAAAAAAAAAAATTTTTACAGAATCTTTAATTCTTTAATTAAAGATTATCTGGATAGATACGCACGTAAGCATTCAGCTATCAGCCGTCAGCCGTCAGCTTATTTTATTCACAAGCACCATTAGTAGCCTAAGCTATGGGCATAAACTGTTCGGTGTAGCGTGGCCACAGACCTTTAGCTGTTCGGTGTAGCGTGGGCGTAGCCCATTAGCTGATACGCGACACGCTGATAGCTGACGGCTGAATGCTTACAGACGCACAATAAATCAATATCTTGTCAAGCCAATAAATCTTGATTGTAGATAAATATAGTGTAAGGATTTAGGTATAGGGGTTGACAAAAGCATAAAATTTAAAGTAGCCATTGATGAGTAAAGCCACTCTACGTCTTTTGGCTGAGGAATCGCGCCAGTTTATCAACGAAAAACTGGTGGAAATTCTGCTTGGGCAACAAAGCTTGATTAATCAGCTATAACTGGAAATATAAAGACTGAAATTCAGCATAAAATTAGACTCAATGACATGATAATTACCCTTAAAATGACCTGATTTTAAAAAGCGATAAAGTCAAAACAAAACACATACAACTACCAAGCAGATCTCCGTAAGAGTCCGTGGCGCTGGTAGATGGAGAGATGGGTAAATAGGGAGATCGGGAGATGGTAATATTTTTATTAAGGGTAATTATCTGGAGGTAATATAATACAATAAACCCAGTGCTTAAACCAATTACTATATAACGGTTATTAGATTTATGAGCTACACATAATTTTTCCCCGATTCCCGATTCCCGATTCCCGATTCCCGATTCCCGATTCCCGATTCCCGATTCCCGATTCCCTAAAATCCAAAACTTCTGTAGCTTACCTATTTTATAAATGCTGTGAAACCTCTATATATCGATCATCACTTACTGTAACCACCAACAACATGGCAGCTAATTATCTCAATTCAATTCGTCATAGTCTAATTGTTTCTTGTCAGGCACCCCGTGACTCACCCCTGCACCACCCCCTAGTGATTGCCGCTATGGCACAAGCTTCGATAAATCAGGGGGCATCGGGTGTGCGTATTGATACACCTGACCATGTGGCAGCTGTCCGTAGTCAATGTCCCACTGCTCCAATTATTGGCTTGTGGAAGCAACAGTTACCGGAGTCTGAGGTTTATATTACTCCCCAGTTTCACCATGCTAAAGCGATCGCATCCGCTGGTGCTGATATTATTGCCATTGATGCCACATTACGGGAACGTCCTGGAGGGGAAACAGTTCAAGATTTAATTAAGCAGATTCACGATACACTGGGTAAACCGGTGATGGCAGATGTGGATACCCTTGAGAGTGCGATCGCAGCACAAGCCGCCGGTGTGGATTTAGTTGGTACCACCCTCTATGGTTACACTGCTCAAACCAGCCATCTCTCTCCTCCCGGCTTTGGCCTACTCAGCCAGTTGGTGAAGCATTTAGATATCCCAGCCATTTGCGAAGGAGGTATTGCCACCCCCAAGATGGCTCAAACTGCTCTAGAATTGGGAGCCTATGCGGTTGTTGTCGGCACTGCCATTACTGGCATTGATTTGCAAGTTAAGGCTTTTGTCGAGTTATTATAAGTAGGATTAACTGTCCACTAGCCCTATAATTAGCCTTGCTAGAAGCTGGAAAACCTATCTTTTTCTTGAGAATCCAGTTTCTGTAGCCAGTCTTGACCCAACTGAATAGTAATATCTGAGGAAAGAGCGCCAGTGCTTTCTACCCGCACTTCCCCAAATCCCAAATAGTTACGGATAGTGCCAGCACTTTCATCGTCTCCCTGTTGGGCAATAATGCGAGTGGTGCGCAATGGTTCCCTAGACAATTTCTGATCAATACGAACATTCTGGTAGCCACCTCGGTTGAGGTTGCGGAGCATAGCCTTAGCGACTTGAGAAGAATCTGTAGTGTATTGAATCGCAATCCGCAGGGATGTGGAGTTGGCATTGGAGTAGTAGCCATAGCCTTGACCAAAGTGCTGAGCCACCATCTCCTGGATGCGGCGGTGGTTTGGCAACCAGTAACTGGCTTGTTTCTTGCCATCGTTGCTAAACCGACCAGGCAGCATTAGCATTTGGACATTGGCTCGTTTCGTCTTGGTGGCAAAACCCCCTAATGCCACTAGCTCTTCTATACTTAAGTTGGTGTCAATGTGGGACTGAATAACTGAGAGTATTTGTGGGATTCGTGCGATAGTGCTAGGTTTTAGTGCCTGTTCTACCAATGCCCTCATCAGCATTTGTTGCCGCTGAACTCGACCTATATCCCCATATTTGTCATAGCGAAACCGCAGGAACTGCATCGCCTTCTCACCATTCAGGTGCTGTCTACCTTTTTTGAGGTTGATATAAAGGTGTTGAGAGTGGTCAGTGTACTTCATGTCCTTGGGAATATAGACCGTAACTCCTCCCAAGGCATCCACCAGTTTTTCCACACCCTGAACGTTTACTCGGATATAACGGTCAATGGCCACATCATCGAGAAGATCACTGACCGCCTTCGCTGTGAGTGCAGGTCCACCGAAATAATTGGCAGCATTGAGCTTAATGTTACCATGTTTCTCAATACGAGTTTTTGTATCACGAGGCATGGAAAGAACTTTGACTTTTTCCCCCTCTGGGTCAAACCGTAGCAGGAGCATGGTATCTGACAAACCCTCTAAGGAATTGACCAGAGCGTGGTATCCCAGGTCTACTTCTGGGGGTTTATCTAGATCAGAGGTTAGGACTTTGATACCAAGAAATAAGATATTAACTGGTCGAGTCAACTCCGGCAAGTGCATGGTGTTGCTGGAGATGGTTTCCTCTTGGTTAAATACAGATTTCTCGTCCGGAGTCAGTTCACTTTGCAGCAAAGGGGTACTTGCCAGGGATACAGCTAGCATTGCACCTGCTGCCGCAGATGACATTGCCACTGCGGTAAAACCTAGCCAAAGCCAGAGCAAATTCCCTCGCTTGACTTTTACCTTTTTTCTGCGAACGGGGCGAGTAGGTCTTCTCACTACACGGCGTTTTCGATAAGTTCTTTGAACTGGCACTGGGCTTCCTCACACACAGGCAATAGGGATGGTATTGACAGAAGAAGACTATTCACTCCTGACCGGTTTCACATGGTTGACCTGGATCTTCCATCTTAAGGTTTAGTATTAATACTCTATAGCAGGTTTTATAACAGGTTGCTGCCTGATCAGGTAAATTTTCGATCAACCTTGCCCAATCCGTCAGTCAAAACCATCATTAGAGTACATTATTTCTTTTAGTAAACCCCTAAACTAGGACAAATACTTGCCCAGGATTCCTTCAGAGATCCGGCTAATCCCAGGCAAGCGTGGTGACTGGCGCTGCCATAAGCGCACCATCACAGCGAAACTGACCAGAAAATAGCCAGATGTCAGCATAGCATTGAGAAACAGCAAGCGTAATGTCCAAAATTCCGACAATTGTGCTCCTGCTGATAATAAACTGTACCCTAGCAACCAACCAAAGGCCAAGGTGACCGACAAGCGACTCACCGTTTTTTCCTCTCTGGTTCCCTGAGAGTGGTACAATGTCCACAGTGCTGGAAACAAGCCAAAGATGGGGACAAGGTAAATAAATAGCTGTAGGCGCTGAATATCTTGATTTTCGGTAGAATTAGTGTTTTTCACATGCTGTTTCATCCGTAGCTTGCCTTGATAATCGCTCAAACCCCATGACTTGGTAGTTTTACCTCTTATCATGACATTACCTAGTGGTTATTCACCAATGGCAATAATATAGTAATAGCAATAGGGCAATGGCAACATGGATAATCAGCTAACCTTCATTATCAAACTCGTAATCCTATCCACGATAATAGCTGTTATTATTAAATACGTTGCTCCCAGTGTACCCATTCCCGCTACATCCGTTAATGGGTTGATTGGTATCCTGGCTCCAACGGTGATTTTAGCGATCGCATTAGTAGGTCGAGCCTGGAGCTATGGGAAGTCTAACTGACAAACTAGTGGTAAGCCCTAACTAGCTTTCGCGGTCGGCGATCATAGGTTTTCCAAGAAGTTAAGACAGACCTTGGCTCAATCCTGATGGTGAAGACGATTCAAGTAACAGAACTTACCTTGCATGATGTGAAGGTCAAATTTGACCTCACCCCAGCAGAGGATGACCAATTTTTCCGAGAGTGGCAGGACGAGTTACCAGAACTTAGCGACACTGAACGGCAGTCCTTAGAGCAAATTAAGGCTCACATGCTATACCTGGAACAGTATCCGATGGTGGAAGACATTGTCAAAATGGTAGTGCTGTCTCCCTTGTTAGGACTAGCGGGCTTTTATGGTTCTCCCTTTCACCTCAAGACAGAGGCTGCAATAGAGATTTCCGCTGTTGAGGAGCACGAAATCCTGCGAGGGCGTATTGATGTGCTGGTGCTACAAGACCAGTTTTGGGTATTAGTGATTGAGTCAAAACAAGCTGGATTCTCTCTCAAGTCAGCAATTCCTCAGGCATTGACCTACATGATGGCTAATCCTAATCAGTTGCGCCCTAGTTTTGGCTTGGTGACTAATGGTACTAATTTCCGGTTTTTGAAACTAACCAAATCCGGTAGACCGATGTATGCTCTTTCCGATGAGTTTACCCTCTATCGTGGCAATGACTGGTATAATGTGCTTAGGATCCTTAAGCGCATTGCTGAATTGGTAGTGATGTGAACTATAGGAGTTCTCAAGTGCTGTGAGGTACTTTATTCCTAGGTTTTAGGGAGTAGGGAGTAGGGAGTAGGGAGTAGGGGGAATAAAATTGACTGTAAGCGATCGCGTAGCGGCTCTGAACGCGCCCCGCGTGGCCTTTGGCCTTAAGAGCATCGCTCTACGATTGTTATGCATGATTTGTACCTCTGATCGGTTCTTGGAAAATCATTGTTCCCTGTTCTCTGGTAAGCATTCAGCCGTCATAAGCATTCAGCCGTCATAAGCATTCAGCCTTTAGCTGATAGCTGATAGCTGATAGCTAAATCGAAATGCGTTCGCGTAGCGGCTCCATTGGACCATCGCGTAGCGTGACCTACGGTCAATCGCTTACAGCTATGGCGCTATACAAAAAAAAGCCTGCACTCAGCAGGCTACCGATGTTTTCAGAAAGATTTAGTTGATCTAACTCCCGTGAGATCGAAACTATAAATCAACCAACCACAATGTACTCACTATTCACAGCAGCGGTTAGTGTGCCCTGATCCAGCAAAGCCTGATAAACCATCGCAGCTACCTCACCACGAGTGGCCTCACGCACCGGATTGAGTTTCCTCTGGTCAGGGGAATTGACCACAATCAGTTTTTTAGTAGCGGTTATTACTTGATCTGTGGCATAGCTGGGAATATCTCCTTTGTCATCATAGAGATCCAAAGCATTGGGATCTGATTCGTTTAAACCCAAACCATTTACTAAGGAAACAATCACATCCGCTCGCTTAACATTATCGGCTTGTCCGAAGTTGCCATTAGCGTAACCAGAGAGGAATCCACCGCGATAGGCTTTTTGAATTGCATCCTTAGCCCAAGACTTATCACTGACATCTTTGAATTGCTTGGCTGGCCTTTCCGCTTTCGGTGCAGGGTTGAAGGCTTTGCTAATCAAGGCAGCATATTGAGCACGGTTGATCTTATCGTTAGGTTTAAAGTTACTGTTGTCAACACCTGAAATCATACCTTCTGCCAACAATCCTTGAATAAACTCTTTCGCCCAGTGGTTTTGAATGTCTGCGAATGTGGGTATCCCGTCGTCGTCAAATTTGACAATATATTGATTAGTAATGGCGCTGACTGTTCCAGCATCCACCAAGGCTTGATAAACCATCGCAGCTACTTCAGCACGGGTAGCATTGCGAGTGGGGTTGAGTTGCCTGAGATTGCTGTGATTTACGATAATTTCTTTTTTGGTTGCGGTTTTGACAGCCTCAATGGCGTAGGTAGGAATGGAACCGCTGTCATCGTAGGCTTGTAAGGCATTGGGACTAGCAGCCGTTAAGTCTAACCCATTCACTAGTGAAACAATTATTTGGGCACGTTGGACCTTGTCTGCGGGTTTGAATGTCCCCCCAGGGTAGCCAGACAGGAATCCACCACGATAGGCTTGTTTAATCTTTTCGTAAGCCCAATAATTGGAAGCAACATCACTGAAATCCTTGGCATCCCTTTCAGCTGAAGGATTGAAAGCGTTGACCAACAAGGCCGCATATTCAGCACGGGTCATTGTTTTTTCTGGCTGAAAGGTGCCATCAGGGAAGCCACTAATGTATCCTTTACTGTACAATCCCTTGATGAAATCCTCTGCCCAATGACCGGCAATATCGGTTAACTTTTTCTTTTCTCCATCAGTGTCTTTATCGGTATCAGTGTCTTTATCGGTATCAGTGTCTTTATCGGTATCAGTGTCTTTATCGGTATCAGTGTCTTTATCGGTATCAGTGTCTTTATCGGTATCAGTGTCTTTATCGGTATCATCAGGCACCTTAGTGATCGCGTCATCAATTTGAACCGGACCACTGACTTTTGAGGCAACTAAAAAATTGCCCACTGAAATCAGCTTAACCGTGGTGTAATTTTTTAAATCAAACTCACCGTTGTTACGCAGTACGTTTTCCCCTGGGTCTCCTGTGGTTCCCAAATCTGGCAAACCCTTGCCCGAAACTGACAGACCAAATCTGTCGTTGTTTTCCATCCGATTCTTACGCAGTATCGGTCGAGCGTCCCCAGAAACCACTATCCCAAAGATGTTTTCAGAGGTTTGGTTCTCGACCAGCCTTGGCGCTGCATTACTATCAACAGCAATGCCATTACCCATTTTTTTACAGGTATTCCCTTGGATGTTCCCTTTGGCATCCCTGGTAATCGATATCCCTTGACCCTCTATACCACTACCAATGAAATTATTATCTTTAACTTCTGGTGTGGCCTCACCTGTCACATTAACCCCTTCACGATTGCACTCTTTGAAGGTACAATTAGCAACAACAGGACTACCAGACTCAATCCAGGCACCAGTGCCTCGGCGCTCCCGATTGGTCATTGTTACTCCCCTGAGTTCGGTATCCTTAGCTAGGATAAGGGTCACGTTTTGACCACCACCGAAACGGGTGTTGAACAACCCATTGCCTTCAATTAAGATGTCCTTGCCTTTGTTTGCTTCATCACCTATAATTTGTACACCGGAGGGAGCTTTCAGCGGAAAGGTTTCACCACTGGCTGTATTATAAGTACCAGGTTTTAGTTGAATCTCGTCACCTGAACCAGCTGACTCGAAGGCTTTGGTAATAGTTTTAAAGGGCGTAGATTCGCTACCATCAGCGCTATCACTTCCAGTAGCTGGATTGACGTATAGAGTTGCCATAATTTAGGATTACCCAAAACGCTTAAGAACACAGCAAAACTGCGGTGTCACCCATCATAGGGTTCACCACTTGCTAATTTCCTGAGCAGGAGGCTAACTTTCTTTAGAAATACTCTTAAGAATTGTTACCCAGATAGTGTGCCTGCTTTTATTGCTTATATCTCACAGTTTAAGCTCGATTTTCAGTAAATGTCCATTAAGACTTAAGCAGATTTACTCTGGATTTCTTGTTCTGGCAAGGTGAGAATCTCTACACCGTCAGGGGTGACAACTATAGTGTGTTCAAATTGGGCAGAAAGTTTGCGATCGCGTGTTACAGCTGTCCACTTATCAGCTAATATCTCCACTTCGTGGGTACCTTCGTTAATCATGGGCTCGATAGTGAAAACCATCCCAGCCCGGAGGCGTTTTCCTTTCCCTCGGGTGCCATAGTGAGGAATTTGGGGAGCTGTATGGAAAATCTTGCTAATCCCGTGTCCAACAAAGTCTCGCACTACGGAAAAGCCGTTGGACTCGGCATACTCTTGGATAGCAGCACCAATATCACCAACCCTTGCTCCTGGCTTGACCTCAGCAATGCCCCGCATCATACATTCTTCAGTAACTTCCACCAGCTTTTTTGCTAGGGGTGAGGGGGTACCAACAAAAAAGGTTCTAGAGGTATCCCCGTGATATCCATCCAGCTTTGGTGTTACGTCAATATTAATGATGTCCCCATCTTTAAGGATTTGCTTACCGTTAGGGATACCGTGACAAACAACTTCATTGATACTGGTACAGATAGATTTAGGAAAGCCCTGGTAGCCTAAGGGAGCACTGATTGCTCCATGCTCTTTTGTCCAACGCTCAGCTTCATCATTAATCTCTAGGGTGCTTACCCCTGGCTTAACCATGGGTTCTAAATGGTCTAAGAGTGCAGTGGCTAAGCGTCCAGCAAGACGCATTTTAGCTATTTCTCTACTGGATAAGAGCACAATTCTTTCAGCTGCCATGAGTTTTTATTCCGTCAATTACCCCAAAACCAGGGAAAAATTATACTATTTGTGGTTTTTTTAATTGTACAATAATAGGATCCCTAATTAACGCGGGTTGGCATGAGAGCAATAAATGAAGTATATTGTGGATTTTAGGGAATCGGGAATCGGGAATCGGGAATCGGGAATCGGGAATCGGGAATCGGGAATCGGGAATCGGAAATCGGGAATCGGGAATCGGGAATCGGGAATCGGGAATCGGGAACTCGGATCAGGTAAAAATCCTGTTTACCTCCTCTTTTGCTTGCTATCCAAAGCCAGAATATTTCAATAAAATAGGTCAGTTGATCAGAGCAAGTAGGAGTTGATTTTGGAGGTCAAAGCCGCAGTAGCTTTTGAAGCAGGCAAGCCTTTATCCATTGAAACGGTTCAGGTAGCCGAACCTAAGGCGGGTGAGGTGATGGTGGAAATTAAAGCAACCGGAGTATGCCATACTGATGCCTATACCATGTCTGGCGCAGATCCAGAAGGTTAGGCTCTTACCTCTAAAACTTTGTTAGAGCCAACTTCTGCCTTCTGCTTTCTGCCTTGCGCGTAGCGCTATAGCAATGCTCTTTTAGAGCCGCTACGCGATCGCAATCAGTTAGCGATGCTCTTTTAGAGCCGCTACGCGATCGCAATCAGTTAGCGATGCTCTTTTAGAGCCGCTACGCGATCGCATCAAATTCAACTAATACAATTCTCGTTACCGTTGTCAGCTCCAGTTCCTTAAGCAGTCGAAGCAGGTTATAGCAGTCGAAGTAAAGGTTAAGACAATTTCTATTCCCGACTCCCGACTCCCGACTCCCGACTCCCGAATGGCAATCAAGATTAGAAAATATCTGATCAACAGGAGTACCCCTAAACGGTTGCGCAGTCAGAATAATCGTGCCATCCTTTGCTCTGACCCAGCCTTGGGCTTCAATAATCACTTTTTTGTCTTGGGGAGGTTGAGGGGATATCACTGATGATTGTTGCTGCTGTAATTGCCGTAATTGTTGTCTGCTGCTGGCTAACCCAGGACGAGTTCGCCACCTCACTGTTCTGTGGGCATTAATCACTGGATCCTCTCGAGTCGGTGGTAAACTTGGTTACGCAGTCGGATATCAACAGCTTGCAGCCTAATATTGCCTTGGTCTCCTGCTGTTTCTGCTGCGATGATTCCCTCGTTGTTAAGGAAGATGGAATTAGCTTCAATCTTTAGGTTCCCTGCTGAACCCCTTGTTTCATTACTAAAAATATCCCCTATCTCTCGATATCCCGATATCACCACACTTCTTTTAGTTATAGATTTACAAATATCAGATGCAGCCCTATCACTATGACTACAACAACTAATCCCACTGAGCTTAACTCTGGTATTGGCGGTACCAAAAATTTCTACAACTGGAATTGGCAAGACAAACACTATCAAGTGGTCTACGAAACCATTGGCGCAGGAAACCCGGTACTGTTACTTCCTGCTTTTAGTACGGTTTCTAGTCGCACAGAAATGAAAGGTATTGCCAATCTACTCGCTACCAACTATCACGTTACGGTTCTAGATTGGTTGGGATTTGGCGAGTCTCAATGCCCTCCTGTGGATTACAATCCCGTATTATTTCAGCAGTTATTAGCAGATTTTGTTAACTCTGTTTTTAATAATAACTCAATTAGCTTACAGCTGTTTTCAGATGAATTGACCTCACTACCGAGAGCTACAAGCCCCCTAAATCACCCAATTCTGGGGGACTTTAACTCAATTTCCCCCCAAAGTTGGGGGGCTAGGGGGGCGAAACTTGCTGTAATGGCTGCCGGTCATGCTTCGGGATACGCTTTAAAGTTTGCCCAAGATAATCCAGATAGTATTTCTAAACTAATTTTAGTGGCTCCCACTTGGAAAGGACCGTTAAGAGTAATGGGTTTACCCGATGGAGTGAGAAACGGAGTAAAAAACCTAGTGCGATCGCCTTGGTTAGGTCAGACTCTATACTATCTCAACACTACTCCTTCGTTTCTGCGCTTGATGTATAAACGCCACGTCTATGTGGATGAAACCAAACTAACTCCGGAATTTATCGCCCAAAAACATCAAATTACTTCCAAAGATGGCGGCAGATATGCCCCTGCTGCGTTTGTTACTGGCGCAATCGATCCTGTAGCTAATCGGGAGGAATTTTTGCAGCTTTTAGATTCTGTTCCCATGCCCGTATTAATTATATTAGCGAAAAATGCACCACCTAAGTCAAAAGCTGAAATGATAGCAATGGCGGAGTTAGAACAGGTGCAAACCGTTCGATTAGCTGGAACGTTAGGTATTTCTGAAGAGTATTATGAAGCGGTAACAGCAGTGATTCAGGATTTTATTTAGCGATCGCTTTTATCCCAGTTATCAGCGACTTTTTTGCTACTTTAGTCCTGGGTTTAGGGAGCAGGTAAGCATTCAGCTTAAGCGCTACGCGCACGCTACGCGAACAGCTCTCAGCTCTCAGCTCTCAGCTCTCAGCTGTTTAATATAGCCTATTATAGCCTAGTGAGGTACAACCATTTTTTTCCCGATTCCCGATTCCCGATTCCCGATTCCCTGCTCCCTGCTCCCTGCTCCCTGCTCCCTGCTCCCTGCTCCCTAAAAACCCGAAATTTGTACCTCACAAGTCGTAGAATTGCTATATGCTTGACATGATGTATTGGAAGTTGTTCAATTAATGAAACACACGGCTATTAGTCTATTTTGCGGTGCAGGTGGATGTTCTCTTGGGTTTAAACAAGCTGGATATTCAATTCTTTATGCAAATGATAAAGATGCGGCAGCAGTTGAAACATATAGAAGAAATTTTCCAGAGTCGTTATGTAGCAATGAGGATATCGATAACGTAGATTTTGGGCAGGTTCTTTCTGAAATAGTAATGAAACCAGGGGAACTCGACATATTGATAGGGGGACCTCCATGTCAAGGCTTCTCCACAGCGGGCTCAAGGTTCTGGGATGATCCAAGAAATAATTTGCTTAAACAATACGTTAAAGCACTAACTATTTTGAAGCCAAAATGGTTTATTATGGAAAATGTTGAAGGGCTACTTACCTCCAACAAAGGAAAATATGTATACGAAGCCGCTAAGGCGTTCATTGAGCTCGGTTATTGGATTATAATTGAGAAAATTTATTCTCAAGAATACGGTGTACCACAAAGACGAAAGCGAGTTTTAATCATCGGGAATAGGTTGGGGCATGAGTTTAGAATGCCAGCACCAAAATTTCAAGTTTCCGGTCAACTATTCCGTAACTCTGACATTACTATTTCTCACGCAATAAACAGTTTGCCGCCAGCAACAAAAGATAAGGGCACTCTACTAATACCTTTAACCTCGCCTCCTCAAGATGATTTTGATTCTTTTATTCGTGGAAATGCCACACAAATATCCGACCATTACTACCCAATTATTAACGGCATCCAGCTAAAAAGAATTACTGCCTTAAAGCCAGGTCAAACCATGAAGGATTTGCCAGAGGAACTACAGCATCAGTCATTTAAGAAGAGAGCAAATAGGCGCGTTGCTGATGGTATGCCCACAGAAAAGCGAGGTGGAGCGCCATCGGGACTTAAAAGACTGATGGGAAATGAGCCGAGCTTAACCATCACTGGTGCTGCCACAAGAGAGTTAATACACCCAGTGGAAAACAGACCTTTAACGATAAGAGAGGCAGCGCGAATTCAAACGTTTCCAGATGATTTTGTATTTTGTGGGAATGCCTCTCATAAAATCCAGCAAATAGGCAATGCAATTCCACCAATTTTGGCTCGTGTATTTGCTGAACATATCCGTGATAATTATGGCTTCGAGGGCGATCAATACAATGAAGGTCGCATGCTTGGCTTTTTGCTTACAAAGGCAGGAGCTATGAGCCCAGCGTTAAAAAATACAGAAATTTTGCTTAATAGCCTGATGGAAACCAATAATATCAAGTCAGGTTGAATACCCATAATTAGAGGGAGGGTGGGGAGATGGGGAGATGGGGAGATGGGGAGATGGGGAGATGGGGAGATGGGGAGATTTTTATTAAGGGTAATTATCCCGACATGATATCAAACCAATCAATACACATTGTTTGGATAATCTATGAAAAATACTGCTTTCATAAAAAACTTGTATTCTAAATGCAAAATGCATGGTTCAGGTGAAGCTCAGGTTATAATATCTGATGGGGAGTTATCGTCACTACTATCTATTGCTATTGATAACCTTGGATGGTCTCACGATGACCTTCAGATTATTAAAGTCAATGTACCAGATGATGACTACTACAATATTCCAATAAGCTGGTTTGATAGCATAGCAGAATCTGATATCAGTGCCGAAGATGTGATCTCAGCACTGACAGCCTGCTTCAATCAGGATAACGATTTTGCGTTATTTATAGAAAACCTCTCTGCTCTTCATCGGCGCAGAGTTAAATATCAAAGAATTCTGTCATCACAGCCTATGTCCAACATGGATCAAATTGGTCCTAGATCACTTCTAGAGTATGGTGGATGCAATACCACTCTTCTGGCGAATTGGATGGTTTGGAGGAAGTGGATTTATGATATCGACAATCGGTCAGCCCAGGAAACTGGCTATTTATTTCAACCTCTATTAGCGAGTTGCTTAGGTGGCAAGCCTGTTGGAGCGAAAAACTCGCCAGTTAAGAGACTTGATGCAAATGGAAATCCTACTAACCAAGGGCGACAAATAGACTGTTTAGTTCCAAGTAATAATAGAACCTATGAACTTAAACTTAGAGTAACAATTGCTGCAAGTGGTCAGGGGAGATTTGGTGAAGAGCTTTCATTTCCTGAAGAAAGCCAAGCTGCTGGTTTTATACCAGTTCTTCTGGTTTTAGATCCAACACCCTCGAATAGGTTAACTGAGTTATCAGAGAAATATCTGGCCTGTGGTGGCGCTTTTTATCACGGAGAAGAAGCGTGGAGGCACATGGAGCAGGAAGCCGGAGAGGTGGTTTCTGTTTTTATTGAAAGATACATAAAGCCAGCAATACAGGGCATAGAAGAGATCGAAATTGAATATCCTAAGTCAATAAATTTGCGATGGTCAGATCAAGTGATTGAGATATCAGATGACAGTAGTTCTTATGTTATCAATCGACTATAAGTGCTAACAAAGCACTGCACTACGACCAATATTACCAGCTATAATAAACCCTATATAGCGAGATTAAAATCCATTCTGGAGTAACGCTAGATGTCCGATTTGCTTAAAAGAATTACGATTAATCCAAGACAGTGCGGTGGTCGCCCTTGCATTCGCGGTATGAGAATTAGAGTATCGGATATACTCGATTTATTTGCAGCTGGACTTACTGCTGAGCAAATCTTAGCAGAAATGCCTGATTTAGAAGCAAATGATTTGCAGGCAGCACTTCTCTATGGCTCCTGAGGAGACGACAAGCGCCCCGTCAGCTTTGCTACACATTTCACCTTACAATCTACCTTCTATTTTATCAAAAAACTGTTTACATTCTTCAAACACCTGTTTTTTCCTTAGTTTATCCCAAACAATAAATCTGTTGTCTTGGAAATTTTTAATTGTTTCTAAAAGCCCAACAATTTCTTTCTCTCCTATGGTTGGGCTGTTTCCGTAACCGTGGTAAGACACTCCCCATATAATGGCTAGGCAAGTAGTAGCTATAAAGTTTTTACCATTTTGGTCGAGATAAACTTCTATATTGTTATTTACAGATAATACAGCCCAAATACTTCCTCCCAATAAACCAACAACAGTAGCCCCTACCTGTATACCAGCTAGCGCTGCTCCTCCAGCAGTAAAACCACCAACAGGCAATCCAATCAGAAAACCGATTATCCCACCTATAACACCACCGATTCCAGTCCCAATGCCTGTACCAGCAGCTGCACCATCAACTACATCTTTAGGCTTTGAAAAGTTTTTTTTATGAAAGTTAAGGTCATTAACTCCTTTGAGTGGATCGTCTGCTGCTAAGTCATAAAGGTTTGACACGTTTTCATTAAAATCTTCTAACAACTGTTTAACTTCATTACGTATTTCATCAATGAGATTCTTTTCTGGTGAAGTGTTATCAATACCCTTTTGTCTTTTTGCTTTGCTGCATGCTTGGATACAGTCATACATTAAATATGAAGCTTCCCTTAAAATTTCCAGTTGTCTATTTATGAAATTTGCAAGGTCTATGCGATATCTTTCTTTCTTGTGACCAGACAATAAATTTTCAACATAGCTATAAATCTGAGTAACTTTGGCAGGATCATCCCACCAACCATCAAACATAATGTAATTAGTGATATGGTTTCGTTTAAAAAAATCTTCCCACTGAGTTATTCGTTCGACATGCTGTTCATTTCTTTTTATGCTTTTATTTCCAATGCCAATAATCGGCTTATTTAATTCCTTTAAAAGTTCAATTTCTTGATCATGTCCTGTTTCCGGCACATCATTTAACGTATCGACAACGTATATTACCACATCTGCTTCTTGCTCTACTCCTTCTATTGCTATTAGGTCATATTTCATCCTATCAACATTTGGAAATATGTTTGCTAATATCTCTGGAGAAAGCCCTTGTTTTTTAGCTCTCATATAGGCTAAACAAGAATCTGGAACCTCAAAACCTGGACAATCAAGGAACCAGGCTTGCATAGTCTCATATGGAATCGTTTCAGTCTTTTTTGTTGCATGTGCTTGGTCAGCAACTAGACCGACATTGCTCTTGGTTAACGTTCTGATCAAAGTTGTTTTACCGGAATTGGTATGACCAGTTACTGCAATAACAGTTTTTTCTGTATTATTCATAAGGTTTTCCTATTCAATCAACTAACATTCTCTTTCATCCACATACTCAATGGGAAGAAATTCTAATCCGTGGTAAGCTGAATCACATGTTGATCGTATAACTTTAACTGCCCCTCCTGGTGGCTCTGTGCGGTTACCATCTGGTTTGAATTTGACTGTCCCAGTTACACCTGAGTAACTAAAATTATTTTTCCTTAAGGCTTGTTGTAACTTGACTCGATTGGGGTTTGGTAAAGTCTCCAGAGCCTTAGCGATGGTCATGATGGCATCGTATACAGTGGCTGTTCTCAAGCTTACCTGAGTTGTTTTCCATAGTTTTGAAGCTTGCTGGCAAAAGGCTTCTCCCTCAGGAGTATCTACGCACCCTTCCAAGCGATTCCAATCAGAATAAGCTATAAACTTTGATAGTACACTTTCATTCTCTTTAGATAGGCCTTCTAAAGTCTGAGGATCGTATATTGAGGACGATCCTCCAATCCATACCCGACCCTGATTAGATTTTATCAAATCTATTGCGTTAGGAATTGCATAACTTGTAGTTCTCCCGTCAGGAACGACAAAAATTGCATTTACTTTATTTTGTTGAGCGTAATCAATTATTTGTCCTGCATCAAACGATGGAGTTGAGAGATCGTTTTGCTCTAAATCAATCAACGTACCTTTTTCTCGCACACGCTTTTCAATAACGGTTTTAAACGAATTGCTATAATTATCAGGGTGGCTATAAACAACCCCAGCTGTTTTTTCAAGACCATTCTTATCCAACTCATCAAGTAATAAATCAACTAAGTATGGAGCTGAATGATTATGATTAGAAACAATTCTAAAAAAGAAACACTGTTTCTGCTTAGTACAGAAATCTGTCAAAGACTCTGAGCTACTGATTGGAGCAACTATAACTATTTTATGTTTTTGATAAACTTCCAAGGTTTTAAGGGTAATTCCACTAGCATAATGACCAACTACAGCTATGATCTCACTTTGAGAAGCTATTTGATTTGCCCTATCCTTAGCGTGAGCGACATCATTATGATCATCGGCAATCAAGATCCTCAGCGGTCTACCATTGATCTTAGCTTCGGAGTTATTGATATAGTCTTGAGCTTGAGCAATTCCTCGAAGTATCTCTTTGGCTGTCTTTTCGTCTACTCTGATAGGAATTCCAACCGCAATAGTATAGGGCTTTATATTGGTATCTATTTTAAGTTTAGCATTATTCCAGTAAATTAGAGTTTCTGGATCTCTATCTTCTATTTCCCAGGAAACTTTAAAAAACTCTGAAGCTTTTTGGTAGTCTTGGTTACGAAAGGCTTTAAGGCCATCAGCTTTATTGTTTGGTTGATAACCAAACAATAGACTCTCTTCACCACAACTTATGTTATCATCAATCTTAATTGGACAAGTTTCAGGCTTAAAAACAATTCTTTGAATTACTCCTAGTAATAGATAAGCAAAACCAATTAAAGAAACTACAATCAATAGAGCATATAGTGGATTGGAAAATAGTTTTCTCCTAAATCTAATAATACTTATCTTAAGCTGAGTCTTGTCATATGCAGGGATTTTAGACTTAGAATCAAGGAGTTGGTCTAAGTCATTCAATATTTCTTTAGCTGACTGATAGCGAGCTTGGGGTTCATAAAGAATCATTTTGTCTATGATCTTTGCAAATGCATCGCTAATCTGTAAAGGGCTTTTCCCAGGAACGTGATAACGCCATATAGTTTCTTTAGTAGATTGGTGACTAATAAGCTGAGGATTAATCTGAGATCTGATCATCTCAATACAAACAACTCCCAAAGCATATAGATCGTCTCGATACCTCTCTTTATTCCCTTTGGGTGGTTTGTAACGATCATTATATTTGTCTAGAGCAATAGACACCTTGCCGGAAACTAGCTGTAGCCCACCGATTTCGTTTAAATCTCCAATATCAAGAAGAGTTAGTTGATCGTCTCCTAAATATATTAGGTTAGAAGCCCTAATATTACCCTGAGCTATTTTAGCTTGATGTAATTTATCTAAAATTTCTAGAGATTTTTTGAGAATTTTCTTAACTGTTTTCTCTTGGAAATACTTGCCATTTTTAATCTCTACCTCAATAGTATTATCTTCTATATAATCTCGAAGTATATAGAAACTATTGCCTTGGCGAAACTGATACTTAATATTTGCTATACCGTTAATTTTCAAAGCCCTTATCTCTTGGACACGTTGTCTGAAGAGCTTTTGAGCTTCTTCCATTACCTCTGGTTCTTCAGACAGAGGCTTATATTCTTTGGCTATATAGTGACAAGGTTGTGCTGCTGCACTCTCATCATTTACCTTATAGGTTCTAGAGTATATTGAAGTTTTATATTCTTGAAGAATACGATAGCTATGTGATATATAATGATCAGCCATTAGATAATTATAAATAAACAATAAGCGTTTAATTTAGTGCCGGATTTAGACAATCGTACTTACAGATATTATGATGTAAATCTACAGCCTTAATCGAGGTAGACCTACTCAGATTATTCAATTTTCTCGGTATTATTCCATGAATATAGTGAATTGTAAAGATTAAGATTAGCCTCAGCATTACCTCAAGCAAGATACTGTTGAGAGTATCAAAATTTAGGCTATTTAGGGTATAGGTATGATAAACTATTATAGGGTTATTGCTACAATTTTTGCTAAGCAAAGCTTGTAGGGGAAAAATGCAATTTTTATAAAAATGTACAACAATACATTACACTCGATATCTTCTCTTGAAGCATCGTTTCGAGTGTGGTGCCAAGCCTACCTGTAACTCTGCCCTTGTTCATCAGGAAACGGAGGCGAGTGGCAGAAACACTTACTAAATCAGCCCCTTATGCGGTGGAAATCATCATGGCTGGAAAACCATTGCGTCAGCGGTGATAGTATTATAACCGAAATTGGATTAACATGCAAGCGCTAAAAAAAACTATTGCACTAACTCACCAATTACGATGGGTCGGTCAGTGGCTCAAACAAAACTATTGCACTGACGCACTAAATTGTTCACCAGCACACAAAAGAGCGATGCTCTTACAGAGCCGCTACGCGATCGCGTAGCGTGGCTTACGGCCAATCGCTACGCGATCGCACAAATACAACTATTTCCTCAAATCCCCCCCTTGTTAAGGGGGGTTAGGGGGGATCCCCCACTCCAAAATCACTGCAACCCTTCCAACAACTGTTGCAACGCCCTATCAAGAGCTTGCCCTAACTTACTGCCATCTTTTCCACCAGCTTGAGCCAAGTTAGGTCGTCCACCGCCACCACCACCACATATTTTAGCGATCGCACCAATAAACTTCCCAGCCTGCAAGCCTTTCTGATTAACACCCTTACTAAAGGCTGCCACTAAACTCACCTTGTCGGGGCTAGGCACTGAACCCAACACTACTGCACTTTCTCCCAGCTTCTGCTGTAGCTGTTGCGCAACACTTTTTAAGCCCTCTGGTTCTACTCCCTCCATCTTGGCTACCAGAACCTTAAACTCACCTACTGACTTAGCTTGTGCTAATAACTGGTCAGATTTTGCCAAAGCCAGTTGTTGCTTCAGGGCATCTAACTGTTTATTAGTAGCCTTGAGTTCCTGTTGTAAATTACTAATCCGCTCAGGTAACTCTTCCGGTTGTGCCTTAAAGCGATCGCATAAATCCTTAACCACCTTATCCCGCACATTCAGATAATCCAGCACCGCCGGTCCAGCCACTGCTTCTATCCGCCTAATCCCAGAAGCCACCCCTGCGGAAGAGATAATCTTAAACACGCCAATCTCAGCAGTATTGTTGACATGGGTACCACCACACAATTCCATCGAGACACCAGGGAAATCAATCACCCTGACCTCATCGCCATACTTTTCCCCAAACATAGCGGTTGCGCCCTTAGCCTTAGCTTTTGTCAAAGGCATCACCTCCACATCAGCAGTATGGGCTTCACTAATCCAAGTATTAATTTGTGCCTCAATTTGCTCTAACTCTTCCGATGTCAGAGCGCGAGGGCAATTGAAGTCAAAGCGCAAGCGGTCAAAAGCCACCAAAGAGCCTGCCTGAGAGATGCTTGGGTCAACAATTTTTTTCAGAGCCGCTTGCAGTAAATGGGTCGCACTATGGTTAGCTTGAACTCGACGGCGACAAGCCCGGTCAATTTGAGCCGTTACTGTTGTGCCTACCGTTAGATTTCCCCGTTCGACAGTACCGAAGTGGACAAAGAAATCCGATTCCTTCTGAACATCTTCGATGCGAACCAATAGCGCATCCCCAGACAGATAACCGCGATCGCCTATTTGTCCCCCAGATTCCGCATAGAATGGGGTCTGATCCAAAATCACCTGGACCTTACTCCCAGCCGCAGCGGATTCCACAGACTTCCCATCAACTAGCAAAGCCTCTACCTTAGCCATAGACTTGGGTTCAGTGTAACCCAGGAATGCTGTGCTATCGATCTGTTCCCCTAGCTGATCTAAGCTACCCTGTACTGTTAAATCAATCGTTTCATGGGCAACTCTAGCCCGTTCCCGCTGGCGTTCCATTTCCACCTCGAAGCCATCGAGGTCTACCGTTAAGCCCTGTTCTTCAGCAATTTCCTCAGTTAATTCCACTGGGAAACCATAGGTATCATAGAGGGTAAACGCATCTGTGCCAGAAATCTGCTTAGGCTTCTTGGCCAAAATCTCAGCCAGCAGCTTCTCACCCCGTTCCAAGGTTTTCAGGAATTGAGACTCTTCCCGCTGCATTTCCGCTTGGATAGTTTTTTCCCGTTCCCGCACATTAGGATAAGCTGATTCAGATAATGCGATCGCTGTTTGAGCTACTTCCCAGGTAAATTCCCCATCAATCCCAATCAAACGGCCATGACGCACCACTCGACGGAGCAAACGGCGCAACACATAACCCCGTCCGGTGTTAGAAGCCGTAATCCCATCCGCGATCATATGAACGATTGCCCGGATATGGTCACCAATAACCTTCAGAGAAACCTTCGTCTTCTCATCACTCTTGCTATAGTTAACCCCAGCAATTTCCGCTGCCGTTTTTACAATCGGGAAAATTAAATCAGTTTCATAATTATTCGGCACTTGCTGGAGGATTTGCGCCATCCTCTCCAGTCCCATCCCCGTATCAATATTTTGTTTCTCTAACGGGGTGCGGTTACCTTCCGCATTCTGGTTGTATTCCATGAATACCAGGTTATAGAACTCAATAAACCTAGTATCATCTTCCAAGTCAATGCTCTCGTCTCCGAGTTCTGGGTGAAAATCGTAGTAAATTTCCGAACACGGACCACACGGACCGGTTGGACCGGATTTCCAATAATTATCCTCCTCACCCAAGCGCTGGATGCGATGGGCTGGGATGCCAATTTTATCCCGCCAGATAGCAAACGCTTCGTCATCATCCCGAAACACACTGACTACTAAGCGTTCTGGTGGCAAACCGAATACCTCTGTAGAGAGTTCCCATGCCCATGCGATCGCTTGTTCCTTAAAATAATCCCCAAAACTAAAATTCCCCAGCATCTCAAAAAAAGTATGATGCCGTGCCGTGCGTCCCACATTCTCTATATCATTGTTGCGGATACATTTTTGGGAGGTGGTGGCGCGAGGGAATTCCGACTGACGTTGTCCTAGAAAAATCGGTTTAAACGGCAACATTCCCGCAATTGTCAGCAACACCGTCGGGTCTTCCGGTACTAACGAAGCACTTGGCAATACATTGTGTTGCCGTTGGGAGTAGAAATCGAGGAAAGTTTGCCGGATTTCGTTACCGCGCAAATAATTAGGGATATCGGGCATGGTTCTCTACAAGTCAGCTTTAGGCTATGGGCTTATGGGAAGTAAACCCCTATCGCTATATTTATTAATTTACCTATGATCTATTGTGACATAGAACCGAAGGTGAAAGCCCACCCTTTATAGGAGAGCAAACCATTGTGATGCTTGGAGGTTGAAGGTTGATAGCTTGAAGGTTGATAGGTTGAAGGTTGGATGGTTGAAGGTTGGATGGTTGAAGGTTGGATGGTTGAAGGTTGGATGGTTGGAGGTTGGTTGGTTGGAGGTTGGTTGGTTGAAGGTTGGATGGTTGAAGGTTGGATGGTTGAAGGTTGGATGGTTGGAGGTTGGTTGGTTGGAGGTTTGATGGTTGAAGGTTGGATGGTTGAAGATTAGAGGCTTAACAACTGAAAGCCGGATGTATAACTAGCAATCTGTAACGTTAAACCTGTTACATATAACCTGCAACCTGTAACCTGCAACCTGTAACCTTCAACCTGTAACCTTCAACCTGTAACCTGCAACCTGTAACCTTCAACCTGCAACCTTCAACCTGTAACCTTCAACCTGTAACCTGTAACCTTCAACCTGTAACCTTCAACCTGTAACCTTGGCCTTTGGCCACGCTACGCGAACAACCTTCAACCTTCTTAATCTAATCGTTGCAGTTTGTAAAGACTCCTTAACTTTAACAACAAGTATTCGTAATCTCCAGAAAGCCGTGTTAGCTTTAAAGAGTGGAAGTCATCCTTCAGAAAAAAACCTGAAGCTAAGAACCAAATGGGCATAGATAAGATGATTTCTACCGGTCTATGACCCAGCCACAGTAGGCACCAATCGAACATAGCATCAAGTGGCCAAAAACCAACAGAAGTTGGAGTAAGCCAAACCAAAGTCCGGAAAGACACGACTGTGTGAGATGTAGTATTAGGTGTATCTGTGTAGTTTGCCAACCATAGTGATCAAAACTGGTAGTCAGAAAGTTAACTCGTTGAAAATTTGTCTTTTTCCACTCAGATGGGTCTAGTCAATCCTGGCTAGGCCCTTTGAGTATTGGTGCAACCTATTGGGGAAATCCCAGACCCTTCATAATTTTTCATCTAATCGTTGCAGTTTGTAAAGACTCCTTAACTTTAACAACAAGTATTCGGAATCTCCAGAAGGTCGTGTTAGATTTAAAGAGTGGAAGTCATCCTTCAGAGAAAAACCTGAAGCCAAAACCTAAATGGGCATAGATAAGATGATTTCTAGCGGTCTATGACCCAGCCACAGTAGGCACCAATCGAACATAGCATCAAGTGGCCAAAAACCAACAGAAGTTGGAGTAAGCCAAACCAAAGTCCGGAAAGACACGACTGTGTGAGATGTAGTATTAGGTGTATCTGTGTAGTTTGCCAACCATAGTAGTGATTCAAAACTGGTAGTCAGAAAGTTAACTCGTTGAAAATTTGTCTTTTTCCACTCGAATGGGTCTAGTCAATCCTGGCTAGGCCCATTGAGTATTATCGTCAATCGAGCTAAGTTATTGGTAAGCATTAACCTTGCTAGCTTGGGCTGCGAGCTTTAAGGGGAAGCTGATTAACCGGTGTCAGAAAAACTGATTGAGTATTGACTATGGCAGTAGTACAGTTAAAAGTTCCCAGTATTGCGTGTGATGTCTGTGCTAAGACCATTACCGAAGGTATACTCCAACAGGAGCCAGATTCTAAAGTCGCAGTGGATGTAACATCAAAGACAGTTAGAGTTGAAACCGAAGCCTCTGAAGATTCAATTAGACAGATCATAACGACTGTCGGTCACACCGTGGAGTAAGCTACCAAGTAAGCTAGTGTGATTTGATTGGCCGATTTGCTACTTAAGGCCTTGGCCGTTGGCCACGCTTGGCCTTTTGCCACGCTGCTTGAGGTGCGAATGGCCACGCTACGCGAACGGAAAAAGTCGTCAATCCCTCTGCCACTCTCCCCCTCGTTCTAAGTATGCAAATTAGATGGGTGACAGCTTAATCAAAATTGCCGAACGGCTAATGGTTAACCTTTGACTATCAACCTTCAAACATTAACCTTTCGGCAAAGCCGACGCTACGCGAACGACAATACATCAGTAAGTTATATTATTTTGGTTAACTAGGTGTTGGTTAACTAGGTGTTGCGCATTTAAATTGGATATTATTCAGTTATAAAAAAACCTGCTCCCTTGCTCACCTGCTGTCAGAACAATGGAATTTAAATGAATACCAGCTTAGGTGTTGGTTAACGATGTAGGGAATGTAGTCTATCTTAGGTGGGAACAAAGATGGTCATTGAGTTCAAGGAAATACAGGGATAAATTCTGTAGCTAGTTTTCATCCTAATTAAGCAGCAGACCACAGGCTCTCCGGCTGCAAGAAATTTTTTAGATCATGTCGAAATAATTACCCTTAATAAAAATCTCCCCATCTCCCCATCTCCCCATCTCCCCCTCCTGGGAGGGGTTAGGGGTGGGTCCCCATCTCCCCATCTCCCCACCCTCCCTCTAATTATGGGTATTCAACCTGACTTGATATTAGAGGTTAGTGGGAATAATAATGCTCTCACTCAGTTGAACAGTTAGGTGTTTTCACCATCTTCGATAAAGATTTAGAAAAATTACCTGGATACCAGGAAATTGCTACTGCCACTTGTGATAAAAACAAGAGAGTATTAGAGGAAAGTATAAATAGAATAATCCCTGTGCTCAGCTTCGGCTGAGTAACCCCTAATTAACTATGTGCCTAAGATGTGCCTAAGTTGTGCCTAAGTTGTGCCTAAGTTGTGCCTAAGTTGGCTTTGGATTCATCGGGGATTAAACTAATTTTTATTGTTATTCAGGTTTATGTTCAATAAAACTAGTTAAACTAAAAACGATCTAACAATTGTAAACGAGTTGTGAAAATCTATAAACCCAAAATCATGGTATTATTGGCATCCTGGCCGCTTGATATTTCACAACCTATTTATAATTGCTATATACAATAAGATAGTTTAAAAATGATTGTTATAATATCAAATTACCTAATTTATCAAGAGTTCCACAGCTCGTGATTCACAATCCATATCGGGGAATCGGGAATCGGCAATGGGAAATTGGTAACTGATCCAACTGTACTTGAGCTCCCAAACGATAGTCAGCAATAGGAGAAATTTATCTAGTTATCTAGAATCTATCTATCCCATAGCCAATCCCATAGACTGGTGAATTTAGAGCCAAACGTATTAGCTAATACTTTCTTGAAGAAGTAGCAGTGTTAAGATTATTAATTGCTGGTGAATGTATTAGCTCTGTAGAGCTAACTATAAATAAAAACGATACTTCTATATTAGTAGTAGGAAATAAACAGTTTATCACTGCATTTGTGAAGCGGACTTGCTATATAAGGTCTAGCACTGTCGAGGTATCTTGGGAACTTGATGATGTCATACAACTCATCAAGACTAGACAACCCGCTATTTTAATTTTGCAGGCAACCCAGGTGGCTAGTTTACAAATATGTCGTCATATTAAAGAACAAAAGCTGCTCGGTTGGATATACTGCATTTTGATCAATGACTTGCCCGAAATAGCGATTACAAAAATGGGCCGAGACCCAAACTGGGAGTTAAGAGAATGTGCTCAAGCCCTAGAAAACGGTGCAGATGCCTACTTACGGATCAGTTCAATCAGTAATCAAGACTCAGCCATAGCTGTAGCAGAAAATCGGTTGCTTAAGGCACAAATTCAGGCAGGGTTACGAGGAGTGCGACTATACCGGCAAGCAATGCACACTAATGATTTCCTATCTAGGATAGCATTGGTTGATCCCTTGACAGAATTGAGCAATCGTCGGGCAATGGAATGGGAGTTACCCCGACAAGTCGAAAATGCCTTTAGTCAATCAACGCCCCTGAGTCTGATTATCCTAGATGTAGACTATTTCAAGTCCATCAACGACAACTACGGACATCCGGTAGGCGATCGCGCTCTCAAGCTACTGGCAAGTCGTCTCAAACATAACCTACGAATTCAAGATTCCCTCTTTCGCTATGGTGGAGAAGAGTTTGTGATCATTCTTAGTCACACTGACTGTGAAGAAGCCCTAGCAGTGGCTAATCGAGTGCGACATATTATTAGCGATCAACCGTTTCAGATTGATGGAAGATTGGTGCTCGGAATTACCATTAGCTTGGGTGTTGCTTCCCTTAACCATACGGACGACCATAGAGGGGAAAGCCTACTGCGATCTGCTGACGAGAACCTACGGATTGCTAAATCTAATGGTCGCAATCAGGTTTATTGTTGTTGCAATCACTAATTTTCAAGTAAATTGCTGACTCAAAACCACTGGCTTGTGGACAGTAATTTTTTTCTTGTGAATCGAAATCATTTCTTTTTCCCGTAGGTCTCCCAGTAGACGGGTGACAGTCACCCGAGTCGAACCGATAGCTTCTGCGATCGCTTGATGGGACAACTTCAGTTCAATGGTAATGCCATCGCCACAGGGTATCCCAAAGTCACGGCAGAGAATTAATAGAAAACTCACCAATCGAGACTCCATATCCCGATGAGCTAGGGTTTCGATCATCATTTCCGTCTGTAATATCCGAGACGATAGCCCCCGTAACATCAACATTGATAATTCCGGGTTTTCCTTCAGTGCTTTTTCGACCTGGTCAATCGGGGAAGAGAGTAACTCTACAGTTGTAAAGGCAACTGCATGGTAGAACCGATCAGATTGGTGACCAGTAATCAGGGATAGAACACCGAAAACCGTATTTTCTCGCAGCAGTGCTACAGTAATTTCTTCCCCTACTTCGTATACTCTAGAAAGTTTTACAGCACCTTTTAGCAAAAAGTAAACCCGTTCAGCTGGATCTCCTGGAAAGAAAATCGTCTTACTTCGCTCATAGGTTTCTACGACTGGTGGAAACGCTCCTCTACCAATCTGACGAAACACAGCCGCTAGTGGTGTATCCTGCGTCACAACCCTATCCATATCTATTTCTTTGTACAAATGCCCCTATCTATTTACATTTAAGAGACTTCCGGGGATGTTAAGCCACGGATTAGCTCATTAATCTGGTATATTTAGGCTATTTTAGCGGATTTTAAACAGTTTTATTTAGTTTGTTCTGAACTGCTACAACCGTTTCCAATTCCCCTTGCCCATCAATTTCGGCGGTGCGACCCGTGGCGAATTTAATTCGACGACTGTAACCGCACCGGGCAAGTTTTGAGCTAATTTGCCAACAGGCCAACAGTATTAACTGCTAGTCTATATTTTAGCAAGCTCTTGGCTTGATTCTTACTTAACCCCTGGGGGGAGAAGCGGCGATTAGTACCAATCATCGTGGAATCGACAAATTTATCAAAAATATTGGGTTTAAAACCCCGTCCTTCTAGGACGGCTTTCTGAAAATCCACGTCTGTTTGGTGTATAATCTAGATAGGTACAGGCTGAGAAACCGTTGGCTCAACCGGAAGAGAGATCCGCAATTGATTGCCCATAAAGAAGTAATGCCTAGAGGGCTTGAAGTTACCGTAAGTAGAGTGGAGCCTTTATAGTCGGCAGGTTATGCAGCATAGGGAAAAGGTTTTGTAGTAAGGCTCCACTCTACTAAGGTTTCGTCTCTGGGAAAGTCCTCTTTAAAAACCCAATCGTCAATCAACAGTTGGCGTGTGAACCTAGAAGAATAACCTTTGAGATAAAACAAAGTACGGTGGGGCACACCGGAACTTGAGGAAAAGGAAGGGAAACGGACTTTTAAGGCACTTCCAACAAGTACTTGAACGCCTAAGGAGAACTGCCCTCTAGGTCGGTCGTGAATTGACTGGGAATTTGGTGTTTTCACGGATTTGCGGGTTTTGTATTGTCTTGTTTTTGGCGGCGTCAAAAATAGGAACTCGGCGGTTTACGGCGGCTCGTAGATCTAGGAATCCCCGCGCCTTTTGGCAAAGCCGTTCGCGTTTGGCCTTTGGCCACGCTACGCGAACAGGCCGGTGAGTGTCAATTCCCACTACTTAATATCAATCTGAGCTAATTTTTTGTAAAAATTGCTACCAAACACTAAAAACCTCAGGGGTCATGATTGGTGCTGACCTCAGGGGGTAAGCCTGAAGGGTAAACAGGAGACCCGGTTTGGGGTGTGGAGCGAACGGGTATGGGGTGCACAATAGCCATTTCCCTGGTTCTAGTCGGGTGAGTAACCTCACCAAACTTGCCATAACCCATCCCTATTAACTTGGGGAGTTAGTCGCTATTTCGCTTCCGGGTGATTGCAGATCGCCGATAGAGGTAGTTTTATTACCTGGCACGCTTGCTTATAAACGATAATAAACGTTTATACTGAAAATTTATAATAAAAATTATAACAATTTAATACTTGACCAGACTTGGGCTCACAATTACCTATTACTAGTTGAGATGGAGCTGAAAAACTCAACGTTGCTGCATTCAGGGATATAATAACTGGGCTGTCATAGATGGCTAACTAACCTTCAACCCTGACTCATAGCGCGACTCAACCTCAAAACCATGCTCGATCTCAACGGAAAAAATGCTTTTGTCACTGGCATCGCCAACAACCGCTCCATTGCTTGGGGGATCGCCCAACAGTTGCACAACGCGGGGGCAAATTTAGGTGTGAACTTTTTGCCTGACGAAAAAGGTCGCTATGAGAAAAAAGTTCGAGACCTGGTAGAGCCGCTCGAGCCTAGCATTATCATGCCCTGTGATGTCCGAAACGATGCCCAAATTGAAGCGATTGCGGATGCGATCGCAAAACAATGGGGCAAACTGGACATCCTGATTCACTGTTTAGCCTTTGCCAATAAAGAAGATCTATCGGGAGAATTTAGTCAGACATCCCGTGAGGGGTTTTCCCTAGCCTTAGACATTAGCAGTTACTCCCTCAATCGACTAACAGCAGCTTGGAAACACTTGATGACTGATGGGGGTAGCATTGTCACCCTCAGCTATCTTGGCGGGGTTAAAGTAATTCCCAATTATAATGTGATGGGTGTTGCCAAAGCAGCACTGGAAATGAGTGTTCGTTACCTGGCAGCAGAACTCGGACCCCAAACGATTCGGGTCAATGCTATCTCCGCAGGACCAATCCGGACCTTAGCCTCTTCAGCAGTTGGGGGGATAATGGATATGATTCATCATGTAGAGAAAGTAGCACCACTGCGCCGCACTGTTACTCAGGAAGAAGTGGGTAAAGCAGCTGCCTTCTTGTGTAGTGATTTAGCCAGTGGCATCACTGGTCAGGTTTTATATGTAGACGCTGGTTACGAAATAATGGGGATGTAGGTGACATACTCCCACACTGACAAGCACGGTTCAGTGTGGGCTTTTTACCAACTCCAGCTATGGCGCACGGATACACGGGTTACTTTATTAATGACACAGGATGCCCCGACCCGCCGGAACAATACAATAAGTTCTATTTTTAAGCACGTAGGTGGCGGTTAGCTCTTAATTTATATTCCCTACTATATCTAGTATAAACGATATAAACCCTGTCCGCAATTGATCTCACACTCATGCTGCGCATGTTCGTTGTGAGGCAATTGAGCGGATGAAGCTAAGTTAGACAGGAGCACAGATGTAATGCAAGTAAGCGATAACCCGACGCAGATCGAGAGCGGAGCGATAATTCTCAACACCCAAGAGTCTAAGTTAAAGGCGCGAACAGCCTCAGTCAGGCGTACTACTGGGGAAACTGATGTACAAGTGTCACTGAATTTAGATGGTACAGGTATCTGCACCGCTAATACAGGCATCCCATTTTTAGACCATATGCTGCATCAAATCTCTTACCATGGACTGATTGACTTGGAGGTGCAGGCAAATGGGGACCTAGAAATTGATGATCACCACACTAACGAAGATGTTGGGATTACCCTAGGGCAAGCCTTGGCAAAAGCATTAAGCGATCGCAAAGGAATTTTCCGCTTCGGGAATTTCCTGGCTCCCCTAGATGAGGCATTGATTCTGGTATCTCTAGATTTTTCTGGGCGTCCTCACTTAAGCTATGGCTTAGAAATTCCTACCCAGCGTGTCGGAACCTATGATACCCAGCTGGTGCGGGAGTTTTTTGTCGCACTGGTTAACCATAGTCAGCTCACCCTACATATCCGCCAACTAGATGGGATCAATTCACATCATATTATTGAAGCGACATTCAAGGCATTTGCCAGAGCAATGCGCATGGCTGTGGAAATTGATCCTCGTCGTGCAGGGATGATTCCAAGCTCTAAGGGGGTTTTGTAGTTGAGAACAAACAAAAAGCCATGGGACTAAGAGTTCCACAGCTTTTAGACTGGTCTAAGGAGCATTAACTACATTTGATCGTAGAGTACGCTAACCTTGGGCATAGTGCTCGTAACAGTTTTGGTAACGACATGGTTTTTACTCAGCTATATTCCAAAGGACGATTGTCCAAAGGGCACCAGCATTGTGCTAATCCTCATAGATTCAAACGACTAGCGCCCTAGTGCTGACGCTAGTCAACCCATTATATGCAGTCAGCCCCCCAAGGGACATCATTCAGACCTAGCCAAAGGCCAAGATTCCACCCTTGAGTTTTAGAAAAATCTGGGATTATGTGGTACCACTGGGGGTGATTTAATTTCATTTTCATTCTGGTGTTTCAGCTCAGTGGCAATGATTAGCTGATCAAGGGTGCAGTTGAGCTTTTCCATCATTAACTTAGTCTGCCAAAAGGAGAGCTTAGGCTGCATTTTACCCCTTTCCCAAATGGAAATGGTTTTTTGGGTTACTCCAAGAGCCTCAGCAAGTTCTCGCTGAGTTAAGCCAACTTGCTGGCGCAACTTTAGTAGTGTTATGTCATGATGTTCACGTAGCATTATACTTTACTATATATTTTCCAACGCCATATCATCAACGGTATAAACAAAAACACATAATGGCAGGTAGCCAAAAGCTGCTTTTGCTTTTTGAAACCTAATCATAACGCTTCCAGGTTGTTTACCCCAGCCATCCTTAAATCTACAAATAACAGCTCAATCCGTTATAAGTCATCCACCTCCAGTCAAATATGGTTCCTGGTTGGGTAATATTACGGTTGCTTTAATCCCAAAAAGCCATCACTCTAATAAAAGACTTAGAAAAGAGTTAGGTGACCGGCTGTTGGATTAATCGGTATCAGCTGACCTGCTCTGCTGATAGAATGCCACCAAAGCTATTGATTTGATATATCTTGGCGCGTGATATATCTTGGTTTGAAATCGTTTACTGAAATCGTCTTATGACCGCTGTAACTCCCTTAGCTAATGCTCCCGATTTATCTACCGATAACTACCTGGTGGTGGGCTTAGCCACCTGCTTTATCAAAGAAGAGGGGGAAGTCCATCAAGTTCAAATTATTGAACCCATCCCCTCAGCCTCCCTAGAAGCATTGCTTAAAAGCGTTCCTACATCTTACTCAGTGGCTTGTGGTACGACTCTAGGTAAAGTAATCTCAGGGGATAGCCTTCTCAAACCCGCTGAGTTCCCAGAAGATGCTCAGTTTTGCGATGATTTTACTAACCGAGCTCTCGCCGCTGCACGCACTTATAAGAGTTGTCCAGAAGCGATCGCTCATATTCCCCTCGGCACAACGTTTGATAACTTCAACTTTTCCACAGAACGCAAGCGGTTGCTAAATATGCAGCGAGTTGTTACTAAGGAAGATAATGTCAAACAGCACGAGTACACTCACAAGGTTCTCTAATCGTTAATCGATTAGTCCAGGGAACAGGGAACAGGGAACAGGGAACAGGGAACAGGGAACAGGGAACAGGGAACAGGGAACAGGGAACAGGGATGCAGTCGCTCATGGTTTGGGTTCTGTTTGGGTCACCTGCGTCCGCCCTACATCCCTGTAAGCCCCGTGGAAACTACAACCGTTGCTCATGGGGGGGAGCCCATCATGAAGGCACTGGCTCCCTTCAGGTCGGCGCTGCATCGCTTAAAACCCTCTTTAGTATTACCTTTTGCCTTTTGCCTTTTGCCTTTTGCCTTTTGCCTTTTGCCTTTTGCCTTTTGCCTTAAAAGGATAAGCAATGTTGCTCAAACGCTGCTGATAATTGCTATAACCCGCAATTATCCTTTTACCAATTACTAAGGACTAACGACTATTTCTCTAACAACTTCCAGCCACCATCCCAGTCATCCTTAGGAGGTTCTTGAAGAAAACGCTGACAACGGCTCAGGTGCAATAAAGAGGCTTGGTCATCTTTGTCATATTTTTCTATAATGGTGCCAAACTCACCCATGGCTTGGGCGAACTGTCGCTGGAGGTAATACTGACGGCCTTTATCGTAATGTTCAATGATTCGTTCTTTGTACTCCGAAATCGGTTCAGATTTTAGACCCACCAATTCATAAATGGATACTGGCTTGGTCTTGCCCTTAACAATTACCTTGTCCAATTCCCTGGCCAAGATCTGTTCAGGACAGGCTCTGTAAGTATTTTCACTAATTAGGATGTCACAACCGTACTGCTTGCTAGCTGTTTCCAAGCGAGCACCTAAATTGACTCCATCACCAATAGAGGTAAACTCCATTCGTTTAGTTGAACCGATATTACCACTAATGACGCTATCGGAGTTGATCCCAATGCCGATCTTTAAAGGTTTTCGATTAGTTTCAACACGTTGCTGATTAAACTCTTTGAGACGGCGGCGCATCTCTAAAGCTGTTTGCACTGCTCTCCAAGCATGATCCTCTTGGGGCAAGGGCGAACCAAAAACAGCCATAATCGCATCGCCAATGTATTTGTCGAGGGTACCTTTATATTCAAAAATTGCATCCACCATCGACTCAAAATAGTCGTTGAGCATACGCACGACCTCTTCTGCCTTTAAACTTTCGGTCAAGGCAGTATAGCCACGAATATCGGAGAACAGAACGGATACCTCTTTGCGATCGCCTCCTAATTTATGGTCATCAAGCTTAAGTAATTCCTCTGCTAACTCCTGGGTCATATAGCGATACATGGTAGTCTTGAGGCGTTTTTCATCACTAATGTCATCCATGACTACCAATGCAGCATAGACATGGGTTTGATCGCTGGCATCAGCAATAGAGTTAATCGAAAGATTCACACAATGCTTGCTTGATTCTAACCCCTGGGAGATCAGGGTTTGGTCGGGGTAGTACTGACGGCTGTCTTTTGCTGTCTTGGCAGTTAAAGCGTTCTGGAGCCATTGAGCAAAATTTCCCCCTTTGATGTTAATAAACTGACTAACCGATAACCCCTCCAAGCTGTCTCCATGGTCATACCCCAGCAATTTCTTGGCACTTTCATTGGTAGCGATAATCTTACCGGTTTTATCGGTGGAAATAACCCCATTACTGAGGCTGCGCAGCATATCCCGCTGAATTTGTTCCTGCTGTTTGATGGTGGCAAACAGTTTCGCTCGCTGTATGGCTACCCCAGCTTGAATATTGAAGGCTTTCATGTATTCTTCATCAATCCGATTAAAACTTGCTTGCCAGCATTCCGGAGCTTCAGGCCAATCATTCGGATTGTAAGGATCATTATCACCGGTCTTTTTCTTGTTGACTAGCTGGGTTACACCTATTAACTCTTGATTGGAGTTATACACTGGCATACACAACAGGCTACAGGTGCGATAACCAGATTCCTGATCAACTTTTTTAGAATTGTCAGAATTGGGATGATCATATAGGTCAAAAGGAATATTTAGAGCTTCACCGCTTTGAGCTACCTTGCCGGCAAAGCCAACCCCCATTAGGATCCGGATTTCTTGGGAGGAACCATCCGCTTGGGGAATTTGCGCCCACAGTTCATTACGCTCTCGGTCAATTAGCCACAGGGTACTACGGTCGGCTTTCATCAGCGTTTTCGCCTCATCCATCACCCGCGTGAGGGTTTCTTCTAGATCCAAACTGCTGAGATTGAGGGATTCTGTAGCTTTGATCAGTGCTGTTGCTGCTCTTTGTCTCTGGGTAGCTCCGTACAACGACTTGGAAGATTCTAGAACCAGCCGCATCGAAGGGGCAAAATTCTTAAACAGTTTTTGATCTTCCTCAGTAAAGCCCTGTCGGTCAATTTTATCGTTTAAGGAAGCGTTCTGTGTATAGGAATTTTTGACCTTATTGAGTAATTGGACTACGGCAACTAAATCTCCCTGTCGATTCAACAGGGGCAATGCTAGCAGGGTATAGGTGCGATATCCAGTTTTTTTGTCAGACTTTTTGGCAGTGTTAGAACGAGGGTCATCATAAAAATCGTAGGGAACGTTAACCACCCGTTTGAAAGTAGCTACTTCACCAACAATGCCCTGATCAGCTGGAAATCGCAGTTCTCCTAAGGTGTTGTTTCCCTCTCCCTTTGCCACTACCGACCAAAGTTCCTTCTTGTCTTCATCCAGAAAAAATATTGTTACTCGGTCGGCCTTCATTAACTCTGCCGTCTTGATAGTAATCGCAGTCAAAATCTCCAGGAGAACCTTCTCAAAATCTTGGTTTTCCAGTAGAGCTTCCAGCATCGACAGGGTTTGATTGACGATGTGGAGTGAGCTTTCTACATCTGGGACTACTTGTTTTAAACTTTCCCGGTTTAAAAGTGCCAGGAAGTTAGATATCATTTGTCCCGCCGCAACTAGCGAACCTGCTGCTGAGGAATTTGCCTCAGATATGCTCCCCTTTTCCACCTGATTTGAATTGTGTTGATAAACAGATGCAGCTACCATAGAATTATCCTGCGCTAAAGCTTTTGTTTGGCTGAAGCGATCTAATGATGGCGTCTTTTTGATACTTATTGACTCTTAGATTGATACTTATTGACTCGTCAGAGCCAGTTAACCGAATTGATCTGGGTTTAAGGCTAATCTGTTGATTACCTAGATAGCACCTTCTCTGCTGGCCCGGAGAGTAGATTTTTTCTGTCTGATTGAGAGTTAAATATGGCCTGACTGGATTATTATAGTGCATTCTAGATTAATTTGTCAGTAGCTTAATTAATCAATTGCGATCCAACTATTAAACTAATGCATCACAACCTCACAAGTTTTAACATTTAGCTGTTTGGCCTGGCGTTGCTTAATAATGGAATGATTTTAAGAGTTTTGTAGAATAGGCATCTTGCCTGTTCGGCGATCTTTTGGGGCGGGCAGGATGCCCACTCTACTCCTATTCATTCAAAGACTGACGCAACGCCTTTGGCCTTAGTCCTGTCTTCCCACTGTGCATGTCTTACGCCAGCTAGCAGCTTGGGACAACAAGGAAGCCGCAAAATTCATAGCGTCTTGAGCCGACTGTCCACCAGCTAACTGAGCGATTTCTTCCTGCCGCTTTTGGGGATGATTCAGGAGGCTAATCCTTACTACAGTTCGAAGCTCGGGCATTCCAGATTCCGGGATTTGGGTAACTACTTGAGTACTGCCAGACCGGTTACCTTGAGGGGAAGATGGTTGTTTCAAAATGCTAGAAATCGGTTGAGCAATCACCTGTTTATCCACCCTAAAATGTTGGTCTGCCATCGCAGCAATTAACGGTTGGTGAGTCACACAAAGAACTTGGTGGCGTTGACTGAGTTGGTAGAGTCGTTCTGCGATCGCTCCTGCTACCCGACCAGACACCCCAGCATCAATTTCATCAAAAATTAAGGTTGTTCCTGGCTGGTTACTGCTGGAAAAACAGGCTTTCAGTGCCAGTAAAAATCGACTCATCTCTCCACCGGAAGCCGTCTTAGCAAGAGGTTGCAAGGGTTCTCCGGGGTTGGGAGAGAAGTAAAAGGTGACTTGATCGGCACCAGCTGCCGTGGGGACAATGGGGCTGATTTCCACTGTAAATTTTACCTTCTCCATAGCCAAGGGCTTTAACTGGTTAACCAGCTGTTTTTCCAGTTCTGACCCAGCCCTATACCGCAATTTGGTCAGTTGATCACATTCATCGGTCACGTTTGACTTCCTCAAGGCATAATTTCTCTCTAACTCTTCTAGAGATGCACCTTCACTGCCTAATTCTTCTAGTTCTGCCTGTAGGGTCTCATAGTGAGCGATTGCCTTAGCAAGGGTTGGTCCATATTTGCGGCAAATTTGTTTGAGAACCCCAATTCTTTCCTCCACCACTTGAAGACGTTCCGGATCAGTCTCTAGTCCATCTCCATAGGCATTAATCTGATGGGCAGCTTCCGCCACTTGAGCCAATGCTCCACTGACTAGGTCTAGCAGAGGTTGCAATTGACTATCATAGTCTACCATATCCTGCAAGGTACTTTCCGCTTGACCCAATAAGTCAGCACTTGCTTTTGTCCCGTGATCATTATGGTAAAGTGCTTGATAGACTTGGTAACTCCTCTGCTGGAGTTCCACCACATGGTTCAGACGCTGGTGTTCAAGTTCTAGCTGTTCGAGTTCGTCAGGAGCGGTAAGGTTGGCACCACTGAGGTCTTGAATTTGATACTCCAACCAATCTAGACGTTGTAGGAGTTCTTGCTGAGACTTTTGCTGTGTTTCTAGAGCTTTCTTGGCCTCTTGACAAGCCATGTAGGCAGATGCCACTCGATCTCGCTGCTGGATCACAGAGGAACCGCCGTAAAGGTCGAGTAGCCCTCGTTGGCGTGCTGGCATAATAAGCTGTATTGTTTGACCCTGAGCAGTAATTTCTACCAAGCGCTCACGCAGTCCCTCCATCAGTTGCCGATTGACTATCGTGCCATTGACCCGAGAACGCGATCGCATGCCTTTTTCTGTTGCGGTAATCTCCCGGCTACAGACCAAATCCGCTTCATCAAGTAAGTCAATCTCTTGCTCACTCAACCAAGCAATCAAGGGGTTATCTACCGAGAATGTTGCTTCTACCAAAGCCCGTTTAGTCCCTGTGCGAAGCCGATTGGTGACTTTTCCCCCCAGGGCAATGTCAATGGCATCCAAAATAATGGACTTACCCGCACCGGTTTCCCCAGTCAATACATTTAGACCAGCACCGAATTCCACTTCTAGGTGGTCAATTAAGGCAAAGTTGTGAATTCGCAAATAAAGTAACATTGAGCAAAATTCACTGTTGGGAAAATTGTGATCTTAAACACATTTGGTAACAATTTAGGAAAAGTCACACCCTAATACCCAATTGAAGTCTAAGGGTTAACTCTAGTAATCGTTGACCGTTCACCATTAACCATATCGTCAATTGTCCACTAAAAATCAGTATTCTTACCCAGGAATGGGTTATTCCACCATTGTGGTATGAAGATTGCCGAACCTTTATTAAGTTTTAATGATATCCCCCTTTTGTTACAATAGTTTACAGAATCGCTTCTGTTGGTCCGTCGGAAATATCTTCTTATGAATCCTAAAACAGTTTCCCCAACTTCTCATCAAGCACTAGACTCAGAGGCTGATGCGGACAAGTCATTGGTGCCAGTGTCGGGCAGCAATAGCTCAGTTGAGGAAGAGTTGAGCTCGACAACGGGATCCTCTGTCTTGGAAACAGACAAACCACGCTACGACCCGTCGGCGATCGCAGCCCAGTACCAGAGGGCATACCTGCTAATTCTACGGCGGTCTTTCAGCATTATCTGGTCATTCATATCGTTTGCTCTCGGTCTGTGGTGGGATCGGTTTCGCGGTCGGGATGTTACCGAGAACCGAGCCAGAGCGATTCAACTGCGGGAAATTTTAACCGATCTAGGACCAGCTTACATTAAAATCGGACAAGCTCTTTCCACACGACCGGATTTAGTCCCACAAGTTTTCTTGGATGAGTTGACGCTGCTACAAGACCAACTCCCACCTTTTGAGAATGAGGTGGCTTATAAATTTATCGAGGAAGAATTAGGCGATCGCCCGGAAAATATTTTCGCTGAACTGACTGAAAAGCCTGTGGCAGCGGCTTCCTTAGGACAGGTCTATAAGGGCAAACTTAAAACTGGCGAAACTGTTGCGGTCAAGGTACAACGACCAGGATTGGCACATAAAATTACGCTTGATCTATACATTATACGCCTTGTTGCACAGTGGGTACAAACCAATGTCAAGCGGGTGCGCAGTGACTTGGTTGCCATCATGGATGAGTTTGGTGCCCGTATCTTTGAAGAGATGGACTATCAGCATGAAGGGCGCAATGCTGAACGCTTTGCCAAGCTTTACGGCAAACTACCGGAAATTTATGTTCCCCGAATTTACTGGGACTACACTGGGCGTCGTGTCCTGACTATGGAATGGATAACGGGTAGTAAGCTGACGGATATGGAGAAAATCAAGGCTCAAGGCATTGATGCCAAGCACTTGATTGAAGTTGGGGTAAACTGTTCCTTGCGACAGCTACTGGAATACGGATTCTTTCACGCTGACCCTCACCCTGGAAACCTGTTAGCTACCTCTGACGGCAAGCTGGCTTATATTGACTTTGGGATGATGAGCCAAGTCAAGACGTATCAGCGCTATGGTTTGATTGAAGCTGTTGTTCATCTGGTCAATCGTGACTTCCCTGGTTTGGCCAATGACTACGTGAAGCTGGAGTTTCTGACCCCAGATACAGACTTGACACCAATTATTCCTGCCCTAGCCAAGGTTTTTAACAACGCCTTAGGAGCTAGTGTGGCAGAACTAAACTTCAAGAGTATCACTGACCAGTTATCAGCTTTGATGTATGAGTATCCCTTCCGGGTACCCGCTTACTATGCTCTGATTATTCGCTCCCTAGTCACCTTAGAAGGGATTGCCATTAATGTTGAGCCAGATTTCAAAGTACTCAGTAAAGCCTATCCTTATGTAGCCAAGCGCCTATTGACGGATTCATCACCAGAATTACGGGCATCCTTAAGGGATTTACTGTTCAAGGATGAGGGTTTCCGTTGGAACCGTCTGGAAAACCTGTTGCGTAATGCTGGAAATTCTCCAGATTATGATATCAACCAAGTCTTAGATCAGACCCTAGACTTTATTTTTTCAGAGCGAGGAGCTTTCATTCGGGAGCACTTGGTCAATGAGATTGTCAAGGCTATCGATAGCTTTGGAAGGCGGACATTGGATAACGTCAGTTATGCCTTGCAGGAACGTCTAGGCTTAGAAATAAATAATCAAGATAATCAAGACAAGAAGCCAGAAGATAAACCCGAAAGTACTGAGAATATCCAACGGATTTGGCAAATTTTACAAGACACTCCTGGTTTTGACCTAATGCAATTGTTGCCAGTTATTCCTCAAGTGTTCCTAAAACAGGAGACCCAGGAAATGGGACAAAAAATTGCTGGTGGTTTGGCACAGCGAGTGATTGCTCGGATGATTCGGGAGGCTTTACTCCAGGATAATCCTGATAATGGCACCCTTAACGGTCATGGGCAGGGGTCAAACCCTAACTTGGTTTTGCCCCCTGCTGCTGCGATGCGATAGATTACAGCAATATTATTTGGTTGTTCGCGTAGCGTGGCCAAAGGCCAAGGTTAAAGGTTGAAGGTTGAAGGTTGAAGGTTGAAGGTTGAAGGTTGAAGGTTGAAGGTTGAAGGTTGAAGGTTGAAGGTTAAAGGTTGAAGGTTGAAGGTTGAAGGTTGAAGGTTGAAGGTTGAAGGTTGAAGGTTGAAGGTTGAAGGTTAAAGGTTAACCGGTTGAAGGTTAAAGGTTACAGGTTACAGGTGACGCGGTTACAGGTTACAGGTTACAGGTTATTAAACTTTAAAACTTTCAACCAAACAACCTTGGCCTATTGGCCACGCGATCGCTCGACTGCGGGACGAAGTCCATCGCGTTCAACCTGACAACCAAACAACCTTCAACCAAACAACCTTCAACCAAACAACCTTGGCCTATTGGCCACGCGATCGCTCGACTGCGGGACGAAGTCCATCGCGTTCAACCAAACAACCAAACAACCAAACAACCAAACAACCTTAAACCATCCAACCTTGGCCTATTGGCCACGCTACGCGAACAACCTTCAACCATCCAACCTTCAACCATCCAACCTTAAACCTTCAACCATTCAACCTTCAACCATCCAACCTGACAACCTGACAACCTAAATCTGGCCAACAAATCCGGAATCTGGCAACTTCAGGACGTAGGTTACAGTATGACTAAGAGGGATTCATCTAGTTTAAACCTATGTCTAAACTACAAGAAGCATTGGAATTCATCGAGAAAATTGAAAGTGAGAACCCTGGTAAATCCGCTTATGAAATTGTTAATCATTTGCGTGGGTACACTAAGAAGGAATATACTAGTCGGTTATGGAGTACAGCTACGGGGTATCACCAAGAGTATATTCGAGATGAATTTGAGGGAAAACTCAATATCAATGAATTAGTATTAAGTGGTGAAATTACTGACTTTGGTCATTTTATCGGTTCCCTTTCTGATCAAATTGATCAGCCTGGATTCCAATGGTCAGATTTCACTAGTTGGACTGGTGACCATACCTCATGGGCTGGAGATATTGGTTCGGCTATTGTGGCCTATCGAGACCCCAATGACAACATAGATGTTAACAGTGTCGAAGAAGCTTTGGATAGGTTAGCCAGAGATTCTGATTATACTGCGGATATTGCAGCTTACGTGGTAGGGAAGATGATTAACTCTGGTAAGCAATCTTCTATTACTCAGGCGATTTATCAGTATAATTCCAAGTCCTACTCAGAAAACGTTAGGACGTTTATTAAAAAGCGCTTTGGTGCAGTTATTGAAGAAGATAAACTTAAGAATCCGGCTGGACTTGATTCAAAAATGCGTAGCGCTATTTCTACCTATATCCAGTTTTCTTCAGCCTATGAGTCGTTAAAGTCTATTAAGGATTTAGCTAAATTACCTCTAAATTTAGGATCAGAAGATAACTCTATACCTAATAGTGTGGATATTTTTAAAGGTTCCCAACATTTTATCAAGCATATAGTAAAGTATGGCAACTTAGATAGTTTACTATTCAAGCCATACCAAATACCTGGGATGTCTTGGCTAGGAACCGTGAACTATGAAGTTAGAGTAACTGGCTGACTTAACTAGTTCATTAGTGTTAAATCGGGAATCGGGAATCGGGAATCGGGAATCGGGAATATCAAGTCAGGTCGAATACCCATAATTACAGGGAGGGTGGGAAGTGTGGGGAGATGGGGAGATGGGGAGATGGGGAGATGGGGAGATGGGGGAAATTTTTATTAAGGGTAATTATAGCGACATGATATAAGAAGTATTTTTGGGGATTAAGAGTATTTTTAAATATATTTTTTATCATAGTTTGACTAAATTCTAAATACTTCTAGGGTAAAACTGCTAAAGCCCGATTGATCATAGTGGCGAGTGCCTCGTTGCAATAAAGTCTGGTTAACCAGCCAATCCACTGCCACAAAAAACGCTTTTCCACTCTCTACCTGTGCCGGACAACTGATTGAAATACCGTTAGTAAAGTGTAACCTCAGGTAATCTTCAGGTAAATCGTCTAAGGGTTGCCATGAGGTTACTATTGGGGCTGAAATTTGCCAGTCCGGGGTTATTGTTTGGACTGTTCCTTGCCAGTCGCTACTAATTTGATGGGCGGGAGGTAGAGTAGCCACATTCACGAAATGTCCTAGGTGTTCCGGAAACACAGTAAAGCGTTTCAAGCTGCCACTTTCATCGTATTTGGCAATCGCAGTAGCACGACTATTTTCATACCTTAAACATATATCAGAAAAAAACGTGGAGCCGGATTTTACTTTGGTGGAACCCCAGGAAAAGCCGTTGTCTAAAAACAAGCCAGTTGTTATAGGTTGCTTGTAGGGCCCAAAGGTTTTTGTCTCCGTCTTGCCATTAGCATAAGTATAGTGATTTTGTTGATGTATTTCACTGCCTTCTGCTGTCGGACGAAAGCTTCTAATACAGCGCCAAGATTCTATGACGTCTCCTGCCCTCGAGTATCTAGTCCAAATCCCATACAAGTCTCCTGAATAATATCGACAGAATTTATTCCAATTTTGGAGTTTTCGATCCATAGGTTTATTCTATAAAATACAATAGGGAATCGGGAATCGGGAATCGGGAATCGGGAATCGGGAATCGGGAATCGGAAATCGGGAATCGGGAATCGGGAATCGGGAATCGGGAATCGGGAAGTATAAAATGCTAAAACAGTGTATATTATAGTTATTAAAAACACTGTATATAGTTTTATTTTTTATATAGATAAATTAAAATTTTTAATTTATTTTTTTTATTTTAGTTTAAAAAATTTTATCGGCATCATAGGTAGATTTTTCTAGATTAGTAATGTCTTAGGTCAGTGTCTGGATAATTACCTTTAAGAAAACTATGTCCCATCTCCCCATCACCCCATCTCCCCATCTCCCCATCTCCCCATCTCCCCATCTCCCCATCTCCCCATCTCCCCATCTCCCCATCTCCCCATCTCCCCATCACCCCATCACCCCATCACCCCATCTCCCCATCTCCCCATCTCCCTATCTCCCCATCTCTGGTTGATTACTCTTTAACGTTAAGCCGGATAACTCACCAGATGAATTATAATCAACGAGCAGTTGTTGTCTAATGTCAGGATTAACTTGCCAATCTCCAATCACAACGAAAGACATTCCTGGTTTCAGTTTGGGCGGGTAACTTAATGATATCCCATCTGGATAATAAAAGGTTTGATGGTCTGGATATTCCCAAGCTAAATGAGTTGGTGTTGGCTGAGATAGTTGGGTGACTGGGGTAAGAGTAATTGCTAATCCTTCTTCCCCATTAAGTATATCTCGATGGGGGATTAACTCTGGGTTAAGTGTCCAATGATCACAGGGATTTTGCAAATCCTCCTCTCGGACACTTACTGTTTTAGTTAATTCCCCATCTGAGTTATAGACTACTAGCAGACTATGGCGTAATTCTTGATATCTAAACCAGAACTCTACTGCAAATAACTCTCCTGGTTCAAATCGATTTACTGTCCAAATAGCCGACCCTTGCTCAAACATATACATAAAGGAGGCTTGAGCGGTTTTCTCAGCTAAACCATTGATTAAACTATTGGGAGTATTCTGGTAAACCTTCTCCTCTTCAGTTCCATTGTCATACATATATACGTTAGTTTGGATAATGTGAGTTTGTTCAGCATCAATAATAGAGCATCGACTACCTACAAAGGATTCTATCACTTCACCTTCAGGAGAATAAATTGTCCAAGACCCATACCAATTCCGTAAATGATGGGTGATAAAATTAGTCCAGTTATGCTGCTTTAACTGTTCAAATGTCTGATTCATGGAATTTTGTGAAGTTTTATGACAAAAACAAAAGGGAACAGGGAACAGGGAACAGGGAACAGGGAACAGGGAGCAAAAATTCTCACAATTTATTTAGGAGCCCTAGATATCCGGTTTTTATACTGTTTTTTTAAATCTGTCCTATAATGGTAGGTAATTTGAAGGGCTACTAACGTAAATCTGGACAGATTAGCGTAGGGAAAACGGTAATTATAAAAGAGTTATGGATAATTGTGAAAGCCTTTAGCAATTAGCAATTACTAACTACAAATTACCAATAAATAACTGTGTTCGATCAGGTAGATAGGGATCAGGTCAAATTTGCATAACCTATGAACTATAGCCTTTATTATAGCTATGAGGTACACAGGATTTTTTACCTCTTGCCTCTTACCTGCTCCCTGCTCCCTGCTCCCTGCTCCCTAAAAGCCAGAACGAAAGTACCTCATGACTATGATAATTGCTATATGTATTATCAGAGCAAGCTAAAACCCATGAAGGGGCTATAGCTTTTTTAGAAATGCTCTGCATAAGTGATAGCTCCCGATAGATAGTCCTTTTTAGCACACTTTATTTCTCTGAAGGAGAAACTTGTTATGACAGCTGGGATGAATTCAGATCCCCCCAGAGGTCAAAACCTCGCCAGCACCATCGTGCTGGTAGTGGCTTGGCTTTTGGGGAATATCTGGGCACTGCAATGGCTATTTGAGTCATTTAAGTACGCATCACTGCTAAATCTGATGCTAATCGGTATTGTGCTCATGGCTTGTTTGGTACAGCTATGGCGCGATCGCTTAATTATAACTGTGTCAGCAACTCCGACCTTAAGACTCTATCCCCTGTTGCTAATGTTAGGGTCTGGGATTAGTGCGATCGCATTCAGGTGGTTGGTGTATATCCCACAACTCAACTTACTCCTATTCCTACTGGGTAGCTATGGGTTATGGGGCTTGTTTATCCCACCATCCCTTTGGCGTAAAGGGTTACCTGCTGCAATTTTAGTTGCCTGTGTTGTCCCTTTCAGCACTGAGTTTAACAGTGGTTTGGGTTTTCCAGTAAGGGTGATCACTGCTCATGCTGTGGAACAGATGCTATCAGCTTGGCACATTGTAGCTATCTCCTCCCACGACATTATTGTCATGGAAAACGGCATTGCTCAGGTAGATTTGCCCTGCAGTGGTCTGAAAAGTTTGTGGACAGGGACTTTGTTTTTACTCGCAGCTACTTGGTTAGAACGTCGTCAGCTGGGAATACGTTGGTTACTGGTTTGTACTGCAAATCTTGTGCTGCTAGCGATCGCTAATACAATCCGGGTGCTGCTGTTAGTGATGATTATAGAAGTCTGGCAACAGCAACAAATTGCTGAAGTGCTACATGTCCCTCTCGGACTGATTGGTTTTATCTTAGCTTGTGCCTTCAGTTGGATGCTGCTGCAAACGGTTCCTCAGAATTCCGGGGGTTTGATGTTGGCCACTTCTGTGTTTAGTGATTTGTCATTGCTGGGTAAGGATAAGAAACAAGGGAGTTTGGAAAAAGGAAACCCTAATCGAAGGGGAAATTTAGGATATGGGTCGAATTCCGGTCTGGCACTAAAGGATAGTCAGTGGCGGCTACACAAACAAAGCGGGCATCCCCAGGCTACTGCTGAAGTTACAGCAAGTTTCGCCCCCCTAACCCCCCAACTTTGGGGGGAAATTGAGTTAAAGTCCCCCAGAATTGGGGGATTTAGGGGGCTTACAGCTAAAGCTAGTGAGGTCAATCCATCTGAAAACGGCTGTAAGACTGGTGTCAGCTATAAGTTTCAGCAAAAGTCTAAGAGTATCACTTGGCTGCTGATTGTAGTTATAGCTCTAGGGCTGGTAGGTCAAATTCAAGCAATTCAAGAGAAGGTAAATGCGATTGCATCGATTCAATTACCCCAGCAACTGGTATCTGAACCCCTACCTCTAACGGAAGCTGAACAACGATTTTTTGATAATCATGGCTTACCTATTGCTCAAAAGCAACGGTTTGTATATGGCAATCTCTCTGGTTCAATGCTATTGGTGGCCAGTAGCGCTTGGCAAGCTCACCATCCACCAGAATTATGTTTGGTGGGCAATGGTTTCAAGGTAGACTCGATTAAGCCAACCTTGCTCAATCAGTCAGTAAAGGCACGGTGGCTATCTCTGCAAGACGGCAAACGTTCAGCAACCTACTGGTTTCAATCACCCCAGGGCACTACAGATGATTTCCTATCCCGAATCTGGGATTATATCGCCCACCGCAACAAGACTTGGGTGCTAGTTTCTGTCCTTTTCGATAGTGAGCACAATCCCGATAGTGCTGAAATTGATAATTTTGCTAGCGCTATCCATGATGCTATTCACCAAAGCTTAACGTCAGCGGTCAGTGGTCAGCCGTCAGCGGTAAGTGGTCAGTGGTCAGCGGTCAGCCGTCAGTGGTCAGTGGTCAGCCGTCAGCCGTCAGCCGTCAGCTTTGTAGCACAGGCCACAACCGCTGTGACTTCACTCAGATTAAACCAATGTTTACCTGTTTTATTCAAAAGCTGTTCGCGCAGCGTGCGCGTAGCGCTTAAGCTGATAGCTGATAGCTGATAACTGATAGCTGATAGAGCAATACAATGAAACAAAAATCTCTGAAACAAATCCTTGATATCAGTTTTTACAGTATTTTTTTGCTGTGGAATCTGATGTTTATCACAGTTGTCTATATTGGCATCTTACCATTTATTGGTATTCCCTTAATCCGGGCGACCTTTGATGGTGCTGTTCCGGTTGATTTCTTCGTTACGTTTGTAGCATTAATTGCAGTACCAACAGTCTGTACTGTCATTGGTGCTTGGCGTCTTAGTAAGCAACCAAGGGAGTTAATGCGCTTGTTTTATGGTGTGGAAGCACCCTTGTTTGCTTGGTGCCTGATTCGTTTATTCTTGATCCGGGAATTTACCAGTGTTAGCACCTTAGTATTGGGTACAGTTTTGCTGTGTATCCTGGCATTTGCTGCAGAAGTTGTATGGGGATATGCTCCTAATCGTAAACCAGTAGCATGGCTACAACTAATCGCTCACACCTTGATGCTTTTGACTAGTATTTATGTCGGAGTGTTGCTGTTGTTTTATGTTGTTCCTGCTGCTGGTGTTTTGATACAAAATTTTTTCAAATTCCAATGGCTAGAAAATCTGTGGTTATCATGGAGCTATATTAATATAATCGGTTTATTAATATTACTCCTATATGGCTTTAGCTGTACCCTATTTCTAGGAATGCCCTCAGTATTTACAGCTCTTTATCTTCATTCTGGATACCGGATATTAAGGGCTTTTGCCAGAAAGTATGGGCGCAATCGGGCGATTAAAGGGGCACTAGCTGTGGTTACTGTCTGGATAATTCTGTTCTTTTCCTTGAATGTACAAGCTCAAGTGGAGGCGTTTAAGCTCCTAGAAAATTATCCAAAAACGAATAGCGATCGCCAAGCCTTGATAGCTAAGTCTGATATAATTCGCACTGGGTTAGTTAATGCAAATTTGTTCCCCTATCGGTATCTGAGTACCCGACAAGATAATAACCATATCTACGCCATGTACAAAGATGTCTTTGACCTGCCAGATTCCCTATGTCAATTATTACAAAATAGCTACAATCTGGTTATGTCACCGTTTTTGTATAAGGGATCCCGAGACGATGTCGAAAAAGCTCAACAGCTTTACGGAGAATTCTTTGATACACCACTTCAGAAAGCAGAACGAAAAGCTGTTCAACATGCTCTACAATCTACAGCGATTATTGACCAAGCTAAGGCGGGTTTGTTGAATATCGATCAAGAACGGGTGTGGCTGCGAAAGCAAGAGGTAACCTTAGATGCCCATGGGGATTGGGCAGATGTGGAAATCTACGAGGTGTATGAGAATAAAACTACTGATGTTGAGGAAGTACTCTACTATTTTTCCTTACCAGAAGGGGCAGCTATTACTGGCTTGTGGCTAGGTGAAACGGATGACCGCAATCAGCGCTTTCCATTTAAAGTTTCCCCACGGGGTGCTGCACAACAGGTTTACAATTCCCAAGTCAGGCGATCGCGTCCTGTTGACCCAGCGCTGCTTGAGCAAGTCGGACCCCGGAATTATCGTCTCAGAGCATTTCCCATTCCTCGTCCGTTATCCTCATGGGAGAGGAGAAATGGTAGCGATCGCGCAACGGAAATGCATCTGTGGCTGACCTACAAGGTGATGCGACAAGAGAAGGGTTGGCCGTTACCTCAGTTAAACGAACAACGCAATATCTTTTGGACAAATCGCACCAAGCGCATCCGCAATGGTAAAGTAAAACGGGGTTTTTCTGATAGGTGGTTAGAAGCATTTTTGCCAGTAGATCAACCCCAGCAACCCATGGTTCATCAGGTGAATTTAGGGGATGGCTACCGCATTTCGGCTAAACCGTTAGACCTGTTGCAGAAATCCGCAATAAGAAACACTAACCTCACGAAATTAGAGGGTAAGCGGTTTGCTGTCATTCTCGATAGTTCCAGGAGTATGGCTGCTCACAAATCCCAGGTCAAAAAGACATTCACTTGGCTGCAACAACAGGGTTTTGCTGATCAGAGCTTGACTAACAATGATGCGGATTTGTACATCACTGACGCAATAGATAACAAGATCGATCATCAAGCCAAACGCATTGATGATATCAGTGATTTTAATCCTGCTCAGATCACCTTTTATGGCTCTATCCAACCTGAACAGATGCTGCAACAGTTTGAACAGTTGCGTGGCAATACCCCTTATGACGGGATATTACTGGTGACTGATCAGGGTAGTTATGAGTTATCTGAGGATAATAAAAATGTGGCGGTGGTGGCTGCACCCCTGTGGATGGTTCATTTAGGTAATCAATTACCCTCAGCCTACAATGATAGGATTCTAAAATTGATTCAAAATAGTGGTGGTGGTGTCTCTAGCGATATCCAAGGGGTGATCCAGCGGATAGCGACTCAAGAAGCCTTGGGGTCATCGGTGGTAAGTGTGGCGGATGGCTATGCTTGGTTTATGGAATCAGGAACTGCTGAAAGTACTACTGAAACTGGATTTGAACCACTGGCGGCCAGGCAACTTATCCTAGGGTTGAGTGGAAACCTGAATGGCTCTGTAGAAGAACTGGATCGGATTCATGGCATAGCCAAGACCTATGACATTGTCAGTCCCTATTCATCAATGATTGTGCTGGTGAATGATGAGCAACGAAGGATGCTCAAAAAAGCAGAAGCGTCGAGCGATCGCTTTGACCGAGAGGTGGAAACTGGGGAAGAAGACTTGAATCAGCCGTCTAATCCGTTTAATGTTTCCAGTGTTCCTGAACCGGAGGTATGGATGTTGATCTTGATCAGTCCGATCGCACTTTTGATTATTAGTAGACGACCAAAAATTACTGTTGACGGTTAATCCTCAATAGTTGTCAATTATATCATCAATTAGCAAGTGGCGTAGGGTGCGTTAGGGGCGGAATCGGCATGATTTTATCGGTTCCCAGTGTTGAAAAACCGAGCCCCGTAACGCACCACCGCCTCTTTGCCCTTTTTACTGTTTCAGACAACACGAGTCAAAATCTCTCCAGCAACTCGCTCAGCTGATTCCAAAACTGATTCTATACCAGGAGATGGGATCCGAGTCATTAGTTTTGGTAGGGTGCGTTAGGGGCGGGATCGGCCTGATTTTATCGGTTCCCAGTGTTGAAAAACCTAGCCCCGTAACGCACCACCGCGTCATTAGTTTGTAGTGATTATTACATTATTTTATTATTTTAATATTTCATTTTCTTGTTTACTATTACAATCTTTTCACATAGTTTAATTTTTATGTACTTGCCATGGTAACAAGAAGACAATTTAGCAAAATTGTTGAGGAATTCTAATCAATTGAACTGAGACACTTCAATGAGTAATAGTCAGTCCACAGGATTGCCTGTTTGGGTACAAGAAAGAGATACAGTTATCGCCAATGATGCTGGGGTTGAATGGCGAGAGGGCAAACGCCCTGATTATGCCGAAACTAATGAATTTCTTAAGAAAGGTAGTAAATTTAATCATCCAGAGGGGTCTTTGGAAGCGATCGCTCAAAACTTAGTTAGAACCTTCGAGATGGAAGCCTCCTATAAAGCTAATCCTGAGCAGTGGTTGTCTATTGTTGCCGACCAGTTTCGGATGACGACTAACGGTGGACCAGAATACAATGCCCAGACTGTTGCTGATATTGGAACATACAACGTATTTCTTGGGGATACGGAACACTATCGCTCCACAGAGGAAACCTTTGAATCATCAATAGAAATTTTCCATAAGGCTTTTCCCAATGGCTTTCTCTGGGAACTGATGGAAGTGCTTTCCGGACCTCCTAATGTCACCTTTAAGTGGCGGCATTGGGGGACGTTTAGCGGTTCCTTTAAAGGTCATGAACCCACAGGAGAAACTATAGAAGTTTTTGGCATCAGTATTGCTCGGGTTACTGAAGACTTGAAGATTGTCTCCTTGGAGCATTTCTTCGATAACAGTTTGTTTCTCAAGCAATTAACATCAGGCTGTCCCTTCCACTCTCAAAATTCAAATAATTCGTAAGCTATCAGCTATGAGCCGTCAGCTATCAGCTGTCAGCTGTCAGCTGACGGCACCTCAAGTAGCACCTCAAGTAGCGCATATGCTTACCAAATGCTATAGCAATTCTACGACTTGTGAGGTACAAATTTCTGGTTTTTAGGGAGCAGGGACTTCGGAGCAGGGAGCAGGTAAGAGTAACCCACCCCTAACCCCTCCCAGGAGGGGAAGTGAGGGAAGAGGTAAAAAATAATGTGTACCTCATAGCTACGATAAACGCTATAGTCGTTTAAAGTTGAAGGTTTTTTGTTTAAAGTCAACATTAAACCTTCAACATTAAACCTTCAACATCAAACCTTCAACATCAAACCTTCAACATCAAACCTTTAACATCAAACCTTTAACATCAAACCTTCAACCTTAAACCTTCAACATCAAACCTACCCTACACCGAACCCCTACGGCAAACAACCTTCATGCTGATTAATCACCGTCCTAATTACAGGAATTATAGTAAAAAATGTTCGATTAATGTGGGATTTTTTTTCTATTAGTGAACGCCTTTCCAAGGACTGTAAAACTGAAATAAGTCGTGAATTATAGTCTAAGGTAATACTATCGCGCAATTGTTTAATAGAAATGGGAGTAGGATTTCTAGCTAGATAGGCGATCACCTTCTTCTCTGACTCATCTAACCGATTCAATTGCTCGATTAACATTGCTCTCATTGGCTCAGGAACAATCATTTCCTCCCAACTAAAAAATTCCGATACACTACCAAAAAAAAAGTCTTTAATCGTTGTCACAGCCAGCTTTAATCCTAAGGGATTGCCTCGATAACGTTTAATGAGTTCCATTTCTTGCTCTTGTTCAGACAAACCATTAGCTGCTAATAGTTTCCGAGCATCTTCTGTTGGTAAACCGTTTAGGGTTAATGAACGAGTGGAATAGTTTTTTTTCTCAAGTAACTCCATTTGTAGCGGTGGTTCCCAACTGATTAAGAGCAAACAACTTTGGTGTCTTTCTTGTGCTACTCTTCTAAAAAGTTGACCATAATCCTCATATCCGGCTTGATACTGTCCAACTAAAGTGCCACGGCTTAAAATCTGTTCAGTATCATCGAGTATTACTAAACAGCGATGCTCTCGTAAACACTCTAGAAAGTGAGACATCAGCAGGTTGATGTCTTCTGGTAACTCCGATGACTGGTGGTGAGACAGGAATGGAATCAGTTGTGTCAGCAGTTGCTTCAGGGGTTGGGCAGAGGATAGCGATCGCCAAATAATATAATCAAACTCCTCCTGCATCTCTCGTGCTAGCTTAGCAGCTAACGATGTTTTGCCAACGCCTACTATCCCAAGTATTGCTACCAATTGGCTTCGCTTGAGATTAATCCATTGCTTGAGGGTGTTCAGTTCCCTAGTGCGTCCATAGAATGCAGAAATCTGTGGTGCTTCACCCCAATCTTGGCACTGCTGGGGAGTTTTGTATCCAGCCGCTTCCAGCCATATAGAGATATCTCTCCAACTTTTTAGGGTGTTGGATTTCCGATTAGTTAAGGTTTCCACATACCGATACAAACCTTTAGTGAGTTGAACGCTAAGTGAGCCACAACTCCAATGGAGAGCACCAGCAATTTTTTTGGGAGGATAGCCGCACAGCAAACCTCTTAAGCATGCTTTTTCCACTGGGGTCAATTTGATTTCCCTATTTGTAGCAATGTTTTTTTTATGAGCTAGTTCTGTATACAACTTCTCTAAATTCCACAGCTTGGCTGCTTTGATAAACAGTTCATCTTCAAATCGATTGGTGTTAGATTTCATAGTAGGGAATCCTAATCAAGCTCACGAAATAGCTACCTATCAACTAATAAATAAACTAATCAATAAGGTAGCTATTGGGAGCGTTTACTAGATAGATTTGCCAAACGTAGATGTCCCCGATGCTGATAACTATACTGTTTGAAAAAATCAGTTTTTGTTACATCTCTACGTAAGCAAATTACCCTGATTACTATCCCTAAATCTAAATTGGGATTTTTTTTTAGCTAAGTTAATCTTACCCTTCGATATCGGTAATTATCAGGTAAATTCGGTTTGATTTAGGTTGAATTTAATTTAATTCCTAAACTAAACACCCCCGATAACCGATTGACTGATAAGTCTAGTTTACTTTATTTGAGAAAATTTGACAGTACCCGTTATGGGTACCATAGCAGTTCTCAATTGGTTGAGGTACCTCACCCTTGGGGTTTTAGGGAGTCGGGAGTCGGGAGTCGGGAGTCGGGAGTCGGGAGTAGGGGTAAGAAAATTAAATTTACCTCATAAGTAGGATTAACGCTATCTATTTGTTTTTATTCGAGCTGGTGCTGCCAAGTAACAAGTCACAATTAACAATTATTAATTATTAATAACTATAGCGATTCTCATAGTAATTAGCTACACACACCTATTTTTTCCCTATTCCCTGTTCCGCTGTTCCCTATTCCCTATTCCCTTTCCCTATTCCCTGTTCCGCTGTTCCCTTTGCTAAGGCTATACTCCTTGACCTAATCCTAAAACCTAATCAACTGCTAATCACCATTAGGTATTTTATAGCTGCTGCGATCGCTAAGGTGGATTCATACCAAAAAAAAGAGAAAATTAACCATGGCTACGTTAGTAACTGAAACTCAGAAATTATCCAACCTAATTCCCGAATCAGAACTAAATTTAATCAAGTCACTGCCACAATCTATTCAGGACCAGGTAGTTCCTAGCCCCGATTTATCTAAGTCTGCTGGTACACCGATTCAGTTAAATTTGACCCAGATACAACAGTTAGTCCCCAATGAATCAGGCGTACAAAGCTTATCATCGAAATCTATAATCTCAGGGCCTTTTAACTTTATTATTGGTACTCCCAATCCTGACTTTTTAGTGGGTAGTAACAAGAACGATTTAATTTTAGGACGTGGCGGAAATGACATTATTATAGCACTCGGTGGCAATGACCTTGTGTTTGGTGAAGAGGGAAATGACATTGTTATCGCTGGCTCAGGTAACGATTTTGTGTCTGGCGGCTCAGGTAATGACTTTGTGTTTGGCAGTTCTGGTAATGATATTTTGGATGGTGGCTCTGGTAATGACTCCCTATTCGGCGGAACTGGCAAAAACCATTTCATTGGCAGTAGTGGTAATGATGTCCTGGATGGAGAGGAAGGCAACGATACTGTCGATTACACTGGTCTCGGTCGAGCTATTACTCTTTTACCCACGGGAATCGTTAACAAAAGTGGTCTTGGTCAGGATGAGCTGATCCGAGTGGAGACGATTATTGGGGATGCCGGTCAAGCTAATACAATTGATGCCTCTTCTGCTGGTAGTGGTGCCTCTGTGAACGTAAATCTACAACAGAACAGTTTACAGATTAATGTTGTTAATGGTCCCGTTCTTAATCGCACTGTCCAAAACTTTGTGAATGTCAAGGGTGCTGGTCGCAACGATACCATTATTGGTGATAACAACAGTAATCAACTTACTGGTGGTGCCGGAAGTGATGAGATTACTGGTGCCGGTGGTAATGATACCATTGTAGGTGTCGATCCCAACAGTAAAAAGCCAGGTGTTAATGAAATTGATGTCTTAACCGGAGGAGCTGGTGCTGATAAATTTGTGATTGGAGATAGCAATAATCCTTACTATGTCGGTGGAAAAGGATTTTTGGGTCTGAATGATTACGCTCTACTTAAGGATTTCCAATCCGGTACGGATAAAATTCAACTCAAAAAAGCTAACTATATCTTTGGATCAAACTTTATCGCTGTCAATAACGGCTTCTCTTCTTCTGAGAAAAGTCTTGCTTCAGCTGAACAGATTGCTCAGGATATTGCTGGAGGTAAGAGTAATGGTGTTCAATCTCAGCTCACCACAGGGGATAGTTTGGACTCTGTTAAGATCGTGCCTAATTTTAGCTTTGACATTATTGCTATTGTGTCTGGTGGCTATAACCAAGGGGATCTGATCTTTGTATAACGATTAGTTTGGTGGGCAGTGCCAAGCAATGCGATCGCGCTTCTTGGTGAATCGGTCTGGTTCACTGCCCACCCTACATAAACTTCAGTGGGACAGGGGATTTGGGGAATGCGATGTTCCTTCGGAACATCGCGTTTTCACCAATTGCCTGATTCACTGATCTGATTCACTCCCTACCCCCAGTTATTGACAAAAGTCGTAACTGGGGGTAATTGTTGTTTCTATATTGTTCACGTTCCCTTACTATAAACAGAAAGATCATGAACAAGCGCAGTAAAAATAAAAAACGCCGGAAAAAGGGAAGACCTTTTTCCTATTACCCTCCTAGTTTATGGTTTTATAAAGATAATTTTCTCCCTCATGACTCTATAATCACCCCCAGTCAAGTAGACCAATGGCGCTATGAGGTTGAACAAAGGTATCAAGATTTTTATTTAGGCGTTAAATTTTGTTGTCTAGCTGAAGGGGCGACGAAACAGGCTGAAATGCTTGGTATGTAAAGCTAGTAGCATTTTGTGGTAAAAAAAAGTAGGTCTCTAAATTTGCAACAAGACCTACGTATTGACAATGTTCCCAACATTCTACCAAAACCACCTAAAAAGTCAATTAAGTCTAGCCGATTATATTTTTTTAAAAATCCTGATTAATCTTTTACAATTCCTCAATAAAGTCAGTTTATAAAAGTTAGCAAATGCTCTACCTTTCCCCATTAAAGTTTAAAGCAAAATACAAATAATACAAAGATTTTTATCGCTGCCAAATCTCATCATTGAAAAAGTTTGGTTTCCAATAGTTGAAGAAGTTTTGAAAACATACTTTACCTCGGAGAAACTAATTTATATAGCAATAGATCGAACAAGTTGGGGTCGCATTAATTTATTCATGGTTAGCCTCATTTAGGATAAAAGCGATGCAGCAAGGGAACAGGGGGTTCCCCCCGGAGACGAAACCTGATTACGTTGAGCCTTTATGGTTGGTAGGCTATGCAGATGCATGGTTAAAACTTATTGATTAAGGCGAGCCTGTCTTACGGTAACTATCGCCAAAGGCGCGCTTGGCCGTAGGCCACGCCAAAGGCGAACGCGAACAAACCACTCGCGCTTTGCATGGCTGACAGGGCGTTTCCAGTATATTTTACTTTGTTGCCAAAGTTAGGGAGTAGTAATCTAACAGAACAACAAATAATATTGTCAAAAGTTATCCCGCTTCTTGATGCAGTCGCTCATCGGGGTTTCCCCCACTCGCGCTTTGCCGTGGTTTCCCCCACTCGCGCTTTGCATCAAGACAACGAAAGTATTATCAACGCGGTTTAAGGGCTAGGTCGCTTATAGAATCTGCGTTTTAGCTCATTTCGTCGCCCCCTCAGAATCTCTAGTGAGATTAGCGGTAACATATAACTCAGTAAACTTAATTATGTTAACTTTTAAATAGGACAGTAATGACTACTTTAGGGGACAACCTTAAAAAAAGACGAGAATCCCTAAATATCACCCAGCGGGAAATCGCTCATGAATTGGGCGTAACCGTTACCACGGTGCAAAATTGGGAAGCGGGCAGGCATATCCCCAAACTCTACCCAAATCAGCTCAAGGTATTGTGTGACCTGCTGAAAGTTACCCTAGATGAATTGGCAAAGTGGGTAACTGATTGAACTGTTGGGGTTCAGCTAAAAAAAAACGCCCCATATGGGGCGTAACCGTTTCCTATTAACCTGGGACAGTTTCCCAACAGTTAATCAAAAAACTAAAACAGGAGAGGATTATCGCCATTTTCTTGGCTACTTGTTACAGCGCCTGTGAACTAAACTTTTCGCAACAAAATCAGAAAAAATTTTTTGGGGCAAAATCTTTAGGGAATAGGGAATAGGGAGTAGGGAGTAGGGAGTAGGGAGTAGGGAGTAGGGAGTAGGGAGTAGGGAGTAGGGAGTAGGGAGTAGGGAGTAGGGAATCGGGAATCGGGAAACAATTTTGTTTAACCGATTAGTATGACAACCGGAATAAGCGTGTTTTTATATGATTTGTAAACAGACGTATTGCAGGAATTGGCTTGCATAAAAGAGGCAAAAGGCAAGATGGTAAAGAGATTCGGAGTGTTATTTGACAATGAAAAAATACCTGATTAGGTTTACATCTCATTTGGAAACCCTATAGCGCGATTGGCCGTTGGCCACGCTACGCGATCGCGCTATACAAAAAAATGCCCTGTGTAGGGCATTGAATATCTGTCTTCCAAATGGCTAATTATGCGCCTAAGCAGCCATTTCTTCCATCATCATCGCCATTTGCTGCTTGGCACGAATGTTTTTCATGTGCTTCTTCACGGTATTGAGGGTAACAAACAGTTCCGCAGCAATCTCTTTGTAGGAGTAATTGACTCGACGCAGTAACCAGACTTCTGCCTCACGGGCAGTTAAGCCATATTTGTGAACTTCAGCTAGGGCTATACTATGAATGGATTGACGTTGGTCTTCGAGGGTAACTAAAATATAAGGCTGCTCAGATATCCTCAGGTTGAGCCATCGAGCCCGAATCCGAAACGTTGTGGAGTGACTCGTAGTAATCTCTGAATCTATAATTACAGATTGATCGCGATAGAATTCATCACTGTCTTTCAAGGCTTGGCAGACACGCCAGATTTCTTGAGGCACCACCGTAAAATGTTTGCTGTTCGGAGTAAGTTGCTCACAAAGAACACGAGCGATTTCATTGCTATGAAGCAACTCTCCTTGTGTATTCAGAATTAAAACACCGTCAATAAAACCTTCTAGTACTCCTTGCAGTAGACCATTGTCTAACTGTTGCACCTGAGGAGCGGATTTTTCTAGAGTGTTGGTGAGAGTATACATGGTCTGTTGACCCACTAACTGGATTTGAAATTTAATGGTGCTTTTGACCCATTAAGAATTAAATTCGCCACGGGTCGCACCTGTTGAATCACAATTGGCTTAGCCATTTGTTACAGCACCTCTCAACCAGGGTTTTCGCAAAAAAATCAGACAAAAAATTTTTTTGGGCTTTTTTGCGAAAAACCCCCCGATCACTCGTGTAAATAAATACTGGGTGACTTTTGCCATTCCCCAAGATTGATGCCTAAGATGTCTAGGGATGGTCAATACTGAGTCCAGTCTTCGGGCTGCCCTTTGTAGCGCTTCTGATCAGGAGTAGAGGTTAGTAGTTAGTGTAAGCATCTACCAACATAAACAACAAACTACTAACAATTAACTTGAGAACCGCTATCGATAGACTAATGCGTACTAAACACGATTGACCGTAGGTCACGCTACGCGATCGCATTTAAAACAGGGACATAACCGATGAAAAATCTAGATCGAATACTCCGTCAGCTGATAGCTGAAGCATGTAATCATCCACCATTAAGTCTGGAACGTCGGCAAAAACTGAGCGAGATACATTTACTAGTGATGAAATCCGGCAAACTTTGGAAAGAATATACCTCATATTATAATGACGCTCTCCAAGAGATGTGGGAATATTGCTGTGGCCATCCTGAAGAGTATGACCCGACTATCAAAGGTGTGATTACTTGGCTCGACGATGAACTAAAAAAACGACTGAGACGATTTCGAGATGCTGGCTATAGGCAACAGAAGCGGCAAATTACTGGCCTAAGCAAAGAGGAAGGTAAAACTATTGACCCTGTAGATAGGGTACCAGCTGCTCCTGATCTACAACCAGTTATGAAAATTTGGCAAAAAACCTTGGATTGGGTAAAGACAGACCCAGACGGAGTGTTACGTCAGACTTGCTTTAGGAAACGCCCTGAGATTAATGCCCAAGTGCTAATCCAGCTTCGACTCCCTCCTGATCAGCCTTGGAAAGCCATTGCAGCAGAATTTAAGCTAACCCCACCAGAAGCTAAAGATTTGCCCAAATTCTATAACCGTAAATGCTTACCCCTGTTGCGAAAATTTGGTGTATGCGAGGGATATATAGAAGAAAAGCCAAAGACTGGTAGCTCGAAAGGCACCACAAAACCCCAACCTAGGAAAAAATCATGATACACAACGCCAACATGCTAGCAGATTGGTCAATCCCAATGCCGATTACCCTGTCGGCGCTAGAGATAGCTGAGCAATTCGCTCACTACCAACCCAACCAGCAAAAGGCTGAACAAGTCTATCTCAACACCCTGGCGGTGTGTGCTGTGAATAACTATTTACGGATCCTGGGTATTCCGACTGACCTAACTGCAGGGGATAGCTGGAATTCAGTAGTCCGCTTGGCTGAAAATGTGGCTGACCTGAGGGTAACCGGTTTGGGGCGCTTGGAATGTCGGCCTGTCAAACCCGGTGATTTGACTTGTCCCATTCCCCAAGAGGTTAGATTTAACCGGATTGGCTATGTAGTCGTTGAGATTGATCAAGAGCATACTGAAGCGACGCTGTTGGGATTTTCCCCAACCTCGGAAACTAGTCAATTAGTCATCCACCAATTGCGATCGCTAAAAGATTTACCAGCCTACCTCGATCAATTCCAACCTATGACACAACTCAGTCAATGGTTGGAGCATATGTTTGAAGCAGGTTGGCAGAGTTTGGAAACCCTTTTAGGTAACCAAGGTGCTGAGGCAGCTTTCGCCTTTAGAACCAAGTCTGATCAGACCATTAGGCGATGTAAACAGATTGAATGGGGAGCTAATCAAGGGGTAGCTCTGGTGGTGGCGCTCACCCCAGAATCCGAAACAAAGCTGAATGTTTTCCTACAACTCAATCCCATCAATGGTCAAACCTATCTACCCCCCAATCTGCAGTTGCTCTTGCTAGATGAGGAGCAAGAAATGCTGATCAATGCCCAAGCCAGAAACCAGGATCAAGCCATTCAATTGGATTTTAGTTGCGAACCCGGAGACCGTTTCAGTGTCAAGGTTGCTCTGGATAATGCCAGTGTGATCGAAGAGTTTGTAATGTGAAACTAGGATTGATCAAAACAGGCAACAGCGGATAAAGGAACTTCGGATCAGTAGGAAAGAGCGATGCAGCTCTGACTCCAGTAGGGAGTAGGGAGCTGTGCGACCCCGCGCTTTTTCAAAGCTAAGCGTGAACGCGCACTCCCTGGGAGTAGGGAGTAGGGAATAGCGCTCAGAAAATTGACTGTAGCTCATAAGTATGATCAACCCTATACCAATTCTGGAAATTAGCACTAAACATCAATTTCATCTCTCCATCTCCCCATCTCCCCATCTCCCTATCTCCCCATCTCCCCATCTCCCCATCTCCCCACCCTCCCTACCCTCCCCACACCTGCCACCCTCCCTGTCTTGCCCTATTCCCTGTTCCCTATTCCATACGCGCTATAACTGAAAATAACATCAGACAAAATGCTGATTTTTGACGGTTGATAGTAAACCGTCAACCGTCAACTGTTAAAAAACTAACCAATGGCAAAGCTAGTAACTCTTAAGCTGGATGGGGATTTTGAGGAAGGTTTTCGGGTCACTCTCGAAATTGGCTCAGAAAGCGAACGTCCCGAAACAGAACTTACTGGCAGATTGCCTCCAGCCCCCAACATCGTTAACCACTATCGTGAGTGGCGCTCAACCTATCGCAGTCTGGGCAACTCTTTGCGAGCAATCAAAATCAAACGAGTGGCAATCGGTGGTTCCATCAACAACCAGAGTCAGGGATTATGCGATCGCTTAAATCGGTGGCTCAAGTCAGAGTTATTTAGTCCACTGCGGGAAAAGTGGTTGGAAAAAGTCGGCACTACCGAAGAAGTCCGGGTGCTGATTCGTACCAAAAATCCCCAGCTCAGGCAGCTTCCTTGGCATCAGTGGGAATTTTTAGAGCGTTACCACCAAGCAGAAATTGCCCTAAGTACTCCAGAGTATCAACAACCAAGCAAATCGCACCAGAGCCGTGATCGACACAAGGTTAGAATTCTAGCAATTCTGGGCAATAGCGAAGGAATTAATATCCAACAAGACCGACAATTACTAGAGAATTTACCCTTTGCAGAGGTTACCTTCCTCGTAGAAGAACCACGGCAGAAGCTCAACGAAGCCCTGTGGGAGCAACCTTGGGATATTCTGTTTTTTGCAGGTCATAGTGAAACCGAAGCAGGAAGGGGTCGGATTCATATCAATCAGACCGATAGCTTAAGCATTGACGAACTCAGAGAAGCCCTCAAAAAAGCCATAGAAAGGGGATTGTCCCTAGCAATTTTTAATTCCTGTGATGGCTTAGGATTAGCCAATGAGCTAGAACAGCTGCACATTCCGCACATGATTATTATGCGGGAGCCCGTACCGGATCTTGTAGCACAGCAGTTTTTACAATATTTTCTCAAAGCCTTTGCCAGTGGTAAGTCCTTGTATCTAGCAGTGCAAGAAGCCCGGAAAAAACTGCAAGGTTTAGAAGATCAATGTCCCTGTGCCAGTTGGTTGCCAGTGATTTGTCAAAATCCCGCCGCCATACCCCCAACCTGGCAACAGTTGCGTGGCAATCACCAAAACCAACTGCTCCCATCCGCCCTGATCGTCAGTGTAGTTGTTACCATTTTAGTTATGGTAATCCGGCAGCTGGGAATGCTTCAGCTTTGGGAACTAAAGGCATTTGACCAGCTGATGCGGCTGCGACCTAATCCAGGGGTAGACTCCCGTTTGCTGGTAGTTGAAGCCACAGATGCTGAGATCATGCGCTATGGCTATCCCCTCCCGGATCAAACCCTAGCCCAAGTGCTAAACAAGCTAGAGTCTGATCAACCGCGAGTGATTGGCTTAGACATCTTTCGCGAACGTCCTAGAGAACCTGGTCACCAGGCATTGAGCCGTCAGTTACAGCAAAATCATAAATTAATTGCCCTTTGTAGCGCTAGGGTAGCTAACAACCCCGAAAACTCAGGCATCAAACCTCCCTCTGGGGTGCCAGAATCCCGCCTTGGTTATAGCAATATCATGGTTGACCCTGATGGCATTATCCGTAGGCATCTTGTATTTATGCATCCCTACCACGATGACCCCTGTGCCACCCACCACTCCTTCAGTGCTAGGGTCGCATTACATTACTTAGCCCAAGAGGGAATCAAGGCAAAAATCATTGCTATCAATAAAATAGGCTTGGGTAAGACTGTATTAAGAGATTTGTCAGCTAATGCTGGGGGTTATCACAATCGTGATTATCGGGGGTTCCAGGTGTTACTCAATTACCGGGAAACTGTCGCCCGACGAGTCACTGTCACAGAGCTGCTAGAGGGTAAGGTCAAACCAGAGTGGGTCAAAGACAAAATAGTTCTGATCGGAATAACTGCAAAGATTCACAAGGATTACCATCCTACCCCCTACAGTGCCCTCCAGTGGCCATACCAAGAAATGCCAGGGGTAATTATTCACGCCCAGATGGTCAGTCAGATGATCAGTGCTGCTCTTGGTGAGCGTCCATTATTATCGGTGTGGTCGCCCTGGGGAGACCTGTTCTGGGTTTGGGGTTGGTCAATCATTGGTGGTACCATTGCCTGGCGCTGTGGTCGAATACTGTATTGGGGACTCGCTACCATCACAGCGACAGGGGGTTTATATCTCCTATGCTTTGGTCTATTTACTCTAGGAGTATGGGTACCTCTGCTGCCATCAGCCTTAGCATTGGTAGGCACTAGTGTAATTGTAGTGGTTTACCGCAAACCACTTGGAGCAATCACTCCGTTAGCTATCGAAGGAATTCTCTAGCATTTCCATTTGAGTTGGAAACAATAATTACAGTTTTTGACCTTAGCAAAAATCCCTATATACCTGATTATCTCTTGCTTCTTGCTTCTTGCCTCTTGCCTTTTCTTAAGGGGAATCGTTCACAACTCAAATGGATCCGGATCTGATCTCAAACACCAAGGAAACTAGAATAGCTAAGCAAATTTTGCTTCAAAAAAAAATTTTTCTGATCATCTGCGAAAAGTTGGCTTGAGAGGCGCTGTAACAAGTATCAATGAAAAAACGCCGCCTGGGTCGGTGTTTGGTGAATTTCTAGAAAAGGTGTATTCTCAAATGAATAATTGGCTAAAGCAGCTTTGGACAACACTAGTTTCCTTCACTATCAACATAAGACAGCGCTTGCAACAATTAGCAGCAACAATAGTGAAGGGATTCGAGCAAGCAAATCATAGTAATTCTGAGCCGATTGACCAGCAATCATCATCTCAAGACTCCCAACAACTATCAGAATCATCACAAATACAGATAGTAATGAATTACACACCACCGAATGATGGCAAGGGGCCTGTTGGTGACAGCAAAAATGGCGGATCACTCTGGAAATTGTACCAGCTAATCCATGAAAATCCTGAGTTTAGTAACCCACAACTGTTACCAATATCAGCATCAAAACAACTACAACTATCACAACTACCGATGGTAAATGCTTTCACACCACCGAATGATGGCAAGGGACCGGTAGGTGATAGCAAAAATGGAGGCAGTTCCTTCATGAGTATGAATACATTAAACAATTACAATCCACCGAATGATGGCAAGGGACCGGTAGGTGACAGCAAAGATGGAGGCAGTTCCTTCATGAGTATGAATACATTAAACAATTACAATCCACCGAATGATGGCAAGGGACCGGTAGGTGATAGCAAAGATGGAGGCAGTTCCTTCATGAGTATGAATACATTAAACAATTACAATCCACCGAATGATGGCAAGGGACCGGTAGGTGACAGCAAAGATGGAGGCAGTTCCTTCCGCAGATAGTAGTTACTGAGTTGAAGTATACCAGTTTTAAATTCCTTAAAGTACTTTTTTCCTGGGTTTTAAAAAATAGGGAGTAGCGACTACATCGCTGCTTCCTATTCCCTATTAACTATTGTCTATTGCCTATTCCCGATTCCCGATTCCCGATTCCCGATTCCCGATTCCCCATTCCCGATTCAACACTTCTGGGAAAAAACCAGCTTCCAAAACCTGCTCCTGAGCAAAAGAACACTGACAAGGAAAAGTGTTCAACTTAATCCCAGTTTCCTGGGCTGCCTTAATCCGAGCCTTCTGATAACATTGGTCAAAGACCTCTGGCAAAAACGTTTTTAAACTAGGACTATCCTCCAGCAGTTCTTCCAAACCGATACGCTGTTCAGTGATAGTATTGAGGCAACTGTCGCTCCTTTTCCCTGGTTGATACATCCACTTCAGTAAATGCATCAGCAACACAATCAAACGACTTTTTAACTCGCGCTTTTCCCGTTTACCCATGCTTTCGACTTCTTCAATCAGATTCGCTACATCAACTTGGGCAAACTTACCCTGCCGTAACTGTTGCGCAGTCGCCTCGGTCCACAAGTAAAAGTCTTGCTGATAAAGGTTGTGGGCTGTTGTCATTACTCATTTCCCCAATTAATTGATGCTAGCATGTTGAGACTCCCCGCTCTGACCTAGACGGGGATTTGATTTGTTTGGTGATCCCAATTCTTAAGCATCACACCGCTACACACTAATTTCATGCTAAGAAATCAGTGGTCAGCTGTCAGTGGTCAGTGGTCAGCCTTTAGCTCAATACCTTTAGTGGTGCGTTACGGGGCGGGCTATATCAACCCTGGCTACGAGGTGGAAGATGAGGGCGAGCCCTTCCCTAACGCACCCTACGCCTTCCCACCTATATCTATGGTCTTAATTTAAATCATTGATATTAATTTACCTGCCCTATTGCACAAAACCCTATCCTATAAGATAAACTATAAATAGTCAAATACATTTAGGTAAACGACTGCTACAAGACAACCGGAGAAGGTAATGTCCCTAGGAAAAAAACTACGAGAACGCCGTGAAAGTCTAGGTTTAACTCGCATACAAGTTGCCAGAGCCTGTGATGTAGTAGAGTCTACAGTGATTAACTGGGAGGCGGATCGGCACAAGCCTAAGCTTTATCCAGAACAGACTAAAGCCTTGTGTGATATTTTAGACTTCAAAATTGAGGATCTGATCCAGTAACATGTAAGGGTATACCCAAAGCACAGGATGGCATTGTGCGATCATTTCATAATCATCTCTAGTGCTGCGGATAGCAATAAATATGGCAATTCTTATTTTGGTGAGTTACAAAGCTTATCTTTTTAAGGCAATAGCCATACATGCAATATTTAAGATAGTTTTAACATCAGATTCCCCCCTTGATAAGGGGGGTTAGGGGGGATCACTAATCACAGAAGACTGTACCTCGTAAGTGGGAGAAATGCTATATATCAATTATCCTGCCGTCGCCACCAAGCACGGACTAGTTTAATGTCGTCATAGGAGTAACGTTCTCCTAAGTATTCCCGTAATTGTTTCAGATACTGATCACCCACTTTTTCAATGGCTGTAATAATTGGCTCATGGCGTTCCAATGGTACCAGTCGTTTTAAATCCACTGGCTGATTCATTTCAATTAATTGGCTCAAATGATCTATTATAGTTCTGGTAGTATACCCTCGTTGTTTAGCAATTTCCTCTACACTTAACCCTTGTTGATAGAATTGCAGCGTTTTCATATAAGTACTGGAGGGCAGGGGTTCTGGTAGTTTTTGCTCTTGACAAAATGCCCGAATTTCTGAAATAAATTGCTCGCCATACTGGGTGACTTTATACTGAGTAACACCGGAAAGTTTGGCAAATTGCTCTAAGGTTTTGGGTTTCATCTGTGCCATCAGTTTCAGTGTGGAATCGGCAAACACTACATAGGGCGGAATCGATTGCCGGTCAGCTAGCTGTTTCCTTAGTTTCCGCAGTTTCTCTAGCAGAAGCTCTGCTTCAACTGCTCTGGGGTTAATTTCTCCTAAGGCTTTTTCTACAGATGACTGGGGAATAGCAACATAAACAGAACGTTGTTTGCGCAGGATTTCCCAACTTAGTTTATTGAGCTTCAGCACTGAGTAGCCATCGGTGGTTTGGTCTACCAATCCCTGGTGCAAAAGCGATCGCACTAGAATTTTCCAAGCCTCTGCAGTTTTATCTTTACCAATACCATAAGTAGAGAGTAAGTGATGGCCATATTGCTCAATTTTCTTACTTTTTGAGCCCCGCAACACTTGAATAATGTGGTTCATCCCAAACCGTTCCCGACACCGGGCTACACAAGAGAGGAATTTTTGAGCTTCAATTGTCCAATCTTCTACTGGCTTAGGATAGCAACAGTTATCACATTTGTCACAATTCCCTGGAAACCGCTCACCAAAGTAGCCCAGCAAAATCCGGCGGCGACAATCTGTGCCTTCTGCGTAGTCAACAATCTGATTTAACTGTTGATAGGCAATCCGTTGTTCGTTGGGATCGGGCTTTTGATCAATGAGATAATGAAGTTTGGAGATATCACTAGCGCTATATAAAACGGTACATGTGGCTGGTTCCCCATCCCGTCCTGCTCGTCCCGATTCCTGGTAATAACTTTCCAGGTTACGGGGTAAATCGTAGTGAATCACAAACCGTACATCGGGCTTATTAATTCCCATGCCAAAGGCTACCGTAGCTACGATTATCCGCACATCATCCCGAATAAACCGATTTTGATTAGTTGTCCTAGCTTTATCCGTCATTCCGCCATGGTAAGGTAAGGCAGAAATGCCATCATTCTGTAACCGGAAAGCAACTTCGTCTACAGAACGGCGGCTCGTACAGTACACAATACCGGAACCTTGGTGAGAACGGATCTGTTTTAATAACTGTTTATAGCTTTGCCGTTGTTTTGGTTGAACGTCGTAGTAAAGGTTAGGACGGTTGAAACTGGCGATGTGAACCTTCGGCTGTCGCAGTTCCAGTTGTTGGATAATGTCCTGTTGGACTCGATTAGTAGCAGTAGCGGTCAGAGCCAGCACTGAGCTATTAGGATAGCGGTTACGTAATAGTTTTAGTTGCCGATATTCTGGGCGAAAATCATGCCCCCATTGTGAGACGCAGTGAGCTTCATCAATGGCAAAGGTGGGAATACCGATTTGCGATCGCACTCTATCCAAAAATGGGATAAACTGTTCTGCTAGTAACCGTTCCGGTGATACGTAGAGTAATTTTATCTGACCCTGAAGGATAGCAGCTTCGCGCGATCGCATTTGTTGGAAGCTCAAGGTGCTATTGATAAAGGTAGCCCCAATGCCATTATCTTCCAAAGACGTCACTTGGTCTTGCATCAAGGCAATCAGAGGAGATACCACAACCGTTAAGCCCGGTTTCAGTAGCGCTGGCAGTTGATAACACAAGGATTTACCACCGCCAGTGGGCATGATAATCAGTAAGTCCTGATTTTCCAGCGCTTCTTCAATAATCTGTCGCTGTCCTGGACGGAAACAGTCGTGGCCAAAGAAATGTTTAAGGGCATGCTCCAGGGATGGCGACTCTTCCATGGTCGTGAGGGGATTGCGATCGCTTCAGTGTTGGGGATAAGATTATTATGCCTAAAAACTGTAACATAGACGCGCTATTTCCTACTCCTCACCTACAACCAAATCCCACAGGGCATCAATACCTCTGCCCACATAGTCGGAATCTTGGTGTTGTTCAATCCATTTAATCACAGTAGGCAGAACATGATTGGATGTTTTGCCCAATTTGCCCAAGGCTTCCGCTGCGCTACTACGCACAAAAGAATCATTATCTTGAAGCAGAGCTAGTAGGGCGTTGACTACAGCTTCTGAGCTGTTGCCCGAATTGCCCAAGGCTAAGGCTGTCCCCTGACGCACATAAGACTGATCATCCTGAAGCAGAGCTAGTAGGGCGTTGACTACGGTTTCTGAGCTGTTGCCCAAGTTGCCCAAGGCTAAGGCTGCCTTGCCACGCACATAATAGTGATCATCCTGAAGTCTTGATATTAGGGCATTGACTACGGTTTCTGAGCTATTGCCCAAGTTGCCCAAGGCTCTGGCTACCTGCCCACGCACATTAGACTGATCATCCTGAAGCCTTGCTAGAAGGGCGCTGACTACGGTTTCTGAGCTGTTACCCAATTTACCCAACCCTCTGGCTGCCTGACCGCGCACAAAATAATTATCATCTTGAAGCCTTGGTATTAGGGCGCTGACTACTGTTTGTGAGCTGTTGCCCAAGTTGCCCAAGGCTCTGGCTGCCCTCCAACGCACAAAATAATCATCATCCTGAAGCCGTGCTAGTAGGGTGCTGACTACAGTTTCTGAGCTGTTGTACAATTTGCCCAAGGCTTCGGCTGCACTCACACGCACATCAGGATCGGGATCCTGAAGCCGTGCTAGGAGGGTGCTGACTACGGTTTCTGAGCTGTTGCCCAATCTGCTCAAGGCATCGGCTACCCACCCACGCACATCAGGATCGGGATCCTGAAGCCGTGCTAGGAGAATGCTGACTACGGTTTCTGAGCTGTTGCCCAATTTACCCAAGGATCTGGCTGCCCTCCAACGCACATCAGAATTCTCATCCTGGAGCTTTGCTAGGAGGGCGTTTATTACAGTTTCTGAGCTATTGCTCAATTTATCCAAGGCATCGGCTGCACTCACACGGACATCAGAATTCTGATCCTTTAGCTGTGCTAGCAATATTGTAATTACCTGATCCTTTTCCCCTAACTCGGCTCGATAGTTCAGCAATCGCCAGTCATCAATTCGATGGGATTGCTGTTCTAACAATTCCAATACCTGTGATTTAAAATCTGTTTCATAGAAACTACAAATTATCTGAAAAACCTGCTCGCGAATCTTCTCACCAACCCGCTCTTTACTACTGACTTCTAACTCAAACAACTGCTGCAAAATCTCTTGCACCAATCCACGATCAGCACCAATAAAATTTTTTGGGTCTTCTGCCAAACAACTACCAGCAAACAACAAATCACGATGCAACCACTGCTCGTAGTTACTCTTATTAGTCAAAACTGCCCGAATCGCCCTCGCCGCCTTTTTCGGTTTTTGTTGTGCTATCAGCAATAGTAACACCTCGCGCCAGTGGGAGTCATGCAAATGCTCCCGAATCTGACTCAAAACAATCTCAAAATCTCCCTCATTATCCGCTTGATAGTCAATCTCTTCAGCACACAAATATTCCTGAAACGTCTTATGGACAAAACCATAACAATTTTGCCCTTGCTCATTCAATAAACCGGTGCGATCGCGAATCAAGGTGACAAATGCTTCTGCTTCTTCTTTAGCTTGGTATAACTGCACCTGCTTCAAGGTTTTAATCTGCTGACTCAACTGATCAATCAACTCATCCCGGTCTATCAGCGATGCAGCGCGGTCTTGGGGGTTTCCCCCATGAGCGACTGCATCAAGAAGCGTACCACTGTCGTTATCTTCAACATTTACCTGGGTATGAATCCAATACGCCAACAATTCCATCAATCGGCGCAAATCATATAAATCTAGATACTTAAATATTCCATGACTGCTGATTTCTTTGTTAGCATCCCAAGACGTTAACAACGTCTTGACAGCACAATTATAAAGCTCAAACCGTTCTTTGGGCAATACCGCTTGATACCGATGAATTAATGCAATGATTGTCAACAATAACGGATTTCGTGCCAATAGCTTAATCCGGTCATTATCATCTAGTGCTTTTCGTAAACTTTGCTTGCGCCTTTCAGCTTCTGCTTGGTCTTGAAACCTGCTGTTATACCAGTTATCAATAAACGCTGAAATCTTCTGATCATCAAAGGGTTCAATTTGATAGTGGGGAAATTCCTCAGTGCGGAAAAAGTCGCGCCGATAGCCAGCCGGTCTAGATGTAATAATAGCGCGATTTCTGTCAAACTGTCCCAAAAAATTCTCGATGCGCCTGACTACATCATTCCGTTTAGCGTCTTCTGCGACTTCATCCAAACCATCTAGCAATATCAACGCTCTACCATCATACAACCAATGCTCAAAAAATCCCACTGGTAAGGGTTTCACTGACATGGTGTTTTCAGCAAATACCCGAGCATAGTCGATCAGGCTTTTATCGAGATTTATCGCAAAATCTCGCATCCTAATTAAAATCGGTAGCCAGTCCGTATCACCATCTAATCCTAAAATCTCAGGATTTTGCTGAGCCAACATTACTGCAAAATAACTCATCAAGGTAGTTTTTCCCGAGCCTGGCGCACCCAATATCACTACTCGTCTCGACTGACTTTGGCTCAATAACTGCTCCGCCAAGAATTTCCGGCCAGTTGTCTTTGCCAATAGTGTTGTTTCTGACATTTCCCCACTACCAGCTGCTAACCAATCCCGTTCCCAAGCGCCAGCAGTTGATAGGTCTTCCACCACATCTGGCATTACAAAAATTTGGGCTAACTTCTCCGATTTTTCTACCTCTTGCCCAGGCACAGCAATGCCAGCAAATTTAACATCATCAAACCAGTTAGCTAGCTGCTCACAATAATCCTGTTTAGCTACCTGAAATTTTAGATAAGTATCCGTCTGCTGAAAATAAGCATTAATAAATGTCTCCACCCAAAGCTTGAGACTATCGTGATTCAGTTTAATATTATGCCCTTCAGCCTGCTGTTGAAATACCGTGATTAAAATCTCCCGATCAGGCTTCCCTTGATTAAGTAAGGGTTTTTGTAATTCCGCCAAAACTGCTGAATGTGTAAAATAGTCCCGCAAAAAATTATTAACTCCATTCCAGCCATCCGGTCTAGCCTGAAAAAATAAGCGCTGGCTCGGAGCCAGTTGTTTTTCCCATTCTTTTACTGCCGCTTCTCCCGCTTTGATTGCCTTGTCTACATCGCTTTTACTCAGAGCTTGACTTAAGCTATCCCATCCTTGTCCCGAAACAATCTCTAACAACGATTCCCCTATTTTCGGGATTGCCCAACCGGCTAATACTGACAAGGGTTCTATCATTGATCTCTAGTTATCGTTAATTATATTAATTATAGCAATTTAGGGAGTAGGGAGTAGGGAGTAGGGAGTAGGGAGTAGGGAACAGGGAACAGGGAATCGGGTTTTTTGCGTGGGTTTGGATCCCCCGTTTCCCTTAATAACGGGGACTTTTCAGATAGATTTCCGGGCTCCTCTTAGGAAGCAGTGAGTAGGGATTAGGGAGCAGGTATTCGGGTTTTTTGCGTGGGTTTGGATACCCCATTATCCCCCTTAATAAGGGGGAGTTTCCAGATAGATTTCCAGGCTCCCCTTAGCTAAGGGGGGCTGGGGGGGATCAATCTAGTAAATGCGATAGAAAGTTCGATACTCTGAAATATCTCCTACTCGAACACATAATTATTCTATCAAATTAAATGCTATACCAGAATTAAACTCTAACTCAAATACTATACCATAATTACCGTATTAATTTAAAAAAATATGATGTTGACTAAGTAATAAATGATGCTTAAACAGCTTATTTTAAGTTTAAAACTAATAAATTAATCGAATATGACGCTACGCGATTGGCCGTAGGCCACGCTAAAAGCGATCGCTTTTTTTTAAATAACCATAAAAATAATTTTTACCGCTAATTTAAAAGTTGTAAAAATAGTTGACAAAATAACAATGATTTTTTAAAATAAAATTGTCCCCAAAAACAACACAAAAAACCTTATGGACATCGAAAACTTTCTCCCAACTTTTGAGTATAATCCCAACAATCCTAATCTCCCTGAATTATCTGGCCAAGCCCAGCCAGGACGGGAGCAAATCAAACATATATTGATCGGTTCGCCCAAAACCGTGCGGGTCACAATCTATAATCTTTATAGCCGTGGCTACGCACAAGTTCATGAGTGGAGCACTCCTCAACCTACCGGAAATTCTGGTGAGGTGATCAGTATATTGATTCGACATCTGTTGGTAGATTAAGATAGCAACTTGCCAGGGATGCCAATCCCTGGCGACAGGTCAAAACTCAGGAGAAAGTACGAAGTCTGAAACCTAAGTTGGTATGTTGTTGATTTGGTGAACACATAGTCAAAAACCCTAGGGCTCTTGACTATTAAAAGAAATAATTCGGTCAAGCATTGGAATTAACCAGGACTTGACCGAATTTTTTTTTGTTGAGGGAACAGGGAACAGGGAACAGGGAATCGGGAATCGGGAATCGGGAATCGGGAATCGGGAATCGGGAATCGGGAATCGGGAGATTTTATATATCTGAGTGCGTAAGTCCTGTCATTCTCAAATCAAGACTTAATTGCGACAGTGCAATAGTTTTTTTAAAGTTTCCACGCTTAACACCCTTATCACCCCTTGTGATAGTGCAATAGTTTTTTCTAACCACCCTTACCACACTTACTGCACCTTGCGACAATGCAATAGTTTTTTTTCAAACACCCACATCACCTATATAACCCATTGCATCTTTTCAAAAATTGTGTTAAAGTAACAATATCGTTAAAACAATGGTTTTTCGCCATGATGATTTCTACCGCACAAGCCGCTGAATTACTAGGTATCTCTGCCACTCGCGTCCGTTTCCTTTTGAGCAAGGGCAGAGTCAAAGGAGCGTATAAGGTTGGTAGAACTTGGGTGATTCCCTTATTTGACGGTATGCCAGTGGTCACCCCTGGTACTCGTGGACCAAAGCGGAATTGGTCAAAGCGTACACAGTACACTAAAGCTGTGATCCACGTGAATCAAAAAGTGATTCGCCAAAATCACAACACCGGCGAACGCAATCCCGTGATTACCGTAAAACGCGGATCTAAAAACATTTACGGTCATACGGTTGAAGTCAATGGTCCTTGTCGGGTAATGTATCGCCCAGATGATCCCCTAAATTGTGGAGCACGGGTATGGATTGAGACGATTTCTGATTTTAAAGTTAGCTGAGCAAGGTCTAAGTTATTTAGTGATAGCGCTACGCCCTGGGAATTGGGAATAGCGATGAGTCAAGCATGGTCGAGAGACTTCTCAGACAACCTCTTAGGTGGTAGGCGATTTATTGGCAATCCCAAACAACCTACTTTATCGGTTTACCAATTGATAGATGGCGAATATAACGTTAATCAGTTCCGAGGAGCTAACCGTATTTTATCCTCAACCTTTCCAGAGTTAAGGTTAAATGCTGAACAGGTTTTTCAAGCGGTCAGTTATCAGTAGTAGTTACTATAAAAGGAATAGGAACTAGGAAAGTTCGGATCAGTATAAAAGAGATGCTATGGTGCGATGGCATAGCGGCTCTTTGCTGAGCATCCCATTAGCATTAACCATTGGCATTAACTTTTGTGCGATCGCATTATCATTAACCGTTGTGTCTAGGCATCCTTGAACTCTCCCCCCCACACTACCCACACTACCCACACTACCCACACTACCCACACTCTTCCCCGGTGAGGATCAATCCTCCTGACTGGCTTGGGGGAAAATAGTGAGCTGATTTGGAATAACCTAATCTGGTATTGTAACAATTTAAATTTAAGATTTGGTTAATTAAAGGTAAAATCAGGTGGACATTGGGAGTATAGATAGTGATTGAGATGCTCAAAGTAGGAACCTTAGTTCGAGTGATTTATCCTGATTATGTTGCGGGTCTTTCGGGTCGTATTGAAGCACAGGAAGAATCCGGTCGTTGGATAGTCAGATTAGAGGAAAATCCATTTGAGCAGAATGATCAACCATTTATACTATCTCTAGATGAGTCAGACTTTGAAGTGATAAAGCCTCCTTCATTGTAGTTAAGCTAGTTATTATATTTTCTAGTTATCAGATTTTCCATTTCCACCAAGCATGAAACACCAGATAAGTATAAATGAGTTCAAAGAAAACGTTAAAGCTGACTTTAACACCAGACCAAACTATGATCAAGGAAGCTTTCACCCTCGCCTAGCCAAGGGTCTAGTAGAACTATCCCACCTGAAAACTGGACAACGAATTCTAGATATTGCTACCGGCACAGGTTTAGTAGCAATTCTTGCCGCCAAAATTGTCGGTGCTTCTGGAGCTGTTGTCGGTGTAGATATTTCCTCAGGCATGCTCAATCTAGCCCAACAAAAAGTTAAAGCCGAAGGTCTCAACAACATCGAATTTATAGAAGCAGATGCAGAAAATTTCAACTTCCAAGATAATAGTTTCGATAGGATTCTATGTTCTTCAGCCATTGTATACTTAACAGATATCCCTGCTGCTTTACGCCAGTGGTATCGCTTCCTAAAACCAGGAGGATTAGTCGGATTTTCCTGTTTTGCCGCAAACGCCTTCCCCACAGGGGGTCTGTTTCGAGAAAAAGCACGAGACTATGGCATTGTAATTCCTAATCCCAATGGACCCCTTGGTAGTCCCGAGAAATGTCACCAGCTACTCACCGAAGCAGGTTTTCAAGACATCAACGTCAAAACCGATCAACTTGGTTACTACAGCAGTGATACTCAAACAGTAGCAGCAAACTCTTGGCGGGGAAACTCAAAGAGTGCCTTTGGCGCGGAAATTTTCCAGCTTTCTCCAGATAAATTAGCACAATTCAAAAATGAATTCTTTGCAGCCGTTGAGCGATTAGCCACAGCAAAAGGCATTTGGATAGATATTACAACGTTTTTTGTTTTCGCCAGGAAATCGGTAACATTTTCTATTATTAAATAATCCCTAGACGTTAGCTTAAGCGCTAATTCACAGGCTAGAAGCCTGTGCCACCCTACTTGAGGTGCTATCAGCTATCAGCTATCAGCTAATGCGCTAATTCACAGGCTAGAAGCCTGTGCCACCCTACTTGAGATCCGAACAGCTTGTGAATAAAATAAGCTGACTGCTGACTGCTGACTGCTGACTGCTTACCTTAGGTTTTTAAAGGTAAAACATTGCACTATTGCTATTATTTATTTTTCTGTTTGTTCTTCCTCCACCACTGGTATTGATTCTGTAGCACCTTCTGCTGAGTAGCCTGAAAATTTAGCCAATTGCTCTAAGGACAGCATACCTGGGTAAAACCGACCATTAATTTCCCAAGTTGGAAAGGCTCTGATCTTCGCTTCAATACAGAGGTTAGTTTGGGAGATTTCAGCCCTTCGGTCACATTCAATATAATTAATTTGCTTAAATGCCTCACCAAACATTTGCTTCTGCTTTGTGCAATAGGGACACCAGTAAGCCCCATACATTTTAGCACCAATTTTGTTCAAATGATCAGATAAAGAGGTGGCTGAAGGGGTAACTGGGAGTTCAGGAGCAGGGGATTCTAGGGTTAGTGTTGTCGGGGTAGGGGGTGAGGGTTCTCCTAAAGACGATTCGGCAGCTACTGTCAGTAGGGCAAGACTAGAAATCACCCAGACAGTCTTATTTAAATGACGGATAAATATCCATGGGAGTTTAATGCTAGGTTTTGCATTCATAGTTTGTAGGGTATATATTGGAATTATCCAGGGAATTAATCACTTCTTTACCGTTTTAACCTAATCTTATATGAAACTACCAAATCTTTATTAACGAGATCTAACGTCTCTAGTTTCTTTGCTTACCAGGCTGTCAGCAAATTATAGGGCTGATCATAGTAATGAGGTAAACAGGATTTTTTTCCACTTGCGAAGTTCTCTACTCCCTACTCCCTACTCCCTACTCTCTACTCCCTCCCTAAAACCTAGGACAAGGTACCTCAACCAATTCAAAACTGATAAGCGTGTTTCTAAATCAGATGTAAACCTAGGAGGTCTTTTTTTATTATCCAATAAAACTCCAGTCTAGCATGCATGCCTCTTGCCTTTTGCCTTTTAAAGCAATACCTGTGTTTACAACCCAGATAAAAACGGGCTTATCACATTGCCATACCTCTGAAGCTGAACGCGCACGCGTGCGCGTAGCGCATATGCTTACTTTTCTGGAATTAACCTCAGCATCAGTGAATTATATAATAACTAATCATCACTCTTTTTCATAAACAGGCAACTATGGTCAAACGTTTGCTTACCAAAGACATGCTCGACTTTGACGCTCCAGATCAAGTCAAGGAAGTTATCCAACCTGAAGGGCGTCCACCGGAAACAGACCCTACTCTGGGTATCCGTCCGGAATTAAGTAGTGAAGTCAACCAACAGCCAGGCACTCCCCGACATCGACTGGTCACGATTGGTGATTCCCTCAGCCAGGGCGTCCAGAATGGAGCAATTTTTAAAACTGATCTGTCCTATCCCATGATGATTGCTCAAGAAATGGGTTGGGAAGAACACCTGCGTCGTCCCAGCCAATATGGTGAATTTGGTGGATTGCCCCTGAATCTGGAGTATTTAGTTAGGCGGTTAGAGGCACAGTTTGGTGACCAGATACAGTGGTGGGAATTAGGACCGGCTCTGTTTTCAATCCGCGCATGGATGGATGACATAGAAGATTATTGGGAACGGGGTCCTGGTTGGCAAGGGGGCGTTGGCTCTACTGTTGCTATGGACAAAGGGATTAACCATAATCTTGCTATTTATGGGTGGAATCTCACAGACATTATCTCTAATGATGCAGATACTCTCAGAAACGCAATCCAGGCACCAACGGATGATCTATTGCGGCAAATCGTTGAGAATGCTAACGAACATGGGGCATTGAGGGTTTTGGACTCCGCACGGGATTCAGAGGGTAAAGCACTGACCCCAGTCCAAGCTGCGGTAGCACTAGGGCAAGAAGGAAGTTTAGAAAACGGTCAGGGAGATGGTATTGAAACCCTCATGGTCATGATTGGGGCGAATAATGCCATGGGCAGCATTGCTCAACTACAGGTCAGATGGAGTTGCGATCGCGATTGAACGCACCCCAGCCCAATCAGCGACCTACGGTCTGGTGTCCGGAAGATTTCAAAGCTGAATTGGATCAAGTAGTGGAGCAAATCAAGCAAATTAAAGCTCGCCATGTCATTTGGGCTACAGTTCCCCATGTCACCATTGCGCCCATTGGTCGTGGAGTAGGACATAAGATGGCTACTGGCTCGCGATACTTCCCCTACTACACCCGTCCTTGGATTAGCGACGAAGATTTCGACCCCAACCGTGACCCGCACATTACCGCACAACAAGCCCGAGCAATTGATAGCGTCATTGACCAGTACAACGAATATATTGCTGATGCTGTACGTCAGGCTCGAAAAGAAGGTCGAGATTGGTATTTATTTGAATTAGCAGGATTACTGGATTGCTTAGCTTATCGACGTTATATTGAAGACCCCGACGCCAGACCAGATTGGTGGACTCCCTATCAGCTACCACCCGAACTGGAAGCTCTTTCACCAGTACCGGATACTCGCTTTTTTAGATCCGATGCTACTGGTCGCACCAGCGGTGGTTTCTTCACCCTAGATGGCATTCACCCCACTACCATTGGCTACGGTATCGTTGCTCAAGAATTGATCACCATTATGCAGCAACAAGCTGGTGTCAAGTTTTATCGCAAAGACGGTCCCACAGAGCGTCATGATCCAGTCAAGATCAATTTCCAGCGCCTGATTGCTCTAGATACCTTGATTTCCGACCCACCGAAATCTTTATCGAGTAGTCTGAAATGGCTCGATTGGCTCGATCAGAACTTGCAGATTTTCCAGCGCTTACTGAGAAAGAGTAATTGAAAACTGAAGAATTAAGAATGAAGAATGCAGAATGAATAAATTCTAAGTTCTAAATTATAAATTATTCATTCAACTAGGGATTAAACTAGTGATTAATTTCAAGGCGAATAATTTAGCAATCTATCCAATTGATGGGTTGAATCAATACTTAGGGTGAAGTTGCTAAGATTCCTTAAAAATATCTAAGTATGGAGCGTAAGCAAAAGCGCGATTACGTTTTTGCCCGGTAATTTCTTCTAAAAGACCAACATCACACAGATCATTCACTAATTTGTTGGCATTAGGATATGTGCGTTTAATAATTTCTTGAACCTGTTCAACAGTGATAATTGGTCTAAAATAAAGGCTATCTAGCAGTACTATAGCCTGTCCGGCTCGATTACCCATGGTATTGAGGAGTAGTTGATGATGTTCTTCCTTCATGGTGACTATGTTGCGGGCAGTAGCGGACGCTTCTTGAGCGACTTCGTAAACACCACGCAGAAAGAACTTTAGCCAGCCTTCCCAATTGCCACTATCTCTGACAGCTTGAAGTCGGTCATAGTATTCAGAGCGATATTTCTTGAAATAGTAAGAGAGATATAAAAGTGGGCGCTTGAGTATATTCTGCTCACATAGAAGAAATGTAATTAGTAGACGCCCCGTTCTGCCATTGCCATCAAGAAAAGGGTGAACTGTCTCGAACTGAGCATGAGCCAATCCAATTTTGAGCAAAGCGGGCATTGGTTTTGAATCATACAAAAACTTTTCTAGATTATCTAAAGCTTGTGCCATTTCATGGGGTGGAGGTGGAACGTAAGTAGCGTCTTTGAGGGAACATCCTTTAGAACCAATCCAATTCTGGGTACGACGAAACTCACCTGGAGCTCGCTCAGAACCTCGCACTCCTTGCATTAACTTCTGGTGTATTTCCCGAATCAGGCGCAAACACACAGGTAAATCCTTCAAGCGCTCAAGACCGTGGTTAATAGCAGCGATATAGTTAACCACCTCAGCCACTTCTTGAGGATTATCTGGTTCGAGTGTTTGGAATTCAAATTCCAGAACATCTATCAAAGATGCCTGTGTTCCCTCAATCTGACTCGACAAAACCGCTTCTTTGCGAACATACATAAACACAAATAGGTCAGGGTTAGGCAGAGCATCTGTTGATCCATCTAGCCTACCCAGTGCACGATCCGCCTGAGATAGAAGCTGCCACATCTCGTCATCCATAATGATGTCAGGCACAGGCGGCAACAGATTCGGTATGAAAGCTTTATATCCACTAAGCTGATCCACATACTGACCTGCTCTGTTAGCGCTAACCATTATTATCAGTTTCGTTAATACTGAATAACTTTCAGCTCTATATTAACGAAAAGCATGGCTTTTCGTTAATAAGCGTATAAATCAAAATTTCTATGATATAATTACCAGATCGAAAAAATCCACTCAAGGGATCCAGTACTATGCTAAAGGTCAGCTTCAGGGTAACTCAGATTTCGATAAACTGAATAAAAAATGCACTTGAGGCGATTATGACCCAAAACAATCGCTCCCCATGGGATGCTGGCAGATTCATACAAACCCTAAGCTACTTTGAGGTTATCCCTTTCCTGAGCTGCCTACAGCGATTATTCACAGGTCGTGCCAATAATCAAAAATCGAGCCAAGGTAAAGACAAAGATATGGGAGTAATACTGGTAGCTGGGGCAACTGGCGGTGTAGGTAAGCGAGTGGTTCGCCGTCTGCTTGAGCAGAATTATCCTGTACGTGCCCTAGTTATAAATGCCGAGAAAGCTAGGGAAATCCTTGGGGATAACCTGGAACTATTTGAGGCAGATATCACTAATCCAGACACCTTGACTCCAGCACTGTACAAGAACATTACTGCTGTAGTGTGTTGTACGGGAGCGCAGGTGCAATCCATAGAAGGAGACACCCCGAACCAGGAAAAATACGATCAGGGCATCAAGTTCTATAGGCCAGAAGTGGTCGATAGCCCTGAACTAGTGGAGTATCAGGGTATCAAGAACTTAGTACAAGCCGCAGCCGAGTCTCTCGAACCAGGCAAACAACTCCTATTTGACTTCCAAAACCCTTCCGATGACTTACAAGAAACCTGGGGTGCTGTGGATGATGTAGTAATGGGTGGTGTCAGCGAGAGTTCAATTCGCCTCATCGACAAGGCTGCCCTGTTTACTGGCAATGTCTCAACGGCAAATTCTGGGGGCTTTGTGTCAGTACGCACCCGCAATCTCCCAACTCCCCTCAACTTAGCTGAGTACGAAGGACTAGAACTGCGAGTTAAAGGGGATGGTCAACGGTATAAATTTATATTGCGTAATGAATCGAAATGGGATGGAATTGCCTACTGCTATTCCTTCGACACCCAGAAAGATCAGTGGATGAATGTTTCGATTCCCTTTGCTGATTTGATTCCGGTATTTCGAGCCAAAACCTTGAAAGATGCTGCTCCCTTCAACCCCAGTCGCATCTGTGCTATACAGCTAATGCTGAGTAAATTTGAATATGATGGCGCGCTCAACCCAAAATTTGCTCCAGGTTCTTTTGTCCTACAGCTGGAAACTATTAAAGCCTATGGGGGTATCACCAAGCCCCAATTCATTATGATTAGCTCAGCCGGGGTAACTCGTCCAGGTCGTCCAGGAATTAACCTCGAGGAAGAACCACCAGCGGTACGAATGAACGACCAACTGGGGGGAATTCTAACCTGGAAACTCCGGGGAGAAGAAGCCGTTCGCGACAGTGGTGTTTCCTATACCATCATCAGACCTTGTGCTTTGACAGAAGAGCCGGGAGGTCAAGCCTTAGTGTTTGCTCAAGGAGACAATATCCGAGGTAAAGTAAGTCGGGAAGATATTGCTGAACTTTGTGTTCAGGTACTAGAGCAACCCAAGGCTTGTAATGTCACCTTTGAAGTCAAAGAAGCAACTGATGGTTTGCGAGACTGGCAAACTCTCTTTTGCGATATCAATACCGACAGCAATTAAGTATAAGGAAATTCGAATTGAGAATTAAGAATTAAGAATTAAGAATTAATTCTTCCTAACTTGCCAGACGCTCCGATGCTTGAGATTTCATCAGGGTAACCAACTCTTGAAGTCCTCTTTTGACATGCCGCGTCACTGTCATCGGACTCACTCCAATTCGTTTAGCTGCCTCCTTGCGGGGGAGTTCTCGTAAGAAAACAAACTCTATAGCTGCCTGAGTTTTATCTTCTAGCTGACTCAAGGCACCGTGGAGCTGTTGTCGGTCTTCTTCCCAATAGTGTAAATTTTCTTCATAGTAATCCGGTAGAGTCTCTCCTAAAGTCATGGGTTGATCGACCTTCTGAGAAACCGTGGCATCCAAACTTAAAGGCAAACGATTTTGAACTGCCAACTTACTTTCCTGCCACTCTTGCAGTGATACATCCAAAGCCTTAGCAATTTCTTCATCTCTGGGGAAGCGTCCCAAGTTAGTTGCTAAGTTTTTGCTGACTCTTTTCCCTGCCTGCTGCAGTTCCTGCCATCGGCGAGGAATCTTGACCAGAGAACCCCTGTCGCGCAAGAAATGTAGCATCTCACCGCGAATGTAAGGCACTGCTAAGGAACTGAATGCACAACCTTGATGGGGGTCGAACCGCTCAATAGCACGAATCAAGCCGATGTAACCCATTTGCTCGAGGTCTTCATAAGGTTCAGCACACTTCTGGCTGACTATATGAGCAATCTTCCTCACTAACCCAGCATTTAATCTTACTATCTGATTGCGAAGTTGAATTGATGGATTTCGGTAGTACGCAATCAGAAGTTCCATTCCTTGAAAACCAACAGACCCAATAGCCATTCTCAAAATATCCCAGAAGTGGAAACCTATTTACGACACGAGGCTTAGCCTAAGCAATTAATCTTCTTCAACTCATTGTCTGTAGAGATTATCTTTGCTACTATGGTCTTTTTACTGAAAAAACAAACTACCGTTTTTGTTTTCTCTGTACAATCACGCAAATTTAAACGCCAAGGCCAAGATAGTGATAAATTCCTATACCGTCTTCAATTTGGTATAATATATAACCTAATGACGCGCAAGTGGCAACTAGCAAAAAGTGGCAACTAGCAAAAAGTGGCAACTAGTACTCTGTCAATTTAGTTTTGAGGGTTAGGGCAAGGTTAATGGTATTAGATATTAGGTATTAGGTGTTAGGTATTAGGTGTTAGGTATTAGGTGTTAGGTAAGCATTCAGCTATCAGCTATCAGCTATCAGCTATCAGCTATCAGCTATCAGCTATCAGACCAATTAAAGTAGGGTGGGCAAAGTAGTATAATCTCGAATACTCAAAACAAGCAAACTGTTTTTGCCCACCCTACAAGCTATCAGACCAATTAAAGTAGGGTGGGCAAAGTAGTATAATCTCGAATACTCAAAAGAACCAAACTGTTTTTGCCCACCCGACAAGCTGCTATCAGCACCTCAAGTATCAGCCATTCGCGTAGCGTGGCCAAGGCTGACGGCTGACCGCTGACCGCTGACCGCTGACGGCTGAATGCTTACGCTATCTTTGAATAAAATAAGCACCTCAAGTAGCGTGAGCTTTTACCTCACGGCTGACCGCTGACGGCTGAATGCTTACGCTGTTAGGTATTAGGTATTCGGAAAAAGTATAGTTTACCCCTCAATTAAATTTGGACGGAGTACTAGGCAAGTCGGTTTTCCGTCCTGCCACAAGATTGCGGATATGGTTCAAAATAGGAGTAGTTATCAATCAATCCTGATACTTTATCCAGAAAATTCTTGACTAAAATCTCATGAGTAGTACCAGTAACTTTCGTCAAGCAATTCGTGAATCTCAAGGTCGAGCCCTAGTTGGTCCGAATGTTATTGCTAACGCCCTGCCCTTCCTGGGTGGTGGACTAGTCTTAACTGCACTAGGTGTCTATGGTGGTCTGGGAGTGATTTCAAGCAACCCAGGGCTATTTATGACCACCATCTGGCTTGCCCTAATTGCCGAACTTATTCTTTTCTTCGTTGCCCGTGGTGTGGCTGAGAACGGAAACAACACTGTAGCTTTGCCTCTTCTAGCTACTTACAGTCTCTTGTCCGGCTACACCCTCAGTGGCTTAATATTNGTAATTTCTACCAGTAGGGGTCAAAAGGTTAGTGACATGAAGCAGCAAAATCCCCCAGAAACACTAGCCCCATACAGTGCTCGCTCTCTATTAACCCTATCCCGGGCAATAATGTTCTCCCAAGGAGAATTTGCACTGATTTTGGTGCGATGCAACTACGAGTTATTTAGGAAGCAAATATGGGAGTACGTCCGAGAAATCACAGAGCTCACCTATGGTGAGCTAGTTCTTAACAAGTCTAGTCAAACTCTATTTAGTAATATCTTTAGCACCCAACAGTATGGGACAACATCTGCCCTAATGGTATCGGGTCTAGAGTCAGTTGATGCCATCAACCAGGTACTACTTTCGGCTAACCAGGTGCGAGATGAATTGCCCAAATGCTTAACCTGTCCTTTAGTGGTATGGGTAACTGACCAGGGACTTCAAAAGTTGATCAGGCTTGCTCCTTATTTTAAAAATTGGGCTACTACCTCGATTCGGTTTGAACTTACCATTGACCAATTACTCGCTTTATGTTACAGAACGGCAGATGAAATCTTTGGCAATATTTTCGCTAGAGACTTGGGAGAGTTTTTGCCCAACAAGGTGCTTTCTTTGGCTCCCGATTGCCCCCGACGCCAAGAATTTGAGTCGGCATTACAGGATTTGCAATCTCATGATATCAGCGTAGATTCTGTCCTACTAGCTACCAAGCATTTTATTCTAGGGCGAGATGCCTTTGAAAATGACCAGATTAATCTGGCCTTGGAGCATTATCAGCAGAGTCTAAATTGTTGGCAGCAGGATATAGGAGAATGGGGCGGCTGCTTGGGCAGTGAGGCTCCCCATTCAGAGCAACACTATTATAAAAACCTTAAACCGGTAAAAGTATGTACAACTATCCAAGGTAAAGCTTCTAGGAAGAGAAAAGAGGGCACAAGGGACACAGCTACATGTTTTGATCAACCTCTCGGACAAACTAAACACTCAATACCCCCCTTATGTGATCCCCCCCTCACCCCTTCAGGTTTAGAACGGCTTGGTTTAGTGTTCCATCACATCGGCTTGTGCTATTGCCGTCAAGCCCAGTTGCAAGGCTCCATCGGTTGCCATCAGTGGGAGCAAGCCCAGAAAAACTTCTGTACTGCCATTGACCTGTTTACTAAAACAGGACGCTTGGACTTGGTGGCTCAGTTGACCATAAAATTGGGAGAAGTCCTACAACACCTGGAACATTGGACAGAATTAGAAGCTTTAGCGCTAGCGTTTCTGGCACAACCTCACACTCAAGATAATCCAGTTCAGCTCTCTCGAGCCTATGGCTTTTTGGCAACAGTTGCCTATGAGCAATCGAATTGGAACCATGCTATAGACTTAGCCCTCACAGCTGTGCGCACTCTGGAGACATCTCAGCCAACTCTCAACGCTAAAAACCTTTGCCACCGAGGTTCCTATCTGCTGCTAGCTGCTAGATCTGTGCGTCAGCTGGGCAAGCCAAAATCTGCCATTAATTATCTTGAACAAGCTATAAACCTCAAAACTATCGAGCCCAACCCTCTACAGCAGCAGCCTCAACTGTTCATGGAGCTGTTGGAGGAATTGCGATCGCTCTATTTCGAGCAAAAAGCATACCAACGAGGGTTTGAACTTAAGCAACAAAAACGCTTGATAGAACAACAGTTTAGGTTTTCTACCTTTGCTGGTATGGCTCCCTTACAGAGTGTCGGGCCAAGTCGAGAAACTGACGCAACGATTACCAAGAAAGGTTTTTGTCCATCAGCCCTAGAAATCGCAGCAGCTGGACGTCAAACCGATGTCAACGGCCTGCTCGAACGCATTAGCCGCAATGACCACAAACTAACCGTGATTCACGGGACTTCCGGCGTTGGCAAGAGTTCCCTGATTAATGCTGGTTTAGTTCCTGCACTTAGCTCCAGAATTATTGGTGCTAGACAAACCTTGACGGTGGTGCAAACCGTTTACAGGAATTGGCTCGGTGAGCTGGAAAAACGTCTAGACCTTGAATTAGCAAGTACAGTAGTCTTCAAGTTTAAAGATGCCAACCTTTCACCTTCAACCGTTCAACCTACCGGAAGGGAACCCCTACGGCGAACAATCTACCCGAAGGGAACGCCTACGGCTAACAACTTACCCGACTCCAACGCCTGCGGTGAACAACCTTTAATCCTTAAACCAATTCTCGATAAGTTGTATCGGTGTTCCCAGCATAACTTATTAACCGTCCTGATTTTTGACCAGTTTGAAGAATTTTTTTTCCTTGCCACCGACTTAGAGCAACGACATCAGTTTTATAATTTTTTAGCCCAGGCTCTCAATCTCCCCTTTGTAAAAATAATCTTGTCTATGCGAGAAGATTATCTACATTACTTGTTAGAGTTTGAGCGCTTTAAGGATCTCAGTGTCATTAACAACAATATCCTAGATCAGAAGCTGCGTTATCACTTAGGTGATCTGTCCCCAGAGAATGCCAAAAACGTTATTCACTCCTTAACAGCAGTATCTCAGTTTAAGTTAGAACCTGCTCTAATCGAAGCACTGGTAAAGGATTTAGTCACCAATACCGGAGTGGTGCGCTTAATTGAGTTACAAGTCGTGGGTGCTCAGCTACAAGCGGAAAAAATTACTACCCTTGAAGGATACCGAGCTTTGGGAAATGACCCCAAGACAGTTCTAATCGAGCGATCGCTTTCCCAAATTATCTATGATTGTGGGCCAGAGAATGAAGATGCCGTCTGGGAGGTTTTATTTTCCTTAACCGATCAACGAGGTACCCGTCCGTTAAAAACCCAAGCTGAGTTAGCAGTCTCCAATGGTAACAACGCCAAACTAACTCAAATCCCCTTGATTTTGGAAATTTTGGTAGGTTCTGGTTTAGTCTTCCGAGTGCCAGAAACACCACAAAACCGATATCAGCTAATTCATGATTATCTAGTTCTACCGATTCGTCAAAAATATAAGCAACGTACCCAATCTAATATTAGAGTACGGCTAAAACAAAGTGAGAGTCAACTGTTGCGGGTTCGTAAACAACGACTGCGTGCCATTGCCATTAGCACAGTGATGGCACTTTTAGCAGTGACCAATGGTGGCTTGAGATGGCGAGCCGAAGCTCAACGAATCAATGCTATGCTTAGTGCGCTGAGTGCCTCTTCAGAAGCTCTTTTCGTGTCTAATAAAACCTTTGATGCTTTGCTCGAAGGGTTAAGAGCCGCAAAAAAACTACAGCAGGAAGAGCAGCAATATCTACCATCTCGAACAGTAGATGCAGATACCCGTCTACAAGTAATCACAGCTCTGTCCCAGGCAGTTTATTCAGTTTCCGAACACAATCGACTGGAAGGACATAGTGATATTGTTTCGAGCATCAGTTTTTCCCCAGATGGTCAGTTTATTGCCTCCACCAGCCGCGATAAAACGGTAAAACTGTGGCATCCTGATGGCAAGTTAATCCAAACCCTAGAAGGTCATCAAGATAGTGTAACCAGCGTATCGTTTAGTCCAGATAGTCAGTTAATTGCCTCTAGTAGCTGGGATGGCACAGTCAGACTATGGCGTCAAACTGGCCAGCTAGTCAGAACAATTACCACTAATGCTGGTCATATATACAGTGTCAGTTTTAGTCGAGATGGCCAGATGATGGCTGCGGCTGGCAAAGATAAGAAAATTCGATTATGGACCGTTGATGGCAAATTAATTAAAACCTTTTCCGGTCACCGGGGTGTAGTGCGGTCGGTAAGCTTTAGTGGAGATGGCAAGATCATTGCTTCTGCTAGTGCGGATAACACCATTAAGTTGTGGAGTCAAACGGGAAAATTGCTAAATACTCTTAGAGGACATAGCGCTCAGGTGAATTGTGTAGTATTTAGTCCAGATAGTCAGTTAATTGCCTCCGCTAGCGATGATCAAACGGTCAGGTTGTGGAGTGCCAATGGCAAGCTAATCAAAACCTTTCCCAAGCACCAGCGATGGGTTAATGGTGTTTCTTTCAGTGCTGATGGTCAACTGATTGCCTCTGCCAGTGATGATAATACAGTGCGGCTATGGAACCGTGAAGGCACTTTAATAAACACGTTTAAGGGACACAGCGATGGGGTTAGTGGTGTCAGTTTCAGTCCTACTAAACCTTTTAGTTCTCAAAACAACCTAGCTTACAGCAAGTCCCATATTCCTCTACAACCATCCAACCCTCAAACTGACCAACTGATTCTGGCTTCAGCCAGCCACGATAAAACTATCAAGCTCTGGAGTAGTATTAATCAGTCTCACGTAATTTTAAGAGGACATCAGGATGATGTACAGGATGTCACCTTTTCTCCAGACTCTCAACAGATTGCGACAGCTAGTAATGACAGAACTGTTAAGCTTTGGGATCGCAACGGTAAGCTGCTCCACACCTTGAAAGGGCATCATGATCTCGTCTATAGCATCAGTTTCAGTCCTGATGGTGAGCTAATTGCCTCCGGTAGTCGAGATGGCACCGTGAAACTGTGGCATCGTAGCGGTACTTTGATTAAGACAATAAAGGGACATCAGGACTGGGTATTGAATGTTAGTTTTAGTCCTGACTCGAAGCGCCTCGCGTCTGCCAGTCGGGACAGGACAGTAAAAATTTGGGATCGCACTGGTAAATTGATTAATACCCTGACTGGTCATAGTGAGCGGGTTAATGCAGTTAAGTTTAGCCAGGATAGTCAGCGATTGGCATCGGCCAGTGATGATAAAACTGTAAAGCTGTGGAGTGCTGATGGGAAACTTCTGAAAACACTACCAGGTCATCACAATTGGGTTTTGGATCTCAGCTTCTCACCCGACAACAAGTTCTTAGCAACAGCAAGCTATGATAACACAGTGAAACTCTGGCGCAAAGATGGCACCTTACAATCAACCCTCAAAGGCCATACTGATAGTGTGGCGAAAGTCCATTTTAGCCCCAAGGGCAAAATTTTGGCAACCAGCAGCTGGGACAACCAGGTTCAGCTATGGCGCTTCGACGACACCCTGATCAAAACCTTGAAAGCTGGTGAGCATCGCGTCACAAATCTTAGCTGGAGCCATGATGGAACAGCTTTGGCAGTGGCTAGTGAAGATGCTACAGTGGCAATTTGGAATTTGAATTTAGACGATCTGCTAGATAAAAGCTGCCACTGGCTCAGAAATTATCTCCAAAACAACCCAGAAGTCAGAGAAAGCGATCGCCAACTCTGTCAGCTGATCACAAACAGCCATATGAAATAGAATAATCAGTAAGTCCTTTGCGGTAATGTTAGACTGGGAAATAGTGAATAGGTAATCATTGAACAACTAACGATGAAAACCAATGACCACAATAATTTTCCGGAGGGGAAGTTGGGTGGGAGGAAAATTAATAATATGGGACTGATACCCCCAGCTTCCTTATCCTTAGTCAGGATAGGTTATTTCTTGAAATCCTAGCTAGATGGGATTATGGTGGTGTGGTGTGGTGGTATGATGGCGTGATTAGCTAATGAGGTTAGTATGGATAAATAATATCCTCACGACCCTAATCAACAACATAGATGACCCCTAAAAGGCTATAGCCATAGGGGTATATTACCAGGGTTATACTACCCAAAATTGAACAAGGGGGTGTCAGTCTCAGATTGATTTGCATAGGAGCTGTCTGACATCCCCGTTCGTTAGATTTAGCTTAGCTCCTTTGCATTAGTTTCCCGACCTTAAGCGAAAGGATTATGGTAATTACAAAACGTGGCCTGGTTCTTGGTGCGACAGCAGTAGTCCTAACAACTGTAGCAGTTACAGGAGCTGGTCTTCATCTATCTCAAAGTCAGGCTTTCTTTCGCGAGAGTCCTAAGGAGCTAGTTGATGAAGTTTGGCAAATTATTAACCGCAGGTATGTAGATGCTACCTTCAACCAGGTTGATTGGGAAGAAGTTCGCCAAGATTATCTGAATCGCTCTTACAGCAGCAAGGAACAAGCCTACAAGGCAATCCGGGAAATGCTAGAGCCCTTGGACGATCCTTACACCCGGTTTATGGATCCAGAAGAGTTCAAGAATATGCAGATTGATACATCTGGGGAATTAACTGGTGTAGGTATTCAGATTGCCCTGGATGAGGAAACAAAAAAGTTGATGGTGATTTCCCCAATTGAGGATACCCCAGCTTTTAAAGCGGGAATCCTGGCAAAGGATATCATTATCAAAATTGATGGCAAGAGTACCGAAGGTATGGATGTCAACGATGCAGTTCAACTGATTCGAGGCAAGCCAGGAACTTCCGTGACTTTGACCATTCAGCGAGGCCAAAAGGTAGTGGACTATCCGATCACACGAGCTAGGATTGAAATCCACCCTGTAAAGTATAGCTATCGGGAAACTTCAGATGGTTATGGCATCGGCTACATTCGCCTTTCTCAATTTAGTGCTAACGCGGCCAAGGAGATGGGCGAAGCAATCCGAAAGTTAGAAGATCAGAAGGTGAGTGGCTATGTTTTAGATCTCCGCTCTAACCCTGGTGGGCTACTTTATGCCAGCATTGAAATTGCTAGGATGTGGTTTGATTCCGGTACGATTGTCTCAACAGTTAACCGCATCGGCAAAGCCGAATACCAGAAAGCAATTAATCGCTCTCTGACCGATAAACCATTAGTGGTACTGGTGGATGGTGGTTCAGCCAGTGCTAGCGAAATTCTTTCGGGTGCTTTACAAGACAATCAACGTGCCATCTTGGTAGGAACTAAGACTTTTGGTAAGGGCTTAGTCCAATCCGTGCGAGGGCTTGGAGATGGCTCAGGTCTGGCAGTAACCATTGCTAAGTACCTTACCCCTAGTGGTCGCGATATCAATAAGTCCGGAATTGAACCAGATATTGTGTTTGAGCTTTCGGATGAACAGCGTAAAGACTTGCAGAAAAATCGTGAAAAAGTTGGCACCTTGGAAGATGCTCAGTATGCCAAAGCGTTTCAGATTTTGATGCAGGAAATTGCTGCCAAACAAGGCTCAAGGGCAGAAGGTAAAGCTCGTTAAGCCTTAAACCTTTCACTGATTGAGAGTGGGTCGAATGTGGCAAGAGATGGGAGATTTTATGTTAGCAATTCTCCCAACTATTTCTAATTGATAATTGTTAATTGGTAACGAGTAATTGGTAACGAGTAATTGGTAATTGCCAAACGCAATATGGTTATAAGTTAAAATGTAATTAAGTTAAGATATCTTACTGATATGAGGTTAACCTTCCCCTTTCCCTTTCAAGCAAAGTATGATGTTCTAAGTCCATGTAGTAGTGATAGACTTGGTAAGTGATCGGGCTTTCCAAGTAGTTTATCCCGATAAAAATTTTGCTATTCCGGACTTACTATACATTGAGTCAGCATTTTTTGGATTAAGCGGTCTTTTTGATAATTGAGACCGTTTTTTTTGTACCACAAGTCAGAATAATTACCAAATCATGAGGATCCTAGCCCGGTTACCCGTCAGATAAATCTCCTTTAAATTTCCTTAGTGACGAAAAAGTAGAGACGTAGCATGCTAAATCTCTAATGAACCAACGATCAGCACTAGTCGAGTTGAATACAACTGCTGGAGACTGCGGAGCACTTGGGAAGAGCGATCGCTATTGCCAAAAATCTGTGCCACCTAATCAGAGCCAGGGCTTTTAAACTGAATAAATATAACCAACTAATAATAGTTCGTTTATGAATAAGTGATATTTCTATAGTAAGCCTCCATACAAATGACCCCTAAAAACTGATAAAAAATTTACGAATACTTCACGCTAAAGCTGGTATGATATATACTCAGTCGTGTCACTAAATAGGGATAATAGAAGTAAAGTTGTCGAAGACGTACAACTGTTAACAAAAAAGCTAAGTAAGAGAGGCGTGAGCAATGGCAACTACGACCATTTCCCAACGTGACCTTTCAGCTCTCAGTGCAGAGGACGTTGCCAAGTTGGCTGCACGTCTAGAGCTGGATGATTACTCTGGCGCATTTGAAGGACTCAAAGATTGGCATCTGCTGCGGGCACTGGCCTTTCAGCGTCCAGAGTTAGCAGAACCCTATATCTACTTACTGGACATGGAAGCTTACGACGAGGCGTGAATAAGGGTAGAAAAGTTTTAATTGGTGTATGTGGGGGCATCGCTGCCTATAAAGTTTGTGAGGTTGTTTCTACCCTATTTAAGGGGGTTGCTGAAGTAAGGGTAATTCTAACCCAGGGAGCTGAAAAATTTATCACTCCTTTGACTCTTAGTACCCTCTCTCGCTATCCAGCTTATACGGACAACGTATTCTGGCAAGCAAAGCACGAACGCCCGGTGCATATTGAATTAGGGGAATGGGCAGAAGTATTGGTGATTGCTCCTCTGACGGCTAATACCCTAGGTAAGTTGGCTTATGGTTTAGCCGATAACTTACTAACCAATACGGTTCTAGCGTCTAGTTGCCCTATTTTGTTGGCACCAGCGATGAATACAGATATGTGGAAGCAGCAGTCAGTGCAACGAAATTGGCAACAGCTGTTAAGTGACCCCAGGTATCATAGTGTTGGTCCAACAGCAGGACGGTTAGCATGCGATCGCATTGGTGCAGGACGGATGGCAGAACCAGAGGAGATAATCGCCTCTATCCAATCCCTGCTGTACACTGGTGGCAAACGAGACTTAACCGGTAAACAAGTCTTAATCAGTACTGGTGGCACTCGGGAATATATAGATCCAGTACGCTTTATCGGGAATCCTGCCACAGGCAAGATGGGACTAGCCCTAGCCCAAGCTGCCAGAAATAGGGGAGCAATTGTCACCCTAGTTCATGGACCAGCTACTTGGGAAGCACCGATGGGTATCCGGACAATTCCAGTAGTGAGTGCTACTGAGATGCATCGGGCGATGCTAGCAGATTTTGCCAATGCTGATTTGATTGTGATGGCAGCAGCAGTAGCAGATATAACCCCTGGAATCTACCAGGAGATGAAGATACCGAAGCATGGACTTCCTGCTGCTCTACCTTTAAAACCAGTGCCAGATATCCTAGCTGAATTGGGACGACTGAAACAGCCCAATCAGTACTTAGTTGGATTTGCTGCACAAACTGGAGATATTATCAAGCCTGCGTTACAAAAATTAAACAAGAAACGATTGGATGCCATCGTAGCTAACCCAGTTGACAAACCAAATGCTGGTTTTGGCAGTGATACCAACCAAGCAATTTTGATTGATAACAGAGGACGCCATCAACAGATTAATCGCTGCACTAAATTAGAGTTAGCTCACCATTTATTTGATTTTATCCAAAATCCTCCGGAAGGTAATAGTAATGTAAAGTATCAAATAATTACTAGATAAATAGGCTGTTTATAAGTCCTTGAAATTAACCGTAAACCAACTAATTAGCTCAAGGTTTCCACTAACTTAGCTACTCGTTCTTTAATTTCATCTCGGACACGGCGAAACGTCTCTAGTGGTTGCCCATCAGGATCATCGAGCTGCCAATCTTCAAACACATCTCGTAATACCCAGGCTTCTGGTAAATTAACACCACAGCCGCACAAGGAAAATACAGCATCATAGTCTTCAGCCTTGAAATCGTTTAAAGGATTAGAGGTCTGGTCAGTAATATCTATATTAATTTCATCCATGACTTGAATTGCCGTAGGATGAACTCGACTTGCTTCTAGTCCAGAACTAGTAACAGAAATCTTTCCTTGTCCTAAGGTTCTAGCAAACCCCTCTGCCATTTGAGAGCGGCAGGAATTTCTTTTACAAACAAACATGATTTGTTTCATAGTTATTTTTTTTGTTAGTTGTTATTTGTTAGTTTTTAGCTTAAATTTTATACATTTAAACTGTATATTATTGAAATTAACTAAAAAAAATAGAATCCACTCCTCTTTTGCCTATTGCCTATTGCCTATTGCCTATTGCCTATTGCCTATTGCCTTGCTAAAACCCATTTTAAATGCGTTTTAGCTTAGCTATGCTTTTACTGAATATCCCGAAATCCATGGGAAAGTTGCCGATAAGCAATCACGGCTAATTGCGCTCCTACAATTGGGGCAACCCAATAAATCCATTGATGTTGCCAAATCCCAGCTACTAAGGCTGGCCCTAATGAACGGGCTGGATTCATGCTGGCACCGGTAATTGGTCCGAAGCAAGCTGCTTCTAATGCTACGGTTAAGCCAATAGCCAAACCAGCAAAGCCAATGGGAGCACGGCGGTCGAGACCAGAGCCTAAGATCACAAACATTAAGATAAAGGTGAGTACTACTTCCAGCACTAAGGATTGAAACCAGTTCCCTTGTAGAGGCAGAGTTGCCCCGAGCTCAGCAACATACCCCAGTGTCAGCAACAGTAATGTTGAAGCAGCGATCGCACCAATGCATTGAGCCAGGATATAAGGTAACACCTTGCGAGCGGGAAAAAAGCCACTAGCCCAAAAAGCAAGAGTCACAGCTGGGTTAATATGGGCATCGCTAATATGTCCTGTGGCATAGATTAAAGCAGCGACCACTGCTCCAAAAACAAAACTGACGCCCAGATGAGTTAAGGCTCCCCTAGTGATGTGATTCACCATGACAGCACCAGTGCCAACAAAGACTAGGATAAATGTAGCCATGCCCTCAGTTACTGCCTCTCGCCAGCAATGGGATATTAAGGACCAGAGAGTTTGTTTGGGTATCAGTTTGCGGATTCTCATTTAATGGTGATCTAAATTTAGCCACAGCAGGAGGATTTAACAGGAACTTCCAGGACAACTATTCCCTGGTAAATCTCGGCAGATACTAGCAAAAGCTATAAGTGTATCCATCTTTTCGGTATATTGCCGATATATCTTGAGGTTTGCAACTTTTGTAGCCCTTGGTTCCTAACGGGGTAAATCCAAAGCTTCCTTTGCTTCTAGGGGTGACTTTGCCTATTCCTAGTAGAGGATGCTGGGCTATGTCCCCAGTAACCCAGCCTTTGATTGGTTTTAATGGATTGTGTCTGATGGGGTAACCGTATTTGTTAAGTGCTGCTTTCTGTCTCCCTCCGGGTCCCTTGCAAGTGACTAACAGCGGCTGAGAGGTTCTCAACACTAAGGTCTCAATATCCCCAACACAAGCGGCATCAATCCAGTGCTGCTTAGGTAGTTCTAATCTAGTCCGGTTGTATTTGGTTTGCGCTCCCGTTCCGGTGACCACAACCTTGATTAATTGAAGTACCTTAACTAACTTGTTCCGAGTTGCATTTACTGCTGTTGCATCTTTTAATGGCTGCTTAGCTTTAGATTTGATTTTTTGCAGTAGACTTGGCTTCTTTTTTAAGAAGTCTTCTATAGGCTTGTTACCTTTGCGTTGATTACACTTTTTACAAGCCAAACAAAGATTACTTACGCGATCGCTTCCACCAAGTGACCTTGGGTGAATGTGTTCGATTTGCAATGGAACGGATTGCTTACCACAGTAAGTGCATTCTCTTCCCCATTTTTCAAGTAAGTACTCTCTAACCTCATATCCGGCTAACTCTCCTTGCTGGTACTGAATGCCACTGATTTCAGGATTTTGCATTTTTTGGGTGTCAAACTTAACCCTTTCGACCCAAATCTCATTGACTGGGCAGAATTTAATCAATCGTTTTACCCAAGTCTGAATAGTCAAAATCCTGTGTTCTAGACTAGGTGGAAGCCATCCCTCTGGACGCTTACGGTTAAGGAATCTGGGTTTCCTGTAGCGGGTGTTGCGGTTACGTCTCCTACGCCTTACAGCGCTTCTAGACTCTAGTTTTTTCTTAATTAATCCTCCTCTGTGCTCTAATTCCATTCCCCAAATAACTTGGTTGTTTTGGACTAGGGCAAATCCAGTTACCTTACTACCAGGGTCAATCTTTATTTGACAAGGTGAGATGGTTGGATTATTGATCGCAGTCTTTAAGATGATTGTGAACGGGTACATCCTAAAAACGGCAGCCTTACCTTTGTTTAATAACCGGCGAGCTTTCTTTGGTGGAATAGGGTTTAATGGTTGCTTGTTTGTGTCAATAACGAATACGTAATTCTGCATGATTAGTGCAACTCAATTCGGTAATGTGTTCCTCGACAATGTTGGAATGGCTTGTCATGCTAACCACACATTTTGCCTTTTCTTAATAGTTAGCGATAGAGCCGGGAGCTGGAGGTCACCCTCGGGTATCCTGACCAGACCAACGTAGGAAACTAATCCTTAGTCTGCATCTTCGCTAGGCAATCCCAGAGTTTACCGGGAATTGCCAGGCTTTAACGAAGAGTAGCTCAATCACTGCCAGGCGCAGGGGATCGGAAAGAGCATGGAAGCCAGCGAGGATAGTAGTGGAGTCTGGAGGAGAAGTGGCTTGCATCAATTTTTATTGAATTATTCTGTGGGTTGGACATCGATAAATTTAAGTAATCGCACTTTTGGTTCAGATAGATTACTATACTTTTTCGCTTTGTCTTCTATTATCTTCAGTTGTCCTAGTGCTTTGCTACAAGAGAAACCAAATTGAGCTTTGACGCGATCACTACCATCCTGAAGCGCAGTCCGAGATAGTGCCACAAATTCCGAAAGGGAATAGTCTTGCTCAGCATTAAAATATTTCTTGACCACTAGAGAAGGGGAATAGCAAAGTTCTTGATTACCATCAGGCCATTCAATTTGAAAGTTAGTTTCAGGCATTTTTTTATCTTATTCGATTTTATATTTATATTTTTTTATTTTACTAATTATAACGATAAATTTTAACAAACACTCGCTGTCCACTCAACGACTAACCTCTGCTTCTTTATACTTTTTAAAATACTCTTTCGAGCATTAACAGCCACTAATTTTAATCAGATTTACAAAAAGTATAAACTTCAGTTTATGGCAATATTTATCAGTCAACCAGATCCCGTATAATTGCAATCTATTGCAGACAGATAAGGTTTAGGGAACCCATGTAGCGGTCGCGATTATCGGTAATTAGTGGTATCGATAACACTAGCAATCTTCAAAAGTCTTTAACAAACTCTGAAACAATCTCATCCCATCGATATTGCCTAACATCGGATCAGCTGCTCGTTCTGGATGGGGCATCATACCCAAAATTTTGCCAGTGGTATCACAAATTCCGGCAATGTTATTCAGGGAACCATTGGGATTACCTGTTGTCTCTATCTCTCCTGAAACAGTAGCGTAACGAAACAATACCTGACCATTATCTTCGAGAGCTTTGAGAGTTTCAGCATCAGCGTAGTAGCGCCCTTCACCATGGGCAATAGGTAGACTTATAATTTCTCCTGGGTGATAAGCTGTAGTCCAATGTAAATCAGTGCGCTCTACTTTAACTGGAACGCGATCGCAAATAAAATGTAAGTCCCGATTTCTGACTAATGCCCCTGGTAACAGCCCCATTTCCGTCAGCATCTGGAAACCATTACAAATGCCTAGGACAAATTTACCCTGTTTAGCATGGTCTACCACCATTGGCATGACTGGAGAAAACCGGGCAATTGCGCCACAGCGCAGGTAATCCCCATAGCTAAAGCCCCCAGGGAGTACCACCACATCTAAGTCAGAAATATCGGTTTCTTGATGCCAAACCATCCTGGTTGGACATTGGAGTAAGCTAGTTGTAACATAGGCCAAATCGCGATCGCAGTTTGACCCAGGAAAGACCACCACCCCAAATTTCATGCTTCCACTCCTAGTTGTGCTGACATCTCAACCAATTCAAAGCGATAATTTTCAATAACTGGGTTGGCTAACAGCTGGTCACAGATCTGATTCAATTGCTCTTGCGCCATATCTTCATTAGCAGCACTCAGGCTAAGTTCGATATATTTACCAATACGCACCTGTTCTACACTCTCGTAGCCTAGCTGCTTCAGTCCTGACTCAACAGCTACACCGGCTGGATCCAATACCGAGTTTCTAAGTGTAACATAAATATAAGCCTGATATTTGTTAATCACAACTCTCCCCTTTCAATATATAATGATAATGGATATAATATCAAGGATGAACGATCAAGGATTAAAAAATTCTATCAATTAGGTTACTGATAGGTTACTGAGCAATATTTTTTGAGCTAGTATTTTTTCAGCTAGTATTTTTTTTAGCTGCCACAGCGTGTAACCAGCCCTAGCCTAATCCTGGGATTTGGGCACAGCCGCGCTCACTATTGCTGATGATCCGTTGATCATTCATCCTTCTTTACAGTTTGAACCAACAAGCACGATTAACATCAAAAAAATAGGATATTAAAGAAAGATTAATGAAAGGCCAACGCACCCGCTCCCAAGAGCGAATTCTGAAACTGCTCACAAGCTTGAATCGGGCTATGTCGGCCCAAGATCTTTATGTAGAGCTGCGCAAACGTAAGCAATCTATGGGTTTAGCTACAGTTTACCGCGCTTTGGATGCTTTAAAACTAGAAGGAATGGTGCAAGTCCGGACTCTTGGTAGTGGAGAATCCCTCTACAGTGGTGTACAAAATGATCAACATCACCTCACTTGTCTCAATTGTGACATGTCTATTCCCATGGAAGAATGTCCCATACCTCAATTACAGAAGAAGTTGCAAGATTCTTATCAATTCACGATTTTTTACCATACCTTGGAGTTTTTCGGATTATGTGAACAGTGTTCTGTAACTAAGGCTACAGAATCTCAAGAGCCATAATGATATAATACCACAATCACCTAATACAGCCGTGCTAACAGAAGCTTGGTGATGCTGGCTTAGCGGCTTAGCTAGCCAAAGACACGATCCGAGTACAATGTACAATGGAAAATTGCACAGAACTTAAGTGTCGTCTACATCATAAAAAGGTTAAAAAATGGTGATAAGCACTTTAGAGGGATAGTCTCAATTGGCTTTTGCACGGCTTTCAGCCTCCAAAGTGCTAACTAATTTTAATAGGTGCTTGTGTTATGGCTAATATCAGGGAAGTTGTACAAAAAGCGCTCAAAACTGGCTATTTGAGTGTAACAGAAGAAGATAAGCTACGGCAGCTTCTAACTAGAAAATATCCACTGGAAGACTTAAATGCCTTCATGAAACTGCAGCTAGCTGTGATGAATGGTAATGTTAAGCAAGAATCTCGTGAGATGTTCTGTTCCAAGCAACTTTCTCAAGGGATATAGGTATCCTTTGGTTATCCTACTGCCAACGGGTTCAAACTGCTTTGGCTAAAACCGCTTTCAATAGATTCCTATATCCCTTGGCTGTCTTAACAGCTCTGGGTTTGCTTGATGGGAAGATTTTTTAGTTTAAGACATAAGCCCCACCTAAACGGTGATACCCGTCTAGGTATGGCTAATTGAAGCTGAACTTCACCTTTGATTCACATTCATACCTAGGGAATTAGGGTTAACCTTGTCGCCATCACCGACAATCGAACGCATCCCTTCAATGGTTGCCGGAATGCTGCGAGGATCCATAAACATAACTTTACTACTCTCGCTAGTGCCAACTTGCATACCCATATCGATATAATTCTGAGCCAGTAAAAACTGGAGAGCATCACGAGCATTGGGGTCATTATCAAGAGTCTTAGCCACAATTTTCAGAGCCTCAGCAGTGGCTTGTGCCTTGAGAACCTGCTGCTGTCGTTCTGCCTGAGCTTTGAGAACTATTGCCTGTTGTTGAGCTTCAGCGTCCATAATCGCAGCTTTTTTACGGGCTCCAGCATCTAACTCTAGTGCCTCGGCCTTACCTCTGGCAGTGTTAACCGCAGATTCTCGTTCCCCTTCAGAGGTCAAAATTGCCGCCCGTTTGCGGCGTTCTGCTGACATCTGCAACTCCATTGAGTCCTGCACTGCCTGAGACGGCACAATGTCCCGCAGTTCCACCCGCGTGACTTTAACCCCCCAAGGATCAGTGGAAATGTCTAATTCCCGCAGTAGGGTTTCATTGATTTGAGAGCGAGCGGTAAAGGTTTGATCCAGTTCCAGTTTCCCCATTTCGGCTCGAATCTGGGTTAGCACCAAGTTCTGCATGGCGGAGCGCAGGTCTTCAACCTTATAGTAAGCTTTCTCCATATCCATGATCCGCCAGTAAACCACAGCGTCAACGGTAATGGAAACATTGTCGGAGGTGATACAAGGCTGAGGTGGCACATCAAGGACTTTTTCCCGAATGGTTTGCTGGTAAACCACTTGCTCAATCACGGGAATGACAAAGTTGAGCCCAGGTTCGAGTTTTTTGCCACTATATTTTCCCAATCGTTCCACTAAGGCTTGGTTTCCTTGATTAATAATCTTGACGGAACCGAGAAGACCTGAACCGCCCAAAGCTAAAAAGACAAGCAAAAACCACTGTGACACGCTCTTTCCTCCCTTTCGGGTAGTGTTTTACAAATTTGTTGTTAGAGGGGGAGCGGATGGGTGGGGAAGGGCAGAAAACTTAATTTAGACTGATTTAGTCTGATTCTCAAGTGCTTGAAGCTGACTTTATGACCCTCTGTCCAACCTGACTGTTCCACGTATCTTTTGTCAAAAAATACTGGACCCGGTGAGCAGGGAGACTCCCAACAACTAGTAACTAGGGGGACTAATAGATCTAACGTTGACTCTATTACTCCATCACCCCATTAACCCATCACTATCCCCTGAACCTGGTAGAGCACCCATGGTCGATCAGCTTCAGTCATGCAATAGGTGATGAGGCACAACAATCAGGGTAGTGCCTTCCCTGCGCACTACGTAGACCTTTTGGTTGGATGCGATCGCATCTGCATAGTCTTCACAACGGGCACGCCATGAGTTGCCTTCATAGAGTACCCGCCCAGTTTGCCCTGGCAGAATTTCTGTCAAGGTTTGAGCTTCCATCGCATCCAAATTTTTGCCCACTCTGGCAGGGGGCATCAGGCGACGGGATAAAAAGACTGAGGCAGTGGAAAGCAGCAACCATAACCCCACTTGTAGGGTATAAGGTATGGGCAAAATCGAGATCACAAATCCTACCACCAAAGCACTGATGCCCATCATGAAAGCAACAAACGCTGTTGGCACAAACAGCTCGACTAAGCACAGCATTGACCCGGCAATTAGCCAAAGCATCGAGGAACTTACCATCGGCTCATCATAATATACGGGGTATGGGGTGAGTAGTTGCAGGTAACTCTACTTTATTTTGTCTGACGTCAGACAAAGATATAGGTTGCTGAGTTATTTTAATTTTCTTTAATTTACTAGACAACTTTGATAGAAAATGTTGAAAAGCTCAAACAACCCCTCTTCTAATTTATCTCAGCCGTCTAGAATTTGACCGTATAGCCGTAAATTAACTTCATAGGTATTAGCCGTGGATCGTTATCTTTGGGCAGTGGGTTCTGCTGCCGTAGAGCTACCAGTTGGAGAACAAGTCGCAGACCGCTACCAGGTAGTTGCCCCGCAAATTTGGCAGGATATGCAGCCAGAACTGCCACCGGATTTTCCTGAACAACTCAACGGCCATATTCTTCCTTACCTACGCTTGTATCCCCACTGCCTCCATGTGCCAGAGGTTTATGGGATATGCCAGTTGCCACAGCAACGGAATTTCCTGTCTACACCCGGTCAAGATGTGGTCATTTTGCTAGAAAATGCCCCGATCGATGCCAATGGCAACTTATATCCCTCAATGGAGTCGATGTGGACTTCTGCTACCGCAGTGCGTCAAGTCTATTGGCTTTGGCAAATTTGGGAATTATGGATACCCTTATCAGAATTGGGTGTGGCTTCTAGCCTGTTAGTACCAAATAATTTGCGAGTTGAAGGGTGGCGGCTGCGACTACGGGAATTATATCAAGATACCATGGCTGATACGAGTATATCACCAGTTGTACCGTCTAATGGTCTAGAGGATAGGGGATTTGATACATTGGTTTCCCGAGACTCTCCTGCCGAACCGACTTCTGTGAGTGAACCCTCTGTGGATGCTAGTCTTAAACAGCTAGGAGAGTGCTGGGAAGCTTGGTGTCGCAAAGCCTCAGTGTCTGTAGCGGATCCGCTACAAGCTATTGCCCAACACCTGCAAACTGAACACCCCTCCTTAAGTGCGATCGCATCCCAACTTAACCACCTATTACTTGAGCAAGCTGCTCAGCAGCCGTTACGGTTAAAAATTGCTGGTATCACCGCAACTGGTTCAAGTCACAGCCACAATGAAGACAGTTGCTATCCCACTAAGGCTGACTTGATTAAGGACCCAGAGCAACCCCAAGACCCCTTGATTCCTCACCTGTCGATTATTTGTGATGGTATTGGTGGTCACGAAGGGGGGGAAATTGCTAGCCAGTTAGCACTACAGTCGATTAAATTACAGGTTCGGGCATTACTGGCTGAGTTGAACGAAGATCCGGAGCTGATGACACCAGAACTCGTAACCGAGAATCTATCAGCAATTATCCGGGTTGCTAATAACATGATTTCTTCTCGCAACGATCAACAAGAACGAGAATCCCGGCGTCGCATGGCTACTACCTTAACTTTAGCGCTACAACTTCCCCAAATGGTGAATACACCAGAAGGGAAAACCAATGGTCACGAAATCTATATCGCTAGTGTAGGAGATAGTCGTGCTTACTGGCTTACTCCCGACTATTGCCAGCAGCTAACTGTAGATGATGATGTGGCTACTCGGGAGGTGAAGCTTGGGCGTAGTCTTTATCGACAAGCGTTGCAGCGATCTGATGCACAAGCACTCACTCAAGCCTTAGGGACAAAGGAGGCTGAATTACTTCGTCCCACTGTGCGACGCTTTATTGTGGAAGAAGATGGTTTGCTGCTGCTGTGTTCCGATGGCTTGAGCAACAACAACTTGATTGAAAAATTTGGTCGAGATTTACCGCAAAAAGTCAATAGCCACCGAATTTCCGTCGAATCGGCAGCTGAGTCTTTAATTGACCTGGCGTTTCAACATAATGGTCAAGATGACATTTCGGTGGTGCTAACATACTGTGCTGTCTCTCCCCAATATCCGACAGTGCTAAATTTGGGAGACATGTCTAGCTCAAAAGAACTACAGGTGGTTAATCTGGAGCAGCAAACCGCTCTGACTTCATCAGTACCAGCGGAAATAACCACAACCAATGACAATAAACCCGAAACCACCCGCTCATACCGGGATTGGATTAGAGCCGTGTTTGGGCTGCTGGGGGTAGTCGGTATACTTGTTGGGGCTGGTGCTATTTTACTGACTACCCAATGGATACTAGCTCCTGAGGGCTTCCAGAAAATGCGCGATCGCTTTTTACCATCACCGGATCCCAATCTACCAGAGTCTTCACCTACCGAGCAGGAGCTCCCAGATAACTAAGGGTGAAACCAGCGCGTGAATAAATTTAATATTATAATTCACTATTATAATTTTAAGCAAGAATCATCGGCATCAGATAGCTAGATGTAAACAACCCACTCTGTGAGACAATAATTAGGTTGCCTGAGCCAACCCTAGCTTAGGTAAGGGATGTCCGTATAATAGTTAGAGTTACTTATATGAAAGTTGGCGATCGCGTCCGAGTCAAAGAATCAGTTGTGGTATATACCCATCCCGAACACAAGAATAAACCTTTTGATATTAAAGGTCTCGAAGGGGAAGTTACCGGAATAATTTCTGAGTGGCAAGGTAGGCCCGTGAGCGCCAATTTACCAATACAAGTCAAGTTTGACAAAAAATTTAAAAAAGTTCACTTCCGTGAAGATGAATTAGAAATTATCCCCTAGGCGGCTATATTATTAGCTATAGCAATCATAATAACCATCATAGGGATTTTTAAACAGGTTGGCACGGATAGGAAAAAGTTAGATAATTACTGTATCTATTGATATCTATTACTATCCGTGTTAAATTTAATTTTTTCAACCATATTTTAAGATAATAAGCTATCCGTTTATTCTAATCTACGACTTGCCGCGACTGAACCAACCAAAAAGGTTGATATCACCACGCATTTTTTCTAATTCCTCTCGATGGCTTTGTGCTGTCAAATAATACCACTGACAATAGTCTTCAAATTCTTGCCGATGCTCTACTTCTTGGCTAAACTCATAAGCTAGCTGGTAAGTGGCAAACATATCGGCTGCTGGTGGTGGTGCTGGGACAATCCGTTGGAATTCTTCTGGCATAGTAACTAGGAAAATATAGCTATTTTCAAACTCATGAGGTACAAATTCATGGGTTTTAGGGAGCAGGGAACAGGGAACAGGGAACAGGGAACAGGGAGTAGAAATTAGGGAAAAGGGAAGAGGAAAGAGGGAAAAAATCCTGTGTACCTCATAGCTATGATAAAAGCTATTATCAAGGATAATATTTGGTTCTTCATTACCTGCTATGCTAAATTTAAATTCAAAAAACTCATAAAGCTTACTGTACAAGGGTTATGAGGCTATTTAATTAACAAAATTTTCTAAATACTGCCTCTTTCCCCTGCTCCCTGCTCCCTGCTCCGAAGTCCCTTCGCCAAAGTGTTTATTTAGCATAACAAGTACGGAAGAGCCTAATATTTCAGCAACAATAATAATCTTGTCATACCCAACCACGAATGCGATAAGCGACTATACCAATGTATTCCTTGATAGCACGGGTAATCCTAGACAATTGATCAGCATTTGGCAGAGAATGTAGCAAAGCAGCTTGACTACTACTGTTAGGTTCATCCAGTTCATATTGAGACACTAGAAAATCTGTTGGTGCTGGGATCACATCAATACCCTGACGCCGGAACACCAGGACAGAACGAGGCATATGGATGGCCGAAGTTACTAATAATACCTTGCGCAAATCCCGCTGATCCAAAATTTTCCGCACATTGACCGCATTTTGGTGAGTGTTTAAAGACCTAGACTCTTGAATGATAGCGGCTCTTGGAACACCCAGGTCTTCTAGAATCTGTGCCATGTCTTCTGATTCAGGGGCCAACCGTTGTGAGGATTGAGCACTTTGGGAAGAAAGTCGTTGGCTAGAGTTATTACTACTGGAACCCCAAACAATCCGACCACCAGCAGGAATCACCCAGGGAGCTTTCCCTTCACGGTATAGCTGAGCACCATAGAGAACGCGATCGCCTGCTTCATCCACTTCTGGAGTAGGTCGTGGTGGAAAAGGCGGTTTGGTCGCTCCCCCCAAGATCACGATCACATCAGCCTCAGGTAATTCTGAAGTAGGAAGATATTGCCACTCCAGGGAGCGTATTAAGCTGTTAGTCACCCAAGTATTACTTGAGACCAACAACACAATTAATGCCAAAGCCACGGGTATCGGTACCCAGCGAGGGTTGCGCCAGGACATTACCAAAGCTACTACCAGTAGCACACAAGCCAGGCCCAAGGGGTACAGAAAGAGTGGCAATAGCTTTGAGATAAATATAAACATTTTAGATTTTAGTGACGATCAAACCACATCTATTCCATAGAGTGGTGTGGCAGTTGCCACTAATCTATCTTAAATATCTCGGTATTTACCTTTGACCAATAGCAATAACTAATTCCTCTTGCTTAACGTCTAAAAAATCTACTAATAGGATTGAGTAACCCTTGTGAGCGCCTCTTTTCTCTAACTTTTCGTTCCTGTACAGCTAAACGGATGCCAGTTAAGTCAGAAGTACCTTCCTCGGGATACTCTGCTTGCTGGGGTTGTAAGTCCCTGGGTTTGTCTGGGTGGTGCCACCAGTCAACTATCAAACCACCGGCTAAAGCGCCGATGCCACCAAATAGTAAGCTGAATTGGATGTCGTATCCCAGCAAGGCAAGGGCTAAGATAAAAAACACCAAAATTTGAAGCCCGCTTAAAAAACCGTCTTTCTTACCGTTCATCTGATTAAATATAAGGTATGTAGCTGTTTTGTTTCTAAGTTAGAGGTTAGAGGTTATAGATTATAGGGACTAGATCGCGACCCTCCCTTTACCGCTTATCCTGTTAATGAAGCTTTCCCCTCTGCCATATCAACGGATTACATTCTACCAAAGCCAATTAAACTAAAAGGATTAGTCACAACTGCCGCTAGAGCAGCTATTGGGTTTCAGCTTGTCCACAAAGTAACCATAGTCCTTCTTAACTTGATCAGCATAAGTCAAAGCCAATTCCCTTACCAATTGCCGAAACTCCTTGTGGCGACCGTCAGTCAACTTATCCACCTGTTTGTCTATGGAATAAGGCACTAAGGTGGCATCAAAATCTTTGTCAGCTCGTGCGTGAGCTGTTGCCAACACTTGACCCCATTGTTCAGCTAGCTTAACAAAGCGTTTCTCTTTGGTTAGCTCAGTGATATCAAAGGTTTCCTTAAATGGCGATCGCTCTCGCACTGAGTAATACCCATCCCCTAGTTTCATCCAGCCCAGGTGATTATCGGTGTACTTGGTTAAGGCTCGATAGGCTAAAGCGTGACGTTGACCCTCATTGTTAAAATTTTTATCATACTTTTCCCGTTCCTCCTGACTCAAGTAATCATAGGCAGTAGGGGAAGATTGGAATTTAATGTCCAAGATCCGGTCATCCTTCTGGGAAGACGTCTCGCCTTCAATTAGGAGATAATACCGGGGCACTCCTAAGGAACCAGTGCCAGCCAGTAAACGTTGCGCAATATCTTTGACTCGGAAGTAATCTTTATCATATTTAAATTTTTTTGTCAACGTTTTCTTATAATCTGCGATCGCATTCTGAATATCCTGTCGCTCGGAAGCAGTAGCTTTGCCTAACTTAACCTTGGATAAATCGAAGCGACGCTGATTTCCGTCCAGTTCTGTCCATTTTTTCAAGATTTTTTGGCGGCTTTCGCTAGCTTCCACTCCTTCTAGGAAGTCATCCAACTTCCCATAAGTATTGTCTTTAGTGAAGTAAGTCTCCAGTTCACGATCATTACCGCGATAGGAAGCCATAGTATCAAGATAGGACTCACTAAAGGCATCAATCCCCTTGTTTTGTTCCTCAGCAGACAAACCATTCTGACGACCGACCAATGCTAAACTAGCTCCCATGCGCCAGACATCATATTGGTAATCAGCAATAATCCCATCATCAAAGTCATCGAGTGGGTAAACGATTTCCCCTCGATTATTATCATATGCCCCAAAGTTCTCGGCATGCATATCTCCGGATAACCAAATCTTGGTTTTGGCATTTCCAAAATCCTTGAGGCGATTATCGCCAGCAAAATCTTTCCAAAATAATTGGTTAGTGCCACGGTAGAAGACAAATTCAGAACAAGCCATTTTGCAATATTTAGTTTCTCGATCTTGCTTAGAAATGTCACTGTTTGCCTCCTGAATCGTTTTCACGACTACCGTTGCGCGATCGCTGGTTTTCATTTGGGGGTCCGGTCGGTCGGGGGAGGCACAGGATAGGTTAGTCAGTAAAAGTAGGATTGCAAACGCACTCACATAAACTAGTTGCTTACAAGTCTTCATCATTCAACTCAATAAACTCAAAATTACGTTAATCTATGAAACATCAAGCAATAGATCTCTAAGAGGCTATTCCGTCAGCCGTCAGCCGTCAGCCGTCAGCCGTCAGCTCAAAGCTCACGCTACGCAAACAGCTTAAAATCAACCTAGAACGAGATAATTTAATAGTTCTAGATTAATGAAAATTGAAAGTCTGGGGAAAAGTCCATTGACTCGTGGCACAGACTTCGACGCTGGGAGGCATTAGCTGATAGCTGATAGCTAATAGCTGATAGCTGATAGCTGATAGCTGATAGCTGATAGCTTACGCTATTCCTTTACTCTTTTTATTGATGGTATAATAAATAGATTACCGCACTTTACGGTTTTTGCGCTTAGCCTTGTGCATAAGATTTATTAAAACTAGACACCAAGACAATGGCTGGAAACAGAATCAGGGTTGCTAAAGATAAGGCGGCTTTGGTGAAAGACCTAACCGCTTCCGATGGAAAAACCGGACCGTTTCAGACTTATGCTGATGTGATGGTGTTTGCAGCTGCTTTAGGAGTAAAGCGTAAAAAGCGATCGCCCCTGAAGGTAATTTCTAAACGAGAGCCTGGTCCGATTGGACTGGAAATTTTTGTCTCAAGGGGATATGAGGTAGTAATTAAATTAATTGCGATCGCTGAGATTAAAGATACTAAAATTCTTTCTTCTATCGATAAAGAGTCTGAGGACAAACGCATCTATATTTTTGAGGAGTATGCCAATGGAGGGCTTGATATTTTGCGCAATGAGTTGCGAGGTGCAGTAGACTATTCCGAGCGACTTTTGTTAATTTTAAATAATGATAGGTATAAGAAGAAAGAATATAAAGAAAATGAGCAACAAGAGTTTGATTTGAGTCGATTTTTGTGAGAGCTAGCGCCTACACTTACGCGATAGGGAAGTGTAGGCGCTGTCACTACTTCTGTTACAGCTGAGGTGGTAATCCTACCTCCTTCAGTTTCACAAATTTGCCCTCAAAGCTGATCCCTTGATCTTTGCCAACACTCCTGGCATTAGCCACAGCGATGCGCAGTTGAGCACGTTCCATACGCTCTGTAACACCACCCAAAAGATATAACATCACTTTGGAGGCTAACTCTCGTCCAGAAACTAGCACTCGCTTTCGATTTGGGTCATACAAAATCCCGTACCAAGGGGATTGTGGGTGATCGATCTGACTAAAGCCACCCGAACCATCGTATTTTTGAAGTTTCTCGAAGATGCTTTTGAGGGAGAAATCCTTGTTACATACTAGGATACCCAAAGCTTGAACGAGGGCGATTTGTCCTACTGGACGGAATAGCATGTTTCCTTCTCCTCCACCCCTTTCATGGTTAAACCGACGCAGCTGGGGTGTTTCTTTTCCATGGTCGAGCTTTTGATAGCTGGGTAAACTAGCGAGATAGTCGAAAAGCTCTGTCAATGTTTTAGTTCCCATCTCTAGCTCTTCATCTTCAGGACGCATGGGAATTAGACCTTTCTCACAGGGTTTCCAGTGACAGAATTGGTAGCCCAAATAGAGCTCAGATATATGTTTGAGAGCTTGTAGGGTAGTCAAGACGGTTGACTTAGCAGAAACCGTAGCGCTATCCCAATTAACCCGAGGATTACGATTTTCCATCTCCCTCAGTAGAGGATGAGTCATGGCAATTTTTCTAGCAACGATTGAGAAGCCATCGTCTTCATTGAGCAACGCTAGTTGTCCTTTGCTCAACCTTACTGCCATCAGGTTAACGTGAGCAAAAATCGATCGGATGCGTCGCCGTGCTTCTTCACGGGTTTCTCCCTGAACGACAGCAGGAATAAACTCAATACCAATTTTTTCTGTCGCTAGACTTTGGAGATAACCTGGCGAGATGTGATACTCCTCAATCAAGTCATCCACTGTAATCAGGGAGCCGATTGGCTTTTTCCCTTTGCTATATTTCTGGAGCGTACCAATTTTAATCAATTCCATCAGAGCCTGGATTCCCATCAGTCGATGTTGACCATCTAAGGCAAAAATTGAAACATGGTCTGAAACATCAAGCAGTCCGACTGTGCGATCTTTATCTAAACTGGTGAACTCAGCTGCGGACTGCCGAGCGCGTTGATTCTTATCCCACTGAGCAGCTTGGGCATTATCTACCCACCCAGAGCTAAGCACTACCAAGACTGGGGGAAACTTGTGAGTTTTGCGGGCTGCTAGATATTGAGCCAGAGCAGCTTGACGTGACCAATCAAGGGGACGCTGCTGAAGCGCTTCGATGGTATCGGCATCCCTGACGATATTGTTCGTTTGTTGATCAAACTTTTGTTGAAATAGCGGTAGTTGGGAGGCGTAGCGGACGCGAATCGCTAACCATTCCAGAGTGACTGAGCCAATAAATGCCTCTGTAGTGCCCATGTGAGTTTTCTGCACCAAGATTTGATCGTTTCTAGCCAGATGTCTATCGAGCAATAACGCCAGCGCTTGTCGATCTCGGCTTTCTTGTTCAAGTATTTGCTTGGCGAGGTCATTGGGATGATTTTCAGTTTTGATCACCATAGTTTTAAACCCATAATGCTGCGTTGTAGAAGCTATCGATAAATAGTAAGCATTCAGCATTCAGCATTCAGCATTCAGCATTCAGCATTCAGCATTCAGCATTCAGCTAATGCGCTACCTCACAGCGTCGTTCGCACAGCGTGGCCAAAAGCCAAAGCCTGTGCCACGCTACTGTTCGCGCAGCATGCCCGTAGCGCAATCGGTGCTTTTGAATAAAATAAGCTGTTCCCGTAGCATGAGCCTTTAGCTGACGGCTGACCGCTGACCGCTGAACGCGCACGCGTGCGCGTAGCGCATATGCTTACGATAAATATTTTTAAGACTAGCACAAGTTTTTAACAATCAAATTAGCTGATTTCCCTATACTCGAGGTTCGATAGAGTAAAACTATTAATCATACCAATTTAGGAAGAAAAACGTTAGATCCACTGTCAAGAAATTTTATTCAAAACTTGGGATAAGCTCGAAAAAAGGACCAATCTGCCAAGCCTTGTCTTAGCAGAGAGTAAGCACCCCGCTCTTTCCCAGAGGGGGTTTCCCCACTGCCGTGAAGACTGATGAATCAGGTAAAACTCTCAGAAAATAAGCCAAAAAATCGCACTGTGGCTGAGCTGGTGGAAGAGATTACTGCTCTGACCACCGAAATTCAACAGTTGTACTGCTTAGACGCAATTCCCTGGGTTATAGGGTATAGTGGTGGCAAGGATAGCACCGCCACTCTACAGCTGGTATGGAATGCGATCGCAGCTCTGCCACCAGAACAGCGAACTAAGACTATCTATGTCATCACTACAGACACCTTAGTAGAGAATCCGATTGTTTCAGCTTGGGTTCGCAATTCCCTAAAACAGATTAAGTTGGCAGCTGAAGCTCAAGGATTGCCCTTTGAACCCCATCTCTTACAACCGGAGGTTAAAGAAACCTACTGGGTAAGTTTAATTGGCAAAGGTTACCCAGCCCCACGGGGGAAATTTCGCTGGTGTACTGAACGTTTGAAAATTAAACCCTCTAACCGTTTTATTCGGAATGTTATCCGATCTAGTGGAGAGGCTATTGTTGTTTTAGGCACTCGCAAAGCTGAAAGCCAACAACGGGCAAGACGGATGAAAAAAATGGAAGCTAAACGAGTACGTGATCGTCTAACTCCTAATATGAATTTACCCAACTCGTTGGTTTATAGCCCCATTGAAGATTGGCAAAATGATGAGGTTTGGCTCTATCTCATGCAATGGGAAAACCCTTGGGAATACAGCAATAAAGATCTATTTGCTATGTATCGAGGGGCTAGTGCTGATAACGAATGTCCATTAGTTGTGGATACCTCTACTCCTAGTTGTGGTAGCTCTCGTTTTGGTTGCTGGGTTTGTACACTGGTGAGTCAGGATAAATCCCTGACAGCGATGATTGATAATGACGAAGAGAAGGAATGGCTGGAACCTCTACTGGATTTGCGAAAGGAGTTGGAGCCTGGAGAAAACCGTGAGCGACGAGATTTTAGACGTAGCAATGGTAATGTCCAACTGTATGAACGGAATTTAGATGGACAAATCTCTGTTGAGCCAATTCCTGGTCCTTATACCAAAGAAGCACGGGAGTATTGGCTGAGGCGATTGCTTACTGTTGAAACTGAAATTCGTCAGAATTGTCCAGACAATATGGGGGACATCACCTTGATTAGTCAAGAGGAACTTAGTGAGATTCGTCGCATCTGGCTAGAAGAAAAACACGAATTTGACGACAGTTTGCCCCGCATCTATGAGGAAGTTACTGGTGAACCTTTCAAAGACATCCGTCCTGGCGCTGAAAACCATCTGCTTGGTGTTGATGAGTGGCAGGTCTTAGAAGAAATCTGTGACAATGATGCTATGCATCTCGAACTAATGGCAAAACTGCTAGACACAGAACGCCAGTATGTGACTAGGTCTCGTCGTATTGGTATCTATGAGGCTTTGGAGCGGTGCTTTGATACTAGTTCTCGGTCTAAAGAAGATGCGATCGCTAATGCTCACTTGAAACGAGATTTAAAAACAGCTGCTGATGAAGGGGATGTTGACACTGTCAAGCAGCTGGCTTGGGCAAATTTAAAATTTCCAGTCCAAAATTCGTAATCCTTAAAACTGGAGTAACTTATGATACAGGCTTTGGATAGATTTAATGAGATATTAAATTTCTGGTTTGGTAAGCCGGACGAACCCGAATATGGCAAATCCCGCAAAGTCTGGTTTACTAAGAACCCAGATTTTGACCAAGAAATGCGATCGCGTTTCCTCGACATCTATCAACAAGCCGTGACTGGGGAGTTAGATAATTGGCAAACATCACCCTATAGCTGCCTAGCGCTAATTATCCTATTCGATCAGTTTCCTCGCAATATGTTTCGGGGTCAACCCCAAGCTTTTGCTACTGATTCCAAAGCCTTGTCTACTGCCCAGTATGCTGTTGATCGAGGCTTTGACAAAGAACTCTTACCAGTCCAGCGCTGGTTTATCTACTTACCATTTGAGCATAGCGAAAATATCGAACATCAGCGCTACTGTGTTGAATTATTCTCGACTCTTAAAGATGATCCCGATAGTGCCAGTACCATTAATTATGCCTATCGTCATCTAGAAGTGATTGAACGTTTTGGTCGCTTTCCCCATCGCAATAAAATCCTTGGTCGGGTTAATACTCCAGAAGAGGAGGAATTTATAAAGCTGCCCGGTTCATCTTTTTAGCGTTAATTATTTAGACTTAATCGTTGAGATTTAACGGTAAACGATTAACACCAACTATAGCGTTTATCATAGTTATGAGGTACACATACTTTTTTCTCTTTTCCCTGTTCCCGATTCCCGATTCCCGATTCCCGATTCCCGATTCCCGATTCCCTGTTCCCTGTTCCCTGTTCCCTAGAAAATTCATACTTGATAAATCCTGTGATTTTCCTTGAACTTGTCCTAGAAAACTTTGGCCCCTATCTCGGGCGTCAGGTAATCAATCTCTGTCCAAAAAGAGATGATAACTCTCGACCTATTATTCTAGTCGGTGGTATGAATGGTGGCGGCAAAACCACTATGATGGATGCGATTCGTCTGGCTTTATATGGACACCGCGCTCAATGTTCCACCCGTGGCAATTTGAGTTATAGCGACTTTCTAACTCAGTCAGTCAATCGCAATGCCTTACCTATTGACAACACCCGAGTGGAATTAGTTTTTGAACATATTGAGAACGACCAGCCGATGGAGTATCGGATTGTACGCACTTGGACAAAAAAACCGAAAGATGGTAAGGATAACTTAGGTATTTTAGAGGGAGACTGGCTGGATTCTGCCCTAACCAATACCTGGGACGAGTACATTGAAAATCTGTTGCCCTTAGGAATATCAAACCTATTTCTTTTTGATGGGGAACAGGTTAAAGAACTAGCAGAAGTGGAAACACCACCCCCGGTTGTTGTGGAAGCGATTCGATCATTACTTGGTCTAGAACTTGCTGACCGCTTAGCCATTGACCTTGATATTTTAGTGACGCGCAAACGCAAATCTATGGCGAATCAACAGCAACTTGCTAATTTGGAAGATATCGAAAAAAAGCTTTCCTCTCAACAATCAGACTATGAGCTAGCTAAACAAGAGTTATGTAGTATTCAAGAACAGCTAGAACAAACCAGGGAAAAACAGCAACAAGCTTTTGATAAATTTGTCTGTGATGGTGGTAAAATAGCAGCCCAACGGAACCAACTAGAGAGTCAGCTAAATTACTACAATACTAAAGTTGAACAAATTCGTGAACAGATGAGGGAATTAGCAGCTGGTATTTTGCCTCTATCGTTAATTGAACCCCTACTCACCCAAGCTCAAGCTCAAGCAGAAAAAGAATCGCGGGCATCACAGGCTAAACTAGCTAGAGATATTTTACAACAGCGTGATCAACGTCTGGTAGATTTATTGACTGCCCTCAAGTTGCCTGCTAAAAAATTTGATAAAATTAAAGCGTTCTTGGGAAAAGAAAATCAACAAATAGAGCAAGAGGCTGGGGAGGTTAAAGACCCTTGGTTAGGAGCTGAGGAAGAAATGTTTCATTCCCTAACTAATCTCCTGACTTACTACCAACCAACTCAAAAGCAATTAGCTGAAGAGCAATTAGCTAAGCGCAAAAATCTGGAAGCAGATATTAATGCTACTAAACGACAACTAGCAACAGCTGCTCCTCCGGAATCCTATCAAGAACTCGAAGATGCACTAAAACAGGCACAAACGGAATTGGCTCAAGCTCAAGCAGCGATAGTGGGTTTTGTGATTATCCCCCTCTAAATCAGCCAGAAACTTTCCTAAACAGCGAATCCCATTACCACACATCTCTGGTTCAGAACCATCAGAGTTGAAAATCCGCATCGTATAGTCAGTACCGTCTTGTCCTGGCAGGGCAAAAATAACACCATCTGCACCGATTCCAAAATTGCGATCGCATAGCTGCAGTGCTTGCTCTGAGGTTATTCTGGGTTCCAGGTCATCCCGATTATCAATCAGAATAAAGTCATTCCCAAGTCCATGGTACTTTGTAAACTCCATAGTAAACTCCCTATTAATCGGCTCTGGTGCTATGGTAATTCTTTTGCAGCCTTTTGTTTAAGTTTCGCGAATTTTCCTCGATTTAGCTACCGACTGATTAAAATACTTTTTCTGATTATGCTGCCCAAAACGCCAAAAACCCTCCTGGCCAAGTATGATTGGTTATGATTGGTAGGGTTCCCACGCATTCCACGATTTTTTGTGATTATGGCCCAATTCGATACCGGCTTGCCCAGTATTAGTCAAATTCAAGGCTATATCAAAGACCAACAACTCCTAGAGCTAAAACTTCTTACCGGGGATTCCTTCAGGGGGAAGTTGTGCTGGCAAGATCAAAACTGCCTGTGTCTGATCACTCAAGATCAGCAGACCATCATGATCCCTCATCATGCGATCGCTTATCTAAAGCCACAAGCAGCTCAAGGCTAAAGCTTTAAGGCTCAAGGCTCAAGACTGTTCTTTGAATGCATTCTGCATTCTGAATTCTGCATTCTGAATTCTTCATTCTGAATTCTTCATTTTTGATTTACAACTTATAGCTTAGTCCAGTCAGTAACAAGATAGTTGCGATAATACAGCCCAAGCATCCCAGGGCAAGATTAGTCATATTTGATTGACTTGCTGATGCTAGGGCTGTATTTAGATCCGGTGAAGTTAGACGTTCATAGTTTTTTATTGCCACATTCGCTTCTGGTAAAGAAGATATCAGACTACCGATAAAATAATGTAATCCCACAAAAACTGCTGAGCCCAACCACTGACTTAATACTGAACTATATAGTTCAGTATAGGCCAAGAATAAGGCATTTAAAACATAACATAATACCGTCAGGGATATAGTCCCTAAAAAAAACTTCCACCAGTTTGACTCAAAATCTTCCTCAGTGATATCTTCAAATAATCCTGGGCGCTTCTTTTTCAAGTTATTTTCAAAATACACAAATATCCCAATCCCAATTATACAGATCAACACTCCGATTAATAACCAGTGCCATGTTCTTAATGGGATGTCTTCTGATAAATAATTAAACTGAAAGCCTCCGGTTAGGCACCAATAGGCTATACTGGCAAATCCAAACATACTTAAGGACATAATTGAATGCCAAATTACCAACTTTTTTTCACGATTGATTAGAGTCATGAGATTTAATATCTTATTGAAATCCCTCTTAAAAAACCACTTAAATAAAACAAAGAATGGAGCAACAAAAAACATAAGATAAATGTTTGCAAAATTTGAGCCTAGTGGGGTAGCTATCCCTCCTAGCCTACCTAATCCCAGTGAGACAAGCATTAAAAGTAACTCAGGATTGTTGGTACTTGAGTTAATCACCAAGGTGCGTTGCTCGCGCCCTAAATAGTCACCAGCAAGACCCGCTGCACAGCTGACCATCAAGTCAGTGGTGTAGGGAATTAACCAAAAGCAAAATGTTACGGCTGTAATTAAAGAAATCACCAGGAAGGGGATTTCACCAATGAAGTCATGGAGCTTGATGATCCAACTGTCCATTAATTTAAACCTCGACTTAGTTTGGCAATCGTGAGTTACCCTTAAAAAAAACTATTTCATAGTTTGGGATTGATTGATATAGAGAATCCATCCACCGAGTTAGCCTAACCGTTAGTGTGATAGACTATCCACCTTAGTTAGATGTCCTTTTATGATGGCACCTGACTCAATCTTCTTTGGTCCCGTTCATCTGCAAACTAGATGGAATTGGAAACACACTGGGCTAAATGATAGTCTATGCCCCAGTAGCTAAAGAATAAAAATCTATAGTCGCGCTTTGTATAAGTCAGTGAAATCACTATCCTCTCATGGCTCACTATCAGGGCTAGAGCACTATTCTCCTTCTAGTCCCACCCCACTTCTGAGTGCAAAGCACCTTGCCAAACGCCTGATTACAACGACAGCAATAGCCCTGGCATCGGGTTTTGTAGCCCTGTGCCAACCAGTGCAAGCTTTACAGGTACAAGTTCAACCAGACAATCCCCAGTTAGGCGATACTTTGTCAGTGGTAATTCAAACGGAAACAGTTGGTTCACCACCAACCGTTTCTATGGGTCAAAAGACCTATCCTACTTTTGCAGCAGGGACAAATCGTTATCGCGCTTTAGTACCCACTACCCCATTAGATAAACCAGGAAAATTGGTTTTACGAGTGGCTGGTGATGGTAAAGTCAACAACATAGCTGTACCACTTCAGAATCGGTCTTTCCCTGTCCAACGCATCTGGCTGTCTGGCAAAGCCTCTGCCCCAGCAACCCAATTTGAATTAAATCGGGTTGCCCAGTTTAAAAAATTATTGACCCCAGAAAAATTCTGGAATGGTAAATTCTATAGACCCAACAATGCTCGTGTCTCCAGTGTTTTCGGTGTTCGTCGCTACTACAACGGTGTCTATGCTAAAAACTACTACCATCGTGGTGTTGACTATGCCGGTCGCTTCGGTTCACCAGTAGTAGCACCAGCAGCAGGAAGGATAGCACTAGTGGGACGAGAGTCTGAAGGTTTCCGGGTTCATGGGAACACCGTAGGGATTAACCATGGTCAAGGGGTACTCAGTATCATGCTGCACTTGAGCGAAATTAAAGTTAAAGAGGGGGATTTTGTTCAAGCTGGCCAGGTCATTGGTACCATTGGTTCTACAGGTGCTTCCACTGGTCCTCATCTACATTGGGGTCTCTATGTTCACGGTAAGTCGGTTGACCCAGTACCCTGGAGATGGGAAGGTATCAATTGACCTGACCCTAGCCCATCACTTAGCTAAACCGCGAGAAGCCCCGCACTTTACCTTCATTGGGTAAGTGTCGTATGGGAAGCGCGGGGCAAGGGTCGGAACGTCGAAATGCCAATGGGCTATACTAGGGACAGTAGGGGAAACAAATTAAGAGCTAACCGCCACCTACTAGCTAAACATAGAACGAGTTGTATTGTTCCGGCGCGGAGGGGCATCCCGGAGACGAAACCGATAGATAGGGTCGCCTTAATCAATAAGATTTAACCTTTTTACCCTAAGCCTACCAACCATAAAGGCGACCCTATCCTTACGGTAACTTCTGACCGTGTCGTTAATAAAGTAACCCGTGTAACCGTTCGCGCAGCGTCGGCGAAAGCCGATATCGTTGGATGGTGTTGGTAAGAAGCCCACGCTGTACCGCGCTTGTCAGCGTCGGGAGTATGTCACCTGGATCACCTATACTATAACTAAGCCAGCACATTTGCTATCATAGATAAATCTAAACATCAAGGGTAAAGGGCTAGCCACTGTTGACGATTTTCTCCAAATATCTTGCAGTATCTACAAAAATAGGTTAGACAATGATTAGTTTTATAGTGTCATTGAAAACATTCTGGTTCCTTGAATTGAAGCCGAAAACCAAAGCAAACCATGATAGTGGTTGCGTTTTCTATTAAACACAGATAATTGCGCCAAGAGCGGAACAAAACCTATCTTGGCCTTGGGAGATACCCCCTGGCTGCTTAAGCAGCTTGCATTAGTGGGCTAAAATCGGCAAAGTAGATTTTGGTAGCTAAAAAGTATCGGTAAACGTAACCGGCAAGAGGGAAAAATTTTCTTTACTCTTGCCCTTTCCCTATTGGTTAGCTGTTAACTTGTCCTTCCCTTAGGATTTAGTGGTTATTGACCACTACTCCATAAATTCCTCGTGTTTGTAGCTAGTCATAGGCTAAAGCCCTATGGCTAACTTACTCCTACTCTTTTTTTGATTTTACTAGGAAATCCCACTAACCACTGACTCCGCTTCACGAAATCCCCCAGATTCACCCATCGGGATCAGCTTAATCAGATAAAGACGAAGCTAAATTCCTAGATTATACTATTAATTATTTTGACCATTAAATCAATAGCTATTAAATCTACTCATGAGAATTGAGCAAATTGTAGAAAAAGCGTTGAAAGATGGCTACTTAACTCCCCTGATGGAGAGTGAGGTCGGTCGCCTTTGTGACACAGCTTCGGAACTCTCCATTGAAGAATATATGGCATTAGACAGACTGATGGGGGCGCTTCTATGTGGTGAGGTGGTTACAGCTGCTCGCAAGCAGTTTATCAATGTCATGGAAGAGTTGGTATTAAGCGAAGCAATTGATCAATTTACCAAGATAGAAGACAAGAGCGATCACTTTCTGGAGCTAGGAGATATTGCTGCCTATGCCCTCAATAGACTGCCCCCTCTCTATGCCACTACCGAAAAAGGTGCTCAATACCAGCGTAAAAGAGCAAAGCAAGACCTAATGGATTTAATTAACCATCAAGTCAAGGATGCCATAGCCAAATATCTAGAGCGACCTGATTTTGGCGGTGATCGCCAAGCAATCGGCAAAAAAAACAGCGATCTGATGGAACAGATTAGTAATATGTTAGAGGAGTTTGCACCACACTTTGAGCCAAAGCCTCAGGGCTCAAATGGATTACGTTGAGTCAGTGTTAACAGGTGATGGTTAAAAATCCCTTTTCAATGGCAATTTTTCGGTTGAGATGTTTAATCTCTCACAATGACTGGTGTTCCTAGACTTACCTGCTCATACAACTGTTTAATATCCTGGTTGAGCATCCGTAAGCAGCCGTGGGAAACCGCTGTGCCGATTAGCTCTTCTTCATCAGTGCCATGAAGCCCGATTTGATGGTGCCCGTCAGACCAAAAACCAATCCACCTTTCTCCTAAAGGATTATCAGGTCCAGGAGGTATGAGTTCACCAGTAATCGGTTCTTTCCAAATAGGGTTGGGTTGTTTGCGAATAATTTTGAAACTGCCAGTGGGTGTATCCCAACCGGGTTTACCAATAGCAATTGGGTGGCTCTGGAGCAATTGTTCTCCCCAGTACAAGTAGACCGTAGTATCACTCAAATCCACAACTACCTGGTAAGTAATAGCAGCAATTGCATCAGTAAAATAAGAGGTGGCTGGTAAAACCTTGGGAATTTTTGATTTCAGTCTCTTTAGCGTTACCTGAGGTTTGATCAGATCTGAGGCTGTTTTTTCGGATGACAACGGTTCCAGTTCTGGGTATACTGAAGAGGTTTTTGTCAGCGTCTTATCTGTATCGAGTCGTGCTATGGTCAACCGAGAGGTTGCTGGCAAGACCTGGCTAATCTCAGGTGTAAGTTGCTTCAGCTTAAGCTGTGGTAGTGTAGCTGAGATTAACAATCCTGCTGACCCAAAGCAAAATATCATTAAGCTAGTGTTAATTGAGTTGCTTATGGCCATAATTAATTTATTTAATAGTTAATTAATTGGAAATGACTAGTTAATTTAATAGTTAATTGGCTGTTTGCTGGCTCAGTCCACTACAAGCGTGAAAATGTAAGATAGACTAGTGCTCGATGAGCGGGAACCAATCGCAGAAGTTGGGAGTCAATGAGAGGAAGAAAGTTTTAGAAGCTATTCCAATCATGAGTCAACCAATTTCTCTATCCTGGTCAACAGAGGTAACACTTCCTCAACTGCCGGTGCAACCTGAGAAACTCTCTAACTATGATTTGGTTTTACGCTGTCAGGAAGGGATGAGTCCTGACCGCACAGCCTTTGCTGAGCTACTACGTCGGTATCAGTCCCACGTGGATAAGATTTTGTATCACTTGGCACCAGACTGGCAAGATCGCTCCGATTTAGCCCAAGAGGTGTGGATTAGGGTTTACCGTAATATTAAACGACTTAATGAACCAGTCAAGTTCAAAGGTTGGTTAAGCCGTATTGCCACCAATCTGTTCTATGATGAGCTCCGCAAACGCAAGCGGGTAGCCCACCCCCTGTCTCTGGATGCACCACGTCATATGGATGATGGCGATATGGATTGGGAAATTGCTTCAGCAGAGCCTGGTCCAGAAGAAGATATGACGACCAGAGAGTTTTATGAGCAACTGCACAAGGCAATATCAGAGTTGCCAGAAGTGTTTCGTACTACCATCATCCTTAGGGAAATCGAAGGTATGGCTTATGAAGAAATTGCCGAAATTACTGGCGCTTCTCTCGGAACCGTTAAGTCTAGAATTGCTAGAGCAAGAGCGAGATTGCAATCTCACCTGCAAGCTTATCTAGATTCCTAAACATCAGTATAGTTACTTAATAATATATCAAATCTTTACAAGGCTTGCTTAATCAGATCTTTATCTAAATCCCATAATTTGAGAAGACAAGCTTGTTCAAATCTTTATCTAAAGCGCCGGATTTCCTGTATTGGTTATTCCCTTAATATAAAAAATATGGGATATCTAGTGTGGGGAGTTTACGATGACTCGTTGGTGATGAGAAAATGACCTCTAAATTTAACCCTGATAACACTTATGGGCAGGAATCTGCCAAAGATATGGATTCCCTCAAACGCAATCGCTTTCAATTAATCAGTGCCTACGTTGATGGGGAAGTAACATCAGCACAGCGCTCTGATGTGCAGCAGCTATTGGCAACTGACCCAGAGGCCAAACGATTATACAATCGACTGCTGATGCTACGTCAGGCATTCCGAACCATGCCCGTCCCACAAACAGAGCAACCAGCTCAAGAACTGGCACAGCAAGTTTTCTCAAAAATTGACCGCCGCCGGAATCGCCGAAAATTTGTTTGGGGTGGTGCTGCCCTTGCTGCCATGTTTGTCGGTGCGGTTTCGATGATTGTGCCTAATGGACCCTCACCAGTGCCACAGATGGCCACTAACCCAACTCCATTGCCAAAAGCAGAACCCCTCAGGATTGCTCTGAATCGACCGCTGCTAGAGATACCATTAGCTCCAGTGTCATCTCCTAGACCGTCAGGGTTAACACCAGAAGTTAATGGAAATGTCAACAATCTTAATTTGAATTAAATTAAATTCAGATAAATGGTTCTTGCCTCGGCTTGGAACTAATCACTGTTTCATTGTTTAGCTTGTAGTTTGCTGATCAACTCATAAAACGGCTCCCAATTATCTTTTTGAGTAATTGGCTCCCAAACTGCCTCAATTACAGGTCTGAGTAAAGCAGTGTGCGGATTCTTATCTCGCAAAAGTGTTGACATATCCTTAAGCTGATCAACTGATAAATTTTGTAAAAGGTGGTGGTATAAATTGCGCCAATCTGCTAGGGAGGAATACTGAGCATCTGACTCCCAAAAAGATTCTCGGCTCATTATCTGAGTAACATCATCTCGCCAACTCTTATCAAACTGTTGGGCTAATTCAGCAAAGAAAGCGTGATAACCAACCTGAGTATCTTGCAGGAACTGAATCGTTAACCTCAATAACTCTGACTCTTCCGACTCTGGCAACTGTTCAAATCCCAGTTTATTCAGCATCAAGTGCCGATAATTGCGGTAATAATGTTTCCCAAACTCGGCTAAACCTGCTTCCATCTCCGATGTTGGGATTACCATCCCTAACGGTTGCTGAAGCATTTCTAAATTTAACTGACAAATTCCAGGTTGATTGCCATAACTGTAGCGCCTGTAATAGTCAAAGTAAGCAGCGGTAAACTTAGGGTCATAGGTGGGGATAAAGGCGAATGGTCCATAATCAAAACTTTCGCCAGTAATCGACATATTGTCGGTATTTAAGACAGCGTGACAAAAACCCGCTGCCATCCACTGGGCTGCCAATCGAGCCACTCGTTCCACCAACTCAGCGTAAAACTGAGCATACTGCTCCTGTTTCTTATCCTCCTTTAGGGGGATTATGCTTGGGTAGTACTGCTCAATCACATGGTCTAATAGCTTCTTGATTAAATCCGGACGCTTAAAGTAATGCAGTCGCTCAAAGGTACCAAACCGGATATGGGAACGGCTAAAACGTACTATAACTGATGAGCGAGTTGGAGAAGGTTCATCACCTCGCCACAGTTGCTCTCCAGTTTCAATCAGGCTCAGACAGCGGGAGGTTAAAACTCCAAGATGGTGCAACGCTTCAGCTGCAAGTACTTCCCGCACCCCTCCTTTGAGGGTCAGTCTACCATCAGCAGTTCGGGAGTAGGGTGTGGTGCCAGAGCCTTTGGTACCGAAGTCGTAAAGTTCCCCATCAATACCTCTTACTTGACCATAGAGAAAACCTCTGCCATCCCCTAGTCTAGGGTTATATTCACCAAATTGATAGCCATGGTAGCGCAGGGCTAAAAAGGGTCGAACTCCCTGAAATTTACCGAAAGCTTGGATAAAGTCTTGGTCGTTAGTGTCTTGGGGATTTAATCCAATACGGGGTAACAATTGGTCGTTACGAAACCGCAGGATATGCCTAGGAAATTCTGCTGCTGCTACTTCGTCAAAATAGTCATATCCGAGGGATTCTAAGGCTGGCTCGTAGTTGAGAGATAGAAACATATCGATCAGGGTTTTGTAGCTGGCACGGGAATAGGTTTGCAAATGAATAGTTTTTTAGTTACCACAAAGACCCAAAAAATCACAAACATCCTAAGATTATAAACGAAGGAAGAAAGTGGATTTGATCTAAGATATGCCTAATTCTATAATGTTCCAGGAAGATGGGTATGTAGTTCTAGAAACTAATCAGCCAGAGGTGATTCTGACTCCAATGGAGTTAAAGTCAAAGTTAATGGCAATCTTGGCAAATCGTCAGGATGATTTGCCAAGGGATTTGCAGCATTTGACTTCTTTGGAGGAGCAAGGACAGTATTTGATGGAGACCAGCTGTGAATTAGATGTAGGACCTGGAGAGTATTTACAATGGTATGTAGTGCGCTTGTAAAAACTATACCGACAACAGAACAGCAACGCTGAGCGCCGATGTCTAGGCAACAACTCGGCGCTCAGCGTCACAGGGCGGTATATGACAGACTGTTTCAACGGAGAATCCCCGTCTAGGTAACAGCGGAGAGCTTTAAAGGTAAGGTCTTTACACGCTGGTGCTTTCTTCGGGTATTGCCACTAGTGCTACATCCACCTGGTCTTCTTCAAGTTCGGTTAAATCTACTCTAATACCAGGTCCAAAGAAGTTTTCCAGTTTTTCCTGCTTTTTGAGCCAAGTCTCAAAAGGAATTAGTGGGGAATCAAATTCGAGAATTAAGGCATAAGCACCATCCACCGAAGTTTCTCGTAACCCCATCAACACAGGTCTTTCTTCATCAGTAGGAGATAAACCAAGGCTTTCCAAGGAACTATCTAGATGGGCTTCTTGACCATAGCGATATCGCATTACGTCTTTGCGAATCTGGTTTTGGATTGGGGTGGCGCTTTGCTCTCGCAGCGTCAGGACTTCAGGAATTGTTGGTTGGCTTAATTCCACAGGCTTTAACTCGGCAGCTTTGAGGGCAAGACCTCCTAGTAGAATCGGAATTCCATAAAAGAATCCCACTAGATTCAGGGTGGCATTATCGGTAGCGTAGGCAACAAAGCCGATTACGGTCAGTAATCCACCAATGACTAGACCTACAGTTCCTAGGGAAGTTCGGGGTAACATTATTTAGCTATGTAACAGAAATAACTCCAGTTTTATTATCATAGAGTGGTGGTCAAGTCATAGAAGTTGACAAAATTACCAATATATGGTTTTGGGTGAATTTTATCCACTCCTATCTGCCCTATCCCCCATCTTCCCATCATTACATCAACCCAATACTCTGATTACTGGCTTGACCGATATTCCCGACTCCAGGCAAGTAAGAACGAATTAATAATTGCACCAAGTCTTTCTCTTAAATACCTTATTCCCCCTTTTTATGATAAAATCTGATCGTTATCATAAAGTTGTAGATAAGAGACAGCCAAAAATGGAGTTGGAAAAAATTAAGGAGCGAATTACCTTAATCACCAGTAAACGGGAATCCTTGCTACGGCTTCTGGAGCAACCCGATTTGGGTACCCTCAGAATTGATGTTAATCAGGCTCTAGAAGAACTCGATGACCTAATCGATGAATTTAAGCGTACTTTCCCCGAATAGAAAGGCTAACTGATGCCTCAAAAAATTGGCGTTGCTGATTAATGGAATAATTGAGGGTAATGAGGTAATGGGGAAATTAGCCGACTATAATTGCATAATTCCTTAGTTTAGCAGCGCCTTATTCTAGTTTTCGTTTCTCAGCTGATTTTAGCTAGTGGTTGTAGACGGTTAACTTTATCACTCCCCATTTTCCTAACTAAATTAATTAGATCTGAAGTGGCAACATCTTTCCTACAGAAGATATCAACGGGAGCGGTTTGGCTCATTACCTCAATTTGGGGGTCTTCTACTGAAGAGTAGGCAATAATTTTAGTGTCTGGCTCTAGACTTTTGATCCGGGTGGCTGCACTTAGACCATCCATCATAGGCATTTGTAGATCAAGTACTATAACATCCGGGCGATGGCACTCTACCATATCAATGGCTTCTTTCCCGTTACTAGCAAGAGCAACTATCTCAATATTCTCCTGAGCCGAAAATGCTAACTGAAGGCTATATCGAGTTAATTCATGGTCGTCAACTACTAGAACTCGCAAGGCAGGATGCTCACAGGACAACATAGGAAGACGCTGATCATTGTTTGACTTTTTCAGTCTAATAAGTTAGATTGTAACATTTTATCTACCTTTCGAGATAATCAACTGATCATTTCATGAATTTATTACATTGACTACAATATCAATTTACATTGATACATATAACCTGATGTGACATACTCCCCACCTTGCCATCCTCACAGGGCTAGGTTTTTTACATTTGGGTTGAGACTTATGCAAGAGGTCTATTGATGATGTGTCCGAACCGTTAAAACTTGGGGGGGTGTCGAGTCTGGTGGATAGAGAAAATCGACTTGCACCAGCCGTTGCTCAAGGGGTGGCATCTGCAACCTCACTAGGGTATCCCCCTGCTCACCACGCCGTTGTACCAAATGCACATAGCGCGTCCGAGGTAAACCTTGATCATCCTTATAGCTCAATTGCACTGTCCCTCGGAAAAATATTTGCTTAGCTGGTGCCTTTAAAAACCTTAATCCTCCCTGGATTTGATCCTGTTTAATCGGTGTCTCAAGAGCCAGAGTGACCGTTTGAGTATCCCGGGTGGGATTAATCAGTGGCAAGGTCAGGCTGTATTGCACCCCATAGTTACCATGGGCAAAATAGGCGGTATCTGGATAACGGACTAACATCGGCGCACTCTGAATTTGACCAGTACCTAACCTGCCGTGATGGAGGGTACTCAGTCCGTAGGAAAAGGCTTTTCCCGGTTGCGGAATAGTTAGAGATTGAGCAGTAGGATTATCCACTAACTGAGCTTGCCATCTAGAGCCTCGGGCTACTCCTGCCACTCGACCGTAGATAATTGAACCAGTAGTAGCAATCGGATCAGTCGGGGCGCGATCGCGTGGTCCAGCTAACTCCCCTTGCTCTAATAAATCCTGCCATTGAGCTATAGTAGGAGAGCGTTCATTCCCATCAGTATCTAAAGGTGCATACTTGGCAAGACTGGCGGCGTATACCTTTCCATCACTGTATAACCGCATCAACGTTGAGCGACCATTAATCGGTGGTGTCAAGGTTCGCACTGGAATTGGCAGATTCAGCAACATGCGGCTTTGCTGAGCCTGAATCACCAATTGGGCAGGAAATCCGTCTTGCCTACCTCCACGGAGGATATCACTCATCACTCGGCTACCAGGCCCAGCATAAACTCTACCGGAAGAATTATCTACTTGGGAGGGTAATTCGATAAATGGTGCATCAGGCTGACTCAGGTAACTAGCTGCCTCAATAATATCTACTGTTACTGCTTCTTTGCCCGGATTGTGGAGGATAATCCCTAGATAGAGGGTGCGCAAATCATCTAGGGTGGGTGCTTTGGCAACATGGTGGGCAAAGATATCAAAGCGCCCCTGAAATGGAAAGTTTAAGTGAGCCCCTGGATTGGCTTTGTCAGAAGGGGGAAATGTGGACAGTAAAATTCCTTCAGTCTGTACTAGTTCGGGACTGTTGCTGTTGAATACGGGTACATTATCTAGTTGTCCTGCTAGAGGGCGTATTTCTTGGAGTTGCACGATTTCTACTTGAGGTGTTGGTGCTGGGGTCGTTTGAGCCAGGGTGAAATTTAGTAAAAATGGCAGCATGGATAATGGGGTTTTAATTAAACCAAACTTGGTTAAACCACAAAGACGCGAAGAGGCCAAGATTTGGATCAGGGTGCCATCTGCTAAGTTCAGAAACTCTGTTAGTTACAGGTTTTTAGTCACAGGTGTTGGCTAACTGGGAATTCTGAGTTTTAGTGATGTCAGCTGGAATTTTCCAGTATGGCATGGGAATATATTGAATCTATAACTATGACTTTTCTTTACCACCAAGTTTCCCTTGCCCAACTTTCCACCAAGGCACGTTCTGATCGCACACGCTGGCAGTCAGGAACTGAATTAGCTATGGTTACCTATGGGGAAGTGTCTCTTGGTTTTATTGTCCCTCTGGAAATTCTAACTGCTTTGCCCACTGAGGCGGTTGCTGGAATGCCCCTAAAAGAACTACAGCGTTGGCTGTTTAGAAATCGGGAAGGATGGCTGGAAGGGATTATGGATGCTTTGACTCTCACTTACAAAAAACAGGAGGTACTCGGGTTGCTCCACCCTCGCTACTCAAATCAGTTATCAGAGCTAGTCATAAGTAGACAATCGGCTTAAACCAGTGAGTATTTCAAGAAAATCCCACGTCAGCAGCAAAACGCGATGTTCCGTTCGCGTTCGCGTAGCGTGGCCTACGGCCAATCGCGTAGCAGCGACCGGGCCATAATCGCATTTTTAGGTATTGCCTATTTGCGGTATGATATCACAATTTATGAGCAATTTATGAGCAATTTATGAATTCCCTCTTCCAGTTCCTTCCCCCTGTTAAGCATTTTGAAGTTAAAATAACTAGTTATTTTAACTAGTTATCATAGTCAGCAAAATACCCATGTTTAAGGAGGTAAAAAGGACTCCATAGACTACTAAGAAACAACTCCATTTGGCAAGCTGCAATTAAATCAGACTGGATAGCACCACCATGTTTGAGCCAGTGAAAGGTAATTTTGCGCAAATCGTTGGTCATGTAAGCCAGAGTTGCCAACGGTCTTAGCCAAGGTTTTACACTCAACATCCGGGTGACATGACGACTTAAACCAATCCCACGGAAAAATGGAATTAAATACTCACGTCTCAGACGCCAGCTAGGGATTTTGTGCTCAATTTCCATAGCAGGATTGTACCAGATTTCCCAGCCCTTAGCTTGGATACGAGACAACATCTCTAAATCTTCCCCAGTTAACATACTGCTCTTAGTACGCCCAGTCAAAATAGGCCGAGAGGGCATACTCTCTAACCAAGCTTGTTTTCGCACAACCAACCCAGCTGAAGGCGGTAGTAATTTTTTGTGAGGTTCATAAAGTAATGGCTCACAGCCACGTTCAGTGATTGCTAAAAAGGGCGCAAGTTTATCAAAATTTGCTGGAGGAGTGACTTCAAAAACACCATGGATTTGACTACCATAAGCACCAGAAGTAGGGTGAGATTTGCCAAAGGCGTAAGCAGCAGCTATCCAAGACATTGATGGAATCGTGTCATCGTCTAGGAAGCCCACTAGTTCACCTCTGGCTTCCTGAATGGCACGGCATCTGGCATAAGCTGCCCCTTGTTTCGGTTCAAAACAATACCTCAAGGGATATTGCGTTGGCCAATTGGCTTGATAAGCCTCAACAAGCTTAGCAGTCCCGTCAGTGCTGTTGTTGTCAATAACAATAACTTCCCAGTTCAGTTGGTCTTGCTGGCAACAGTCTCGCAGTCGGTCTAAGACTTCTGGTAAACGCTTCTGACCATTGTATGTTGGGATGGCAACAGTTAACTCCATAACCATAGTTTTTTTTTCCAGTGTAGAAAAATAACCCTAACTAATTATTATTGTGAATATTCCCAAGTGTTGAACAAAATTATCTCTCTCTGAGGATAGAAATTGTTATTGTTTTAGGAAATTTAACCGATACTTTAAACGGTGCTTATCCACTAGGCGCGCCCATGCTACCCTTTACCCACTCCTGACTCCTGGACAAAGTTAGTTATATCGAACTGATGTTACTAGTCAGCGCCTTTTTTTTTGGAAAAGTACTATGGCAGTTTTTACTAAAATCTTCAAATCTAGCCATAATGACCAATTTTACATGTACAAAGTATCTAGATGTACCACTTCTTCAAAGCGATGCAGCAAGGGAACAGGGGGTTTCCACGGGGCAAACAGCGGTGCGGACGCAGGTTCCGCACACAGACCCATGCGCCATGAGCGACTGCATCAAGACAAGACGTAATATCGGAACGACCGGACACTTGCAAAAGTCCCGTTATTCCTGGTAAAACTGCATGACGTATAAAGTGGTGTTCAGATAATTTATTGACATCTATGATTGGCAATTATCTAAAATAAATTTTTTTTTTAAAAAATAACGTTAAGTATTTTGTGAATTTAATCTAGGCTATAACGGTATATTTTTGATCAATTATTAATTTTGTTTAAAAAACTATACACCATATTTTATTTCATTACGAGCTTATATATCTTTATGATTAACCTGAACATAATCATAATAACTTAGAACTTATCACCTGCAAAAAAAAGATATTTTTGTCAATTTTAAACCTTCAATATACCATCATATATGGTATATTTTTTACTGAAATATAGGCAATAATACTGCCTTATTTGCGAAGCGTTTATTAAACTAATATGCTCTATAAGTAGTCGGACATAAATAAACGGTAGTGTTTCAAAAACTGTAAAATCAGTGTAACCTTTACCCCAAAAGGTTTTGGATCTATTTACAAAACTTTATACAGCACCAAAAACTTTTGTCCGACTACTTATCATGGAAAAAAAACATAATTTAACTTAAAAAAAACAAAAATATCCTGATCGTTTAAAATCAAAAACACAATAGCAAATTTTTAACCCAACAATTTATTCATGTCAACACTATTTTAGTATTTCAATAATTCTATGAATATATAATTTTAAACTTTCTGTGGAGAATATGTGAAATTTTTGATGAGAGTTTATTTACGGTAAATTCACTACAGCCACAAATGATTTTTTGAGTTAAGCTGGTGATGATTAACTCCTATGCAAACTTCCCAGTTTGCATGGGAGATTTTCTGGGGAAGCAATATCTACCAAAATTGCCCACATTACGTTACAGGAAAAGTAAAAAATGACGGAACCAAAGAGAGCGCTAATCACTGGAATTACAGGTCAAGACGGTTCCTACTTGAGTGAGTTGTTGCTAGAAAAGGGCTATGAGGTTCACGGTATTATCCGAAGGACCTCCACCTTCAACACAGATCGCATTGACCATATCTATGTAGACCCCCACAATCAAAACGCACGGTTCTTCTTACACTACGGTGATTTGACTGATGGTGTGACCCTACGCCGGATCTTAGAGGCGGTTAAGCCATCGGAAATTTATAACTTAGGGGCTCAATCCCATGTTCGGGTCAGTTTTGACTCCCCAGAATATACCGTTGACTCGGTGGGAATGGGTACTCTCCGACTTTTGGAAGCGATTCGGGACTATCGTCAGCGCACCGGTATCGACGTGCGTTTCTATCAAGCTGGTTCTTCTGAGATGTTTGGCAAGGTACAGGACATACCCCAAAAGGAAACCACTCCATTTTATCCCCGCTCTCCCTATGCCTGTGCTAAGGTGTATGCTCACTGGCAAACTATAAACTATCGTGAATCCTACGGCATGTTTGCCTGCAATGGTATACTGTTTAACCACGAATCACCCCGTCGAGGGGAAACCTTTGTCACCCGCAAGATTACCCGAGCAATTGCCCGAATTGTCGGAGGTCAGCAGAAAAAACTCTACCTGGGTAATCTTGATTCTAAGCGAGACTGGGGTTACGCGAAGGACTATGTCAAGGCCATGTGGCTGATGCTCCAGCAAGACAAACCAGATGATTATGTGGTAGCTACTGGTGAAACCCACTCAGTTAAGGAGTTTTTAGAGATTGCCTTCAAATATGTAAATCTGGATTGGAATAATTATGTGGAGTTTGACGAGCGTTATTTGCGCCCTGCTGAGGTAGATATACTGATTGGTGACCCCACCAAGGCAAAAAAGGCACTAGGTTGGGAGCCATCTGTAACCTTTGAGGAGTTGGTAGCCTTAATGGTAGAAGCGGATTTACAAGCTTTGGGTCTGTCGAGCGCTAACGGCAAGAGTACTAAACCGTTGAATGATCAAGCCTATATCCGTCAAGGTGTAGCTACAATGGTTGACTAATCCGTTAGTCTATGACTGACTGTGAAGGTAGCATCGTTGGTGCAAGCGAATACATCAGCAACCACAAATCCGGATCGATAGGATTTGTGTTGAATAATGACTTAGTATATTCCTGCTTGCATTGCGATGCACCAGACGGTGATAGTTCTCCAAAAGCTAGGCAAGGATGACAAATAAATGGAAAGTTTAGATCTTAGTAATAAGAGGATTCTAGTTACTGGTGGAGCTGGATTTCTAGGACGTCAGGTAGTAGATCAGTTGTGTAAAGCTGGAGCGGATGCACAGAAGATTACTATTCCGCGATCGCTTGATTATGACCTGCGTTCTTTAGAGAACTGTCAAAGAGCTGTGGATCAGCAGGATATCATCATTCATCTTGCTGCTCACGTTGGTGGCATTGGTCTTAATCGAGAAAAGCCAGCTGAGCTATTCTATGACAATTTAATGATGGGTACTCAGCTAATTCATGCCGCCTATGAAGCTGGTGTGGAAAAATTTGTCTGTGTTGGTACCATCTGTGCCTATCCCAAATTCACACCAGTACCCTTTAAAGAGGATAACCTGTGGGATGGTTATCCCGAAGAAACCAATGCCCCTTATGGGGTTGCTAAGAAAGCTCTTTTAGTCCAGCTACAAGCCTATCGGCAACAGTACGGATTCAATGGCATCTATCTGTTACCGGTGAACTTGTATGGTCCGGAAGATAATTTCGACCCCAGCAGTTCCCACGTAATCCCTGCTCTAATCCGTAAAGTCTATGAAGCCCAACAAAAGGGAGAAATGACATTGCCTGCGTGGGGTGATGGCAGTCCTACCCGTGAGTTTCTCTACTCAACCGATGCAGCACGGGGTATTGTGATGGCTACCACGGATTACAATCAGCCAGAGCCAGTTAATTTGGGTACAGGCTATGAAATCTCAATTCGCGATTTAGTTGAGTTGATTTGCGAATTGATGGAATTTAAGGGAGAAATTGTCTGGGAAACTGATCAACCCAATGGTCAGCCTCGCCGTTGTCTGGATATTGAACGAGCCAAGCAGGAGTTTAACTTCACTGCTGAGATGGAGTTTAAGCAGGGGTTGAAGAATACTATCGACTGGTATCGACAACACGCTAGCTAAATCTACCCAAACCCATTGTCGGTAGGGGCGAAGTATTTGTACCTGGATATGTAGCTTAAACAGTAGCTCTAACAGTTCCAGTTTGTATACAAATGCTTCGCCCTCGAAGGCTAAAGCCAGACAGACTTTAGTAGAATAGTAATCAAAATACAATTTATATCCTGTCTGGAAGCATTAAGAGTGTAAGGTTTAGTAATTAGTAAAGGGCAACGATGAATTGTGATTACTCCCAACCCATTACCCCTTACCGAAAAAAACTTGGTAAATTAACACTAAAACTAAATATACATGATAGTATTTTTTTGATGATTGTTAATAACAATAACTTAATCAAGTATAATCAATCAATATTATAATTTATTTTAATTTATAGAGCATCTAACTATAGATAGATTTATAAAAAAAATACCTAGCTTCTAACGGTGAAAAAAGGGTGAGTAATCTACTAATTTTTTGTCGGTGACTATTAAAATTTTTTCCTGAGCAATTATTATGGAAGCTATAGATTATTCAGAAGAAATAGATTTTCATAAATACTGGCTAGTTTTCAAACGGCGTTTTTTGCCAGCAACCCTAGCCTTTGCTGGTTTTTTTGGTCTTGCAGCATGGTATGCATTCTCTCAAAAAACTGTTTATTTAGCAGCAGCTCAACTGTTGTTAAAGACAGATAATTCTTCTTTGACCGGGGTTGATAATTCAACTGGCACTATTGATAATGTGGCTCGCAAGAGGGACCCTTTATCTACGGAAGTAGAAATTATTATTTCCAGACCAATTATAGAAAAAACCATCAAAACTCTCAACCTCAGGGATAAAAACGGTGAATTTATCTCTCCTGAGTTCATTTTAAAAGAACTCAGTGTCAAACCAATTCCGGGGACAGACATCTTAACTATTTCCTATGAATCCTTTGATCCTACTTGGGCAGAAAGGATCGTTAACACACTGATTAAGGTTTACATAGAGAATGATCTCCAAACTAACCGAGCGGAAGCTGTCGCTGCTCGTGACTTTATTGAGAAACAACTCCCAAAAGTTGAAGCTACTGTCAGCCAATCAGAAGCGGATTTACGTAAATTCAAAGAAGCTAATAAAGTACTAGACCTGCAACAAGAAGCTAACATTGCAGTCGAGTCGATTGCCAAATTAGAGGACGAAATTTCTCAACTTCAGGCTCAGTTAGCACAGATAAATGCTGAGTCTAAGGGCTTGCGCAATAAGATCGGTCTGGATACACAGCAAGCTGTGGCAGCTACGTCTTTAAGGCAATCTACTGGGGTGCAGGATGCACTGAAACAACTCCAAGAGATACAAGCTCAGTTAGCAGTGGAGCGCACCCGCTTCAACGATGAATACCCAACAGTGGCTCAGTTGGCTTTTCAGGAAGCTGCACTATTAAAATTACTAAAAGAGCGAATAGCACAAGTCATTGGTAGCCAACAATCAGCGCCACCGGTTAAGAGTTTGTTAGAGTTTGGACCAATCCAGCAACAACTGACTGCAGAACTGGTTCAGTCCGAGGTACAGCGTTTAGGGCTGACTAGCCAACTAGCTGTTCTGAGGAATACTCAGTCGTCTTACAAAGAGCGGTCTAGAGTCCTACCGAAATTAGAGCAGAATCAGCGGGAACTGGAGCGACGGGTAGCTGCTGCACAAGCAACTTACCAAATTTTGTTAAGCAAGCTACAAGAAACTAGAGTTGCGGAAAATCAAAATGTCGGTAATGCCCTTGTGATTTCAGAGGCGATCGTTCCTGAAGAGCCGATTCAAATCCCCATCAACCTGATCCTGGCAGGGGGAGCTTTTGCTGGTATCTTAGTTGCGATCGCTACGGCTTTCTTGATCGACCTCTTAGACAAATCGGTTCATACTCTCAAAGAATTAAAAGAGTTGTTTAGATATACCTTGTTAGGGGTGATTCCAGATTACGGCAAGCTGGTCAGTACCAGCTATTTTGCTGGATCGTCTCAACAGAATGTTTTCCCCATTTTTCCAAGAGATTTGCCCCGCTCTGTCGTCGGTGAAGCCTATCAAATTCTGCAAGCGAATCTGAAATTTATCAGTTCTGATCGACCACTGCAATCGATTGTAGTAACCAGTTCTGTTCCTAAGGAAGGCAAGTCCCATGTCTGTGCTAATTTAGCTGCGGCTATGGCTCAAGTAGGACGCCGGGTGTTACTAATCGATGCTGATCTGCGTTATCCATCTCAACATCATCTGTGGGAACTAACTAACTCCTTGGGTTTAAGTGATATTCTGGTGGGTGAGGCTCAATTTCATCAGGCTAAACGGGAAGTAATGACTGGTCTTGATGTTCTGATGGCTGGGGTAATTCCTCCAAATCCTGTGGCTATTTTGGACTCTCAGAAGATGGCTTTACTGATGCAGAAGTTCTCACGAGAGTATGACTGCGTTATCATAGATACTCCAGCATTAGCTGGTATGGCTGATGCCCCAATTTTGGGCAAAATGGCTGATGGCATTTTACTGGTAGCCCGACCTGAAAAAACAGATTCTGCCAGGGCTAATGCTGCTATGGAAATTCTCAACAGCTCAGGTCAAAATGTTCTGGGGTTAGTTACCAATGGTGTCATCTTCAAGAACGAACCTGACGGCTATATCTACCGCAACAGGGAAAACTATACTACGCCAGATGTCATTCCAAATCCGGTTTAATAAGACTATATTCAAAACAATCAAAGTCCTTGCCTAGACTTGATTTGATGATTTAGTTAAGTAACCTATATGAACCGGATTTGGTATCAGTCAGGAAAAGGCTGAATGTAATCAGCCGTAAAACCTTGCACGCTGTGAATCTATTATCCAGAAGCTGCGCTGCCAGAACTTTGGTGGCGCATTCTGATCATAATTCCTAAGGTTATTTGCTTCATCATCCAGTAAAATACTGTCAGCACCACGAATGTTACGGCCATTACTAGTAGTGGACCTTTAGAGGTTAAATCATGAATCATACTCTTGGCTAAGCTACTGGGTTGAGCAACTAAGTCCCAGCTGTTGAACCGTTGGAATCGTCCTAAATAAATACCAAAGGCGCACAGAGCATGAGTAATTAACTCAGCTAAAAATATCAACTTTCCTAACCTTCGCTGCTGCAAATACTCACCTAGGTTAATCACAGATAGAACGTAAGCTTCAAAACCGGTTAGGATAACTAGCAGATGTTGGGGAATAACAACTAGAGTAATTGTCCATACTGAGTAATTCCTGCGAATGGCTTGAATTAGATGAATCACATCGGTGAGCAGATAGGGCGCATTGGGCAAAAATAGGATAAAAACTGCTAAACCTATCCACCATAATCCGGAGTGTAAGCCAGATTTACTCCGGAATAGCCAAAAACTTAGAGCTAATGGTATTGATGCTAGAAACAAATTCCAAGCCATCCAGCCATTGTGGCTATGCCAAGCTTTCCATACCTCTGTCAGTAATGTGTCCATAGACATGATTAGTGAACCTTTGCTCTAGGGTAGATTAGCCTTGTTAAGTGGTATTGAATTTAATCCTTATCCTAACTCATCCGTTCAGCTTTGAGTTTTGAGCTTGAGCTTTCATAGGTCATACTTCATACTTAAGCCTTAAGTTGACGGTTGAAAGTTGAAAGTTGAAAGTTGAAAGTTTAAGGTTTAAAGTTGGAAGCCTTTGAAGCTCATAACAATTCTGGCTCATTACCCATTACCGATTACCCGAGAAGGGATATGATCATCAGTCAACTGGATTTGAGATAACCATGCCTCAGAATCGGATTATTACTCTGCTGAGTGATTTTGGCTTACAAGATGTTTATGTGGGTGTGATGAAGGGTGTCATTGCCCAAGTTAACCCAACTTTGACTATAGTAGACCTGACTCACCACATCCCCCCTCAAAACCTAGCCGCTGCTCGGTTTAATTTGATCAATGCTTATCCCTACTTTCCAGCGGGGACAGTTCATGTGGCGGTGGTTGATCCAGGAGTCGGCAGTCACCGAAGAGCGATCGCTATCCAACTTTCACAGGGTTTCTTGGTCGGTCCAGATAATGGGCTATTCAGTGGAATTTTGGAGCAATACCCAGTCATGGCAGCAGTTGAGCTAACCAACTCAGCCTACTGGCGCACTATAAATCCTAGCACTACGTTTCATGGTCGAGATATCTTTGCTAGTGTTGGAGCTCACTTGGCTAGTGGCTTACCAATCGAAAGCTTGGGAGAGGTAATTGAGCCAAACACTTTGGTAACGCTAGATATACTAACAAAAACACTAACCGATGATGGGATTATTGGTTCTATCCAATATGTTGACCATTTTGGCAATTTAATCACTAATATCCCAGGGGCTGAGGTTGATGGCAAAACTTGGTCTGTTAAGATAAGCGATCGCATTATCCCCCATACTCAAACCTATAGCAATTGCCAACTTGGAGAGTTCGTTGCCCTAATTGGTAGTCATGGTTGGGTGGAAATCGCTGTTAACGGTGGGAGTGCTAAGTCTCAATTACAGCTGGATTGGGGAGATAAAGTGGAATTAAGCATTAAAAATTAGAATAATAATTAGTACCGAGTTCCTTTCCAGGATATTATGACCACATCACTACAACCATCTGAACCGGTAGTTTACCAAGGTCAGTTTGGCGAATTTACCATTACCGAAAGCGATCGCATTGGCGTAGTTATCTACCGCGCTGGCTTAGTGGTAGCAGCCTTGAGCTTTGCGATCGCCAGTAATTTAATTCTATTGCGAGGAGCTAGCCCAAGTATTTTAAATGTCCTGACTCCTCTTTATGGCTTATTCTGCCTTGCCCTAGGGGTTAGCTTAGTCACCATTCATATTTATCTAGCTCCCCTGCACCGCCTACTACAAATCTTTTGGGGCATCGGTTGCATTGCCTCAATTGCACTGGCATTTTCCAGCAATGAGCCCCTTGCTCTATACATTTATAACCATCCTATTTCTCTATTCGGAATTGGTTTTACCTTTGCAGCGTTAACCGGAATTTATTTCAAGGAAGCATTTTGCTTTAATCGCTTGGAAACTAAATTCCTAACTCCCCTAGTACCCATGCTGTTACTGGGACATATAGTTGGATTTTGGTCTACAGATTGGGAGATGATTCTGCTAGGACTCTGGGCGGTTTTGTTTATGGTGTTTGCCCTGCGTAAAGTATTGCAACCGATTCCAGATGATATTGGTGATAAGTCGGTTTTTGAGTATCTCAAAAAGAAGCGTGTGTAAGCTATAAGCTATCAGCTATCAGCTATCAGCTATCAGCTATCAGTTATCAGCTATTAGCTATCAGTTATCAGCTATCAGTTATCAGCTATCAGTTATCAGCTATAAGCTATCAGTTATCAGTTATCAGCCAAAGGTCTGTGCTCAGGCTACTAATCGGTGCTTTTGCATCAAATAAGCTGACCACTGACCGCTGACTGCTGAATGCTTACTCCAATTTTCATTAATCTCGAACTATTAAATCTCCTGTTTGCGCGATGGGCACGCTACGGGAACGAGGTTTATTTTAAGCATGATAGCTGACAGCTGACGGCTGAATGCTTACAAACGTGTAGGAAATTAATAAGCTGCTAGTGATTTTACGAATTACCAAAAAACAAGACTATAAACGAAGGAAGCAAGGGGACTGACGATCATCCTTTTTAAAATAATCCGGACAGATGGGACTTTGATTGGTAAGTACTAGAAAAGTGAGATGCTCTATAGCGGTTTTTAGCCTAATGAGGTACACCGGATTTTTTACCTTTTCTTTCTTCTGACTTTACTGCTCCCTGCTCCGAACGCGCCCCGCGTGGCCCACGGCCTCAGTCCCTGCTCCCTATAAACCCAAAAAATTGTACCTTACTAGCTTAAAAAGCGCTATAGACCTTATTAGTCATCAGTGATTATTAGTCATCAGTGATTAGGTGACCACGGTTTTCTCTACCGTAGACTATACCGTACATTAGTGACCACAATATCATTTATTTGTGGTTACTAATGACTAGTGACTATTGACGAGATAATTTTTCATTAAAAGTCCCAATCATGCGTTTAGTATGTAGGCGAAAACAGTGGGGTTTAACGGTTCAAGGATGGTTTGTGAATACTTTTTTGATTATTACCTGTAGTCTCTTTATGTTAACTCATATCCACCCATTTTTATCGATTACTTCTCCCATTAACGCTGATGCATTAGTAGTAGAAGGATGGCTACCGGACTATGCCTTAAAAGGTGCCATGGAAGAATTTGATCGGGGTAATTATCAAAAAATAATCACCACTGGCCTTCCTCTGCGTAAAGGATATTATCTGTCAGAGTATAAAAGCTATGCTGAATTGACTGCGGCAACGTTTATCGCACTGGGTTTTGAGCCAGATAAATTAGTTGCTGTTCCAGCACCAGATGTTACTGTCAATCGTACCTTAGCATCGGTTCAGGCGTTACGGGAGTGGCTATTAACGTCTGATGAATCAATAAAATCGATTAATCTTTATTCGTTTGATGTTCATACTCGCAGAAGTTGGATGCTATTTAAGCAAGTTCTTGGTCCTGAGATTAAAGTTGGAGCAATAGCTGCTAATTCCCTTGACTATGAACCAAAACAGTGGTGGGTTTCTAGTCAAGGAGTGCGGTCAATCATGTCTGAAACAATCGCTTATCTCTATGCTCAAGTTGTAAGTTTGAAAGTTTGAATATTGCCAAAACTGCTATAGCAATTATTAATTGGGTGAGGGAGTAGGGAGTAGGGAGTAGGGAACAGAAACATGTCTTAACCTTTACTTCGACTGGTATATTATTATTCATTCATCGTGCGATAGGTAGCTACTGCTGAAGGAGATATCCGATTCAGATAGCGGAAAATCCAATATTTGATAACCGAATCCAAGATAACTGGAAATGTGGCAATGAACAAAAATATAAACTCTCGACTTTCTGGTATTCCTAAATGTCGGGATACGGCTTCTAGGATTACTTCCCAACCGTGGGGAGAGTGGAATCCTACAAACATATCGGTAAACAAAATAATGATAAAGGCTTTGGCACTATCACTCAGTCCATAGATAATATCATCCATAAAAGATTTTAAAATAATTACATCTCGCTTGCTGTTCATGATAACTAAGGCAAAAGCAACTAGAGCTATAATGTCAGCAAAAATATTTTTAATGGCATTAGATCCTTGATTATAATAGTCTTCTGCCAGTTCGTTAGCTTTATGCTTAATCTCTTCTTCCATCTCCTCCTCAGATAGTTTAGGAGTAAACCCCAGTAAGCTTTTAAAGTGGAGTTCTTCTTCAAATTTTTTTAACTCTATCAGAGCTTCTTCTTCCATCTCATAATTTAAAAAAATAGCTGATTCATGGTTACTTCTAAAGTGCTCAACTATGGGACTAACTAGAAACGTTTTAGAAATTTGATGGGTTAAAATAGGAACAATAGTTAAAATTAGGATAAACTTAATAGAGATTACGGTTTTACGTTGAGACCGACGAAAGGTTTTGACAACTTTATCTTCAGCTCGTGGATCGAGTTCCTGCTGAATTCTTTTGACCGTCCCTACAATTGACCTAGGTAATACACCGGTTTTATCCGTTACTTTCTTGGAGTTAGCTCCTTGATTATTGACCGATGAATTGTTGTCTGATTCCGAATAAGGGGCTTCTCGAAGATTGGAATTTTGGTTGATAACCTGTCTTGGACTGGAGTTAGTAATCTGATTATCTGGCTTTTGGTCTATGGGAATCAATGCTGCGGTGGATTTTTCCGGTTTTGGGGCCGCATACTTGTTGATAATTTCATCAATAAAATTTAATTTTTCAATAAGTATTGACTGCTGATCGCTGAGGTCGATTGACTCAGATAACCGAGAATTTTCCCTAGCTTGTTGTTGACTAGTTTCGAGAGGATTAGATCCAGTTAATTCAGAATTTATTATAACAGAACGACTGGTTTTAAATTCTGCTAGTCTAACGTTGATAGTCTTGATATATTTATTAATTTCTGCCTCAAAATAGGCAATAACGCTGTTACTATATTGACTGGTATCGGCGGAGATTTTTTTACCTCCAAAATATTCATCTTCAATCGCTTTAATTTTTAGTGCCGCTTTGTATGCCTGATCCAAGGCTCTCTCTGGTGTATTGAAGAACCATTGTCTAGCTGTGCGTAAGATAGTTTGAAGATTCATTCAATTCTCTAGGATCATACTCTCAACATCTAAGGGGTGCATTCTTACACCTAATTATTCCTAGAACTCTTACATCCTAGTTGTGCTATAATAGCAAATTACCTAAAGAAAAATTTTGTGGCTCAAAATTCACTGTGGATCATTGGCTCAACTCGCACTGGCAAAACAACTCGCCTTGTGAGTCAGTTTTACCAATGGGTTGAAGGAGGACTGGATTGGTCAAACCCAAATTCGAGTTCAAGATATCAAAGAACTCCCTCAAAAGCCCCAGGAATTTTAGTGTTTGCGGCTAATGACGATAATCGGCGTGAGCTGGCGGATCGGCTCACAGAGGTGATCCGGGGACGGTATCCAGTACTTTCCAAGACACCTTTAGGTTTTTTCCAAGATGAGGTAATGCTATTTTGGCCCTTGTTAATTGGGCGATTGGATATCAAGGCACAGTTTCCGTTGCGATTGCGTCCTGAGACTGAGCAGGACTTAGCCACCCAGCACTGGCGTACTGACCTGGATAATGATCTACTACAACTGCCAGGGGGGAATGATTACACTAGAGTTCGTCGGCTCCTGGACTTGTTACAATTAGCAGCAGTGAGTGGGATACCTGTTGAAGACATTCCCCACATGTTAACGGTCGGGATTCCAGAGGAGGAAGGAAACCCGGAACTTTGGTCAACGGTGGGAAAGCTGTTGCTAGAGTGGCGAAGCTGGTGTCTAGAGAGGGGATTATTAACCTACGGGATTATTGCTGAACTGTATTGGCGGTATTTGTTGGCAGACCCCACTTATCAGCAGTATTTGCAGCAGCGGTATCAGGCAGTGCTGGCGGATGATGTGGATGACTATCCTGCGATCGCTCGGGATTTATTTGAGACTCTACTCAATCAAGGGGCTGTGGGAGCTTTTAGCTTTAATCCTAATGGACAGGTACGCTTGGGCCTTAATGCTGACCCCAATTATCTAGCGGATTTGGCATCCCGTTGCTTGGTGGAAATCTTACCGGATTTATCGATCGATGCAATGCCGGTTGAATTGGCAAACACAGTAGTGGAATTAATTACTAATTCCATGTTTATTGATGATATACCTGAGTCTATCCAATCGATTCAAACCACCTCCCGCGCTCAACTGTTGCAGCAAACGGCTGGGGTGATTAGTCAAGCGGTCAAGTCTGGGCAAGTGCAGCCTGGTGAAATAGCAATCATTGCTCCAGGTCTAGATGCGATCGCACGCTACACCTTAACGGAAATCCTGACTAACCAAGGCATTGCTGTCGAACCCCTCAATGACCAGCGCCCATTAATTAGCTCACCGATGGTTCAGGGATTACTAACCCTACTAGCGCTAGTGTATCCTGGCTTGGGACGGTTAGTGAATCGAGATGCGATCGCACAAATGCTGGTAGTACTCAGTAGCCAACCACAAGTGCAGGAGTTGAAGGGTGAAAGGTTGAAGGTTGAAAGGTTGAATGTTGAAAGGTTGAAGGTTGAGAGTTCAAATCTGCAACCGGCAACCCTAATTGACCCTGTCCGTGCTGGTTTATTAGCGGATCACTGTTATGCTCCTGATCCTGAGCAACCTCGCCTATTACCAGTGGAGTCGTTTCCTCGTTGGGATAGGTTAGGGCATCAGGCAACAACTGCCTACTCAGAGATTTTCCAATGGTTAGAACTACAGCGGGAGCAACAACAACAGGGTTTGATTCCTTCGTGCCTGGTAGTTTTCGACCGCGCCATTCAGAAATTTTTGTGGCATGGTTCTAATCTCGCCTATGAACAGCTAGCAGCACTGCGGGAACTGATGGAAACCGCTCAACACTACTGGGAAGTGAATGGACGCCTGGGGAAAGAGTTGAAGGTGGATGATTCCAGCCAAACCAAGCAACAACCGTCTAACCGTCAGCGTTCCACCCAAATTATCGCCCAATTCATTCTGATGCTACGTCGTGGCACCGTTACTGCTAATCCCTATCCCGTCCGCCGCCTACCCACAGCTACCAATGCCGTCACCCTCGCTACTATTTTCCAATACCGTGCCGCTCGCCGCTGCCACCGTTGGCACTTTTGGTTAGATGCCGGTTCTTCCCTCTGGCTCAGTGGTGGTGCAGCTACCCTTTTCGGAGCTCATCTATTTCTAAAGGAATGGTCTGGACGTCCTTGGACAGAGGAAGATAAAGTCCAAGCTGATCAACAGCGATTAGAGCGAATTTTGCGAGATTTATTCGGTAGAGTTACAGAGCGGGTTTACTTGTGTCATAGCGAATTAGCGGTTAGTGGCACAGAGCAGAATGGTCCGTTATTATCTTTGATAAATACTGCGTAAATACTGTTTCTTGACAATTCTACTGGAAGTTCCTGGGATATTTCTGTTAGAAGTATTGGCATGTTTGAGTTGAAGTTTGCCCAGGGTGAAGCAGCAAGCTAGATCCTTTTCGTATTAAAAACCAGAGACCAAGCCCAAGACAAGTATCCACAACATCACGCTCAGTGGTGCGCCAAAGAGAATCCCCACGATTGCCCAGCCTCTTTGGTGAGCTTTGAAGTGTTCAATACTCCGCCAGCGACGACTTTTCCAAGCCCATTCATTGCCCTTGGCACCGAGCGCGATCGCCATTAACCAACCCAATTGAGGCACCCATGCTATCAGTCCAATCCAAACATTATTTGTCATAGGCCAAAACCAAGGTATCAAAAAAGCTCCCCAGTTCCAGCCTTTGATTTCATCTGGTATCGGTATTCGAGGATCACCTAAACCCCCTTGACCTGAATTATTCACAAAGGTGGCTCGGGTGGGTCTGCTCAGTTTGTTGCTTTTGCGAGTATTTAGTGTCATGCCCAATTCTAGGGCTAGAATTGCTTCAGACGCACTTTTGAAGCGTTGCTCTGGAGCCGGTTCGGTCAGCTTCTGAATCCAGCTAATCAGGTTAGCACTGAGGTTGACTTGGTCTTTAAAGCAAATGCGCAAATTCCGCTGGGGCAAGTCAGCAGGTGCAGTCCCGGTGAGCAAATGAATCAACGTCGCTCCTAAGCCATACAAATCCGAGGCTGGTACTGCCCTACCACCAAACTGTTCCATGGGCGCGTAACCATAGGTTCCCACTACCGTAAATGTCGCGCCCTCTTGGGAAGCCCGATCCTGTACTGACCCGAAATCGATGACATAAATCTGCCCATCATCTCCTAAAATTAGATTGCTAGGCTTAATATCTCGGTGTAGTACGGCTGGATTCAGCTGATGGAGAAATTCAAGAATTTTCAGCACATCCACAGCTATTTGGCGCACTTCCCCTTCTGTAAATCGTTTACCTTGATTTAGTTTTTCCTTGAGGGAGGAGCCAGGAATATAGTTGTGTACCAAGCAAAACCAGAGTACTCGGTCATCAATGTTAAAATAATCAAGATACTTGGGAATCCGGGGATGATTGAGCTGTTTAAGCACCTGTGCTTCTCGCTCAAAGAGTTTTAAATCGTCCCAATTAACGTCACCACCAAATGCCAGCAGTTTAACAACTACCAATTCTGGAGGTGACACTCTTATGTCTTCAGCTAGCCAAGTTTGTCGTCCAGCATTATGTCCCAGTTGTTGCTTCAGTTGATAGCGCTCATGTAATATCTGTTCGGCTTCCAGCATCTCGGCTTAATGTCCTCAGTGGCTCATCCATCCCATCAGCGTGCTCGGTTAATCTCAAGCTAGATGGGTGGATACAGGGCAAAGGGCAAAGGCTAAAGGGGTGGATTAGATGATGATTTTTCTTACCAATCAATTTGTCTTACGAATCAAACCGATTTATCATTGACATTTGACCCCTCTAGCTCTAATATAGCCAGATTTTTTTGGGATGACAGGGATGTTGACAGTTTATTGACTTGAAATTCTTTGTTCATCATCACCTTCATCTGTCAGACTCTACACACTAGGTGTTAAATCAACCCAATCCCTCAACCACTGGATGGAAGTAAAACGCTAGTCCTAATACCACATAAGCTGCCAATAGCAAAACCCCTTCGAGCCAGTTTGACTTACCATCAGAACTAATCGAATTAGTAATCAAAACAGCTACGGCTACTGCTACCAATTCAAAGGGATTAAAATCCAAATCCATGGGCTGACCCATAAACCACCCAGCCAGCACTAACACTGGGGCAACAAATAGGGCAATTTGCAGACTAGACCCCACGGCTACGGAAACTGAGAGATCCATCTTATTCTTCATCGCCACAGTTACCGCAGTGGCGTGTTCTGCTGCATTACCAATTACGGGCAGTAAAATTACTCCGGTAAACAGCGCTGTTAGTCCTAACTGTGATGTGGCAGATTCCAAGCTATCCACCAAAAGTTCTGACTCTAGTGCCACCAGCAGGGTAACCACTACCAAGACTCCTACCCACAACCAGATATTAGGCAGATGTTGAGATTCGGAACTGGCAATTTCACCCTCCCCTGTTTCTTCTGACTCCATTTCTGCCATTCCCACATCAAACAGATAGGTGTGGGTTTTCATGGAAAATAATAGAGTTAGCCCATAAACCAGAATTAAAACCAGGGCAACTGCCACCGAAAGCTGTTGTAATGTAGATTGAGGAATACCAATGGATGTGGTATCCATTGCTGTCGGTAGCAACATGGCAATCACCGCTAGGTTCATTGAAGAGGCATTCACCCGCGCCACAATGGGCTGAAACTCCTGTTCTTTGTAACGCAATCCACCCAGCAGCATCGCAAATCCCATCACTAGGAGTAGGTTACCGATGATGGAGCCAGTGATGGTGGCTTTAACCACTTCTACTAACCCAGCATTCAGGGCAATTAGGGCAATGATTAATTCTGTAGCGTTGCCAAAGGTGGCATTTAATAACCCTCCTAGGTTTGGACCGAGCACCACAGCAATTTCTTCTGTGGCTGTTCCCATCCATGCTGCTAAAGGAATAATTGCTAAGCAAGAGGTAATGAAGATAACTGCCGAGTTCCACTCTAGAAATTCAGCGGCTACTGAAATGGGAATAAACAGTAGCAAAATTGACAAAATTTGGTTTTTGGTGAGCATTTAGGTTTCTTTACCTCAAAAGAATTACTATTCTAGTTACTCTCGGGGACTAGGGCAGTATCGAAAGGGACTTGGTCAATCCCTCTTCCCATCCCCCCGTCTCCCTAAGCTGTCACGCCCCTAAGCTGTCACGCAGTTAATTTTTGGGTTGAGACTGATGGGGAGATAGGGAGGTGGGGGGATGGTTTGACGGTTTGTTTCATAACATGAACAGATTAAATTTAGACTGGTGTTAGCTAATCAACTTAGATAGGCCAATTAGATAGTCAAGCTACCTGTAGGGTGGGCAAAACCTTGCCCACCCTACCCATGGTGTCTGTGCGTAAGTCCTGAACTTAGATAGCCAAATTAGATAGTCAAGTACCTTACTCTGTAACTGTTGTGCTGCAATATTGCTTTTGGATACTCAACCATTCCTCAAGCGCATCAGTCTTAGGATATATTTTTTAACCATAGAAATTTGCTATGATCTGGTGAAGATTGATAAGATTACCGCAATTTGCATAAACTGATTGGAGTTACTTGAATTAAACCTTGCGGTTGAATTAATCATTGTGTTAAGCATTTAACGTTTGTCCCAACTATCCGCTGTCCCAACTATCCGCTACTTTTGTTCGTTACTGCCAAACCAGTATAAGTTTGCTCAAGGGTATTCGCGCTCCGAGTCCCAAACATGAAGTTATCGGGTTGGGTGAGCTGTGTTGCTGTTTTTTGAATGCATATTCCCATGACTTCAGTAGCTGAACTGCTAGTGTTACAAGCTGAGGAAATAAAGTCCACTGCTAAGTCCACTGCCAAGATCAAACACTACTCGACGCTCAACAATGACTCCCTAGATACGGCCACAGGTGTCTATATTACTATCCACGGTCATTTCTACCAACCGCCTCGGGAAAACCCTGATCTAGATACTATTGAGCGTCAGCCTACTGCTGCTCCGTTTCATGACTGGAACGAACGGATTTACTATGAGTGCTACCGCCCCAATGCCTTTGCTAGGGTATTAAATGACCAAGGGGAAGTGATAGATATTGTCAACAACTATGACTATTTGAGCTTCAATATTGGTCCAACCTTAATGTCATGGCTGGAAGATTACGATCTCGAAGTGTATCAGCGGATTCTGGAAGCGGACAAGAAGAGTTGCGTACGCTTAAATGGTCACGGAAATGCGATCGCTCAAGTGTACAACCACATCATCCTTCCCTTAGCCAATGAACGGGACAAATACACCCAAATCCGTTGGGGAAAAGCGGACTTCCGTTCCCGCTTTGGTCGTGAACCCGAAGGGATGTGGCTGGCGGAAACCGCAGTAGACTATCCCACCTTGGAAGCATTGGTAGCAGAAGATATTCGGTTTACTATCCTAGCCCCTTCCCAAGCTCAACGTTGCCGCCCAATTCCCAATGAACTCACCAGTGAACACAATAGTAATTCTCCATGGCAGGAAGTGGGAGGTGCTCAGATTGACCCTACTCGCCCTTACCGTTGCTTCCTCAAAAATGGCAAATTTATTGATATCTTTTTCTATGACGGCCCAATCTCCAGAGATATGGGCTTCAATGATTTACTCACCAGTACTGAACACTTCGCCAAGCGTTTGGGTCAAGCAGTACGTGGGGATCATCGCAGCGCCCAGTTGATTGCTGTGGCAACGGATGGGGAAACCTTTGGCCATCACAAAACAGGCACTGAGAAGTGTATTGCCTACGCTTTTACCCATGAGTTTCCCCAGCGCAACTGGACAGTAACCAACTTTGCCCACTACCTTAGCTTTAATCCACCCACCTGGGAGGTGGTACTGAAGCCAGTAACAGCCTGGAGTTGCTCCCATGGGGTTGACCGTTGGCAAGATGATTGTGGCTGTGGTGGTGACGGGAAGTGGCACCAAATGTGGCGTCGTCCCCTGCGGAATGCCCTGGATTGGTTACGGGATCAATTGATTGAGGTATATCAAGAGACTGGTAGCCAATTCTTCCATGACCCTTGGCTAGCGCGGGATGAGTATATCGAAGTGATTCGGAACCGTTCCCCAGCCAATGTGGACAGTTTTCTGGAGCGTCATAGTACTCACCCACTGACGACCGCCGAACACGTGGATGGCTTACGACTGCTGGAAATGCAGCGTCATGCTCTGCTGATGTATACCAGTTGTGGTTGGTTTTTTGAGGAAATCTCCCGTCTAGAAGGGGTTCAGATTTTACGCTATGCTGCCCGTGCTATGGAGTTAGCTGCTAATGTTGCTAAAGTCCAACTGGAAGAAGAATTTATCCAACGCCTTGCTCTAGCACCCAGTAATGTGGAATGCTTTAAAACTGGTGACCAGATTTATCGGCAACTAGTGGTGTCAGCCCAGGTTAGCTGCAAGCAAGTAGTAGCAGACTATGCCATTAGTTCCCTATTTAAAAACTATTCCCAAGAAGACAAAATCTACTGTTACTATGCCCATCAGCAATATTACCAGCTAAAACGAATCGGGGCATTAACCCTAGCTGTGGGACAGTTACAATTGGTTTCTGAGATAACTAGGGAAAGTGGTGATTTTGTGTTTGCCTTGCTATACCTAGGTGGTTGGGACTTCCACTGCTGTATTCAACCCCTTGCTGAATGTCGAGCCTACCGCCAGCGGTTGGAAAGATTATTTAATGCCCTCGAGCAAGCCAGTGCAGCCCACACAATTTTGGTAATGAATCAGCTGTTTGGGCAGCAAAATTTTAATTTGCAGCATCTGTTTCCTGAAGAGCGACACCGGATTATGCAGCTGTTGAGCCAGGAAACCTTGACCCGTTTGGATCAGCTCTATACCCAGGTTTATCGGGATAACTATAGAGCCTTGATGGCTTTCCAGAGAGATGGGTTATCTATTCCCAAGGAATTGCAAGTAGCAGCAGAAATTGCTATATCCAATCAGTGTATTACTGTGATTAGGGCATTAGATAGTGATAGCAGTGATCAGCAGGTGGTATGGAGTAGGTTGGCAGAGTTAGAAGCGATCGCAACAGCAGCGAATCATCTCCACTGTCAGTTGAATACCCTAGAAGTCAAGCAAACCTTAGAAAAGTTAATTTTGCGTACGCTCTGGCAAATTCTTTACGATAGCAACCCAGAGGAAGTGGAAGTCGATATTCAACGGCTAGACAAAATGATTGATGTTGGGAATCAGCTCAATCTAAGCTTATCCTTAGATCGTTGCCAAGAACTTTACTTGCAGTACTTCCATAACCAAATTTTGCCTCAGCTGATCCAAAGCCAAGATTTAAAGAAAGATAGTCAAAACAAAGATAGTGATAGCAATGGCAGCTATCCCTGGCTATGTAAAATGTGTACCTGTAGCACTGCCCTCAGTGCTTCACTTTCCCCAAGCCCCCTACTCAAGTTGGGTCAAACCTTAGCAGTGGATCTCAGTGGTTGGGTCACCAACCTGTAAGCATTCAGCTATCAGCTATCAGCTATCAGCTATCAGCTATCAGCTATCAGCTATCAGCTATCAGCTTTTGAATAAAATAAGCTGACCACTGACCACTGACCACTGACCACTGACCACTGACCACTGACCATAAAAATCTCAAAAAAGTTATAACACCGGGATTACAGCGCAACTATTAAACCCTTGGTTTTCGGCTTTAATTTAAGTTACATAATAATCCCGGTCGGTGTTACCCTAATTTAATTTTAACAAATAATAAGAGTTTTTGGTAGACTCTGCGACATTTTCTATAGCTGTTTACTAACCTCATTGAAAACTGCTATAGTTCAGATCGAACCAAGTTCACTAAGTGGCCAAAAACGGAAACAGGCACGACCAATGACTTTGTCTTTACCTAGAAAACCCCAAACATGGGAATCGTTGCTATTGTTGCGGTTGTCTCCCATGACAAATAGCTGATCTTCTGGCACCTGCACCAGTCCCATCTGATAATGGGGAGGTTGGGCAATGTAGTCCTCGTCTATAGGAGTACCGTTGCGATAAACTTTGCCATCTTTGACTTGAACCGTATCACCGGATGTGCCAATCACCCGCTTGATGAAAGCTTGGTCTTTTGAGTAACCCAAAATTTGTAATTGTGGCGGTAGTTCAAACACTATAATGTCACCGACTCTAGGGGTATGGAAACGGTAAGAGATTTTTTCCACCACTAAGCGATCGCCTATTCCCAAAGTCGGGTACATGGAATCCGAGGGAATGTAGCGAGGTTCTGCGACAAATACTCGAATCAATAGAGCTAAGGCTAGTGCGATCGCAATAATTTGGAAATTTTCCTGTACTTGCTTCCAGAATGGCGTGCCACCCTTGGCCTGTTGTTGACCCTGAGCATCTGCTTGCTGCTCCTGAACAGATTCAGAAGATTCACTCGGTGCTGCTAATTTCTTTTTCTGTGCATCCATACAAGATTTAAATTGACATTTAAATTGACGGTAAGGCAGATTTATGGGTATGACCGCCCCCCTAGCCCTAAACATCTTTACTAGTTTGGCAACTCAGCCAGGATAACACGCTTGATTGCCCTTTTGTGAATTTGCGTTAGTTTAGGAAGTGAGTACTGTTGTTGGACAATGCCCGTGCTGTTTCCACACTCTGTCCTACGTGCGAGTTTAGCGGTTTGTCTTCTGGGTGTGTTGAGTGCCTGCGCCAACACTAACCTAGGTGACGCTTTGCAGCGGTCTTTGGGAGCAGACCCCACACTGAAAGATAACCCACCCAAAAACTTGGGTCGGCCATCTCCGAACAAGCCTCAAAGTACTCCCCAGAAACAGAAGTCAGTACCGTTGCCAGAAGACTTCCCCACTGAGATTCCCCGTTATCAACAAGCAACCTTGGAACAAGTGGAACCCCTCAAAGATGCTGCTGCTCCAGGTAAGCTGACGATTTGGTCATCCCCTGACCCAATTAATTTAATTCAGAACTTTTACCAAAAGACCTTTGAGTCGGGAGGCTGGGAAGTCCTCGACCAGCCAGAAGAGCAAGATGGTGGCACATTCATCGTCCGTCGTAATGACTTGGATGTTACCCTTTCGATTCCTTCTCGTGCCACTACTGGCAAATCGAGCGCTGCCTCCTCATCAAAGCCCCCAGCGGTTGCTACCAACAGCAGTGTGACCACATTTGATATTCAGTACGTCCGGGATGGTAAGGATACCAAAGCTGAGAAACCAACACAAGCTGAGAAACCACAACCATCCCAGAAACCAACACAAGCTCAAAAACCAACACAACCTCAGAAACCAACACAACCTCAGAAACCAACACAACCCCAGAAACCAACACAACCCTCTGAGGTTGCGAGTAAGCCAGCTCAGGTCAGGTCAGGAGAACCTGAGAAATTTACTGACTTGGATAAAGTCCCCCGAGATTTGCGTAAGTATGTGGCAGATTTGGCAAAATTGGGAGTCTTAACCCCAGGCACAGCTAATCCAAAGACCAATGCTGATAGTCAAGGTACTCAGTTTGCCCCCAATCAAACCATAAGCCGCCGTCAGTATGCCCGTTGGCTGATGGATGCGAATAATCGGATCTATGCCAATCGTCCAGGATTGCAAATCCGTTTAGCATCCAAAACTACTCAACCTGCATTTCAGGATGTGCCTCGTACGGATCCTGATTTTCCCTATATTCAGGGATTAGCTGATGCTGGATTAATTCCTAGTCCCCTCAGTGGCGATTCTACGGCAGTATTGTTTCGTCCAGATGCACCATTGACTAGGGAAAATCTGATGGTGTGGAAAGTGCCTCTCGATACTCGTAAAGCCTTGCCCAAAGCCTCTATTGAAGCAGTGAAAGAAACTTGGGGCTTCAAAGATACCGCCGAAATTGACCCGAAAGCATTGCGAGCCGTCTTAGCTGATTTCCGAAATGGCGATTTGGCAAATATTCGCCGAGTCTTTGGTTATACAATATTGTTTCAGCCTAAAAAACCAGTCACCCGTGCTGAAGCAGGAGCAGCGCTTTGGTATTTCGGTTCTCAGGGTGAAGGGCAATCTGCAAAAGAAGCACTGTTTCTTAAACCTCAAACCAGTCAGCCATCAGGGGCACCAAAAGCTAAACCATCGAATTAGGTGCATACAAAACAGCTGAAAACAGCTTTTAATTGTGCTTAAGCACAATTACGAATAGCTATTGTCATGGGTTAGTAATTAGTGGTGATTGGTCAAGTGTGTCAATGGCAGACATGATATAGCACAAGTCAGAAGTCAGAAGTCAGAAGTCAGAAGTCAAACTCTTGCGCTTACTTAGGTTTGAGACTTTTGTCATGTCCGCGCCTGCCCTGGCGACTGCTATATCAAGTCCGGTTAATCACGTCTAAAATGGTTGATCTGATGCCTGTGAATTTTGAATTTTGAATTTTGAATTTTGAATTTTGAATTGCTAATTGCTTATGGTTAGTTAATTTTCAAGGTTCAATTTACTATCAACCAAGAAGGATAAGTATTAAATCGGACATGAGCTGAGATAATTATCTGCAATTAAGTTAAATAACATCATGAAGACACAAATTGCCGCTACAGGATTAGTCTTTTTCTCTTTAATGTTGCCCCTGAGGGCAAATGCTGTCGAGTTGTTTAGCAAGATGTATATCTTTGGAGACAGCCTCTCTGATCAAGGCAATCTGTTTAATGCCACCGTAGAGCGAATTCCCCCCAGTCCACCCTATTTTGAGGGACGTTTTTCCAATGGTCCCAACTGGGTGGATTATCTTGCAGGGGATTTGGAATTAAACCCTACTCTGTTTACCACTCTTGGCTCAGGTGCTATCCCTACTGAAGGCATTAACTTCGCTTTTGGTGGTTCTACTACAGGCACTGTACAAACTGCCCCTGTTCCCTTCTCTGGATTGGAAGTTTTACCAGGATTGCAACCGCAGATTGATGCCTTTACTGTTCCCCTAATACAAGCCGGTCAGTCTGCTGACCCAGATGCTCTGTATATAGTGTGGGCTGGTGCTAATGATTATCTACCCAACCAAGGCACTTTTGAACCATTTACAGAAACTGACACCACCTTGGCAAATTTGTCAGATGCACTCCAAGACCTGACTGATGTTGGGGCTAAGACTATTATGGTCGTTAACTTGCCAGATTTGGGCAATACGCCCATTGCTCTGGGAGTTGATGGACGTGTTCCTGGTACTACCGATGCCCTCAACACCTTGATAGAAGACCATAATTCTGGTTTGTCTGAACTACTGGATCAATTCAGTCAGACTGCCGACTCAGATGTCAATATCATCCCGGTTGATGTTAATTCTATATTTAAGGAAATTCTGGCTCAGCCGAAGGAATTTGGTTTCACCAATGTCACTACTCCTTGTCTGAATATACCAGCACAATTTGTATGTGAGAATCCCGAAGAGTTTTTATTCTGGGATTTACAACATCCAACCACTGGTGTTTATCGAATCATTGCGGATTTAGCCCTATCAGCATTGAACGATCCACACCCAGATAATAACCATCCACACCCAGCTAATAACCATCCACACCCAACTAATGTTCCTGAACCAGCAATGGCTTTAGGTCTATTTGCTTTGGGGGCTTTAGGAATAGGTTCTAAGAGAATAGGGAAGAGGGGATCGGGAATTTAGAATTTAGAATTTAGAATGCGCGAATCGGGAATCGGGAATCGGGAATCGGGAATCGGGAATTGGGAATCGGGAATCGGGAGTCGGGAGTCGGGAATCGGTAAAAATCCTGGTAGTGCTATACAATTCCTGACTTTAGCTCCCGAAACCTTGACCAGACCAACGCCTAAATCACTACATCTTTACCACTATCATCAAAAAATACTAGGAGTTTTTTCCTACTATTACCTGTTCCGAAGCTCCCTCTAGATACCGTTTTCAATTAGATCATGAAACCCAATTCTGAGTTATCATAACATCAAAAAATCCTAGGTTTTCTTTCCTACTATTCCCGACTCCCGATTCCCGACTCCCGTTCCCCTCCTGGGAGGGGTTAGGGGTGGGTTCCGACTCCCTACTCCCGACTCCCGACTCCCTACTCCCGACTCCCTACTCCCTACTCCCTCTTCCCAACAATGACTAACAATTACAACCAACTGTTCAAAACCATAGAAGAGTTAGTTATGCACCATTCCCCTAGTGGTGCGGAAGGGGAAATTGACCAATTGTTACTGCATCGGTTTCAAGCTTTAGGGGTGGAAACTTGGCAGGATCGGGCGGGAAATGTAATTGCTAAAATCCCTGGTAAGGATGCTGGTGCCAGTCCCATTGCGATTACTGCTCATAAAGATGAAATTGGTGCGATTGTTAAACGGATTGGTGACGCAGGACGGGTGGAAGTGCGCCGGTTGGGGGGTTCTTTTCCTTGGGTTTATGGTGAGGGTGTGGTGGAGCTGTTGGGGGATAACTATACCATTAGCGGTATTCTCTCCTTTGGCTCACGTCATGTTTCCCATGAATCTCCCCAAAAAGCGTTGCAGGATGATGCTCCTCTACGTTGGCAAGATGCCTGGATTGAAACTAAATGTAGTGCTACAGAATTGGCAGAGGCTGGGGTGCGTCCAGGCACTCGTATGGTGGTTGGTAAACATCGTAAGAGACCTGTGCGCCTTAAGGATTATATTGCTAGCTATACCCTGGATAATAAGGCATCCGTGGCGATTTTGCTAAGCTTAGCCCAACGGTTGAAAACTCCAGCAGTTGATACCTATTTGGTGGCATCAGCAAAGGAGGAAGTCGGGGCAATTGGGGCTTTGTATTTTACCCAAAATCAATCTCTAGATGCGTTGATTGCTCTGGAAATTTGTCCGTTGTCTGCGGAGTATCCCATCGAAGATGGACCAGCACCAGTGTTGCTCTCTCAAGATAATTATGGCATGTACGATGAAGGGTTAAATCGGGAATTGCAACAAGCGGCAGAAAGTTGTGAGGTACCGATTCAGTTGGCGGTTATTGATGGTTTTGGCTCTGATGCTTCGATCGCCATGAAGTTTGGTCATGTTGCTCGTGCTGCTTGCTTGAGTTTTCCTACTCAAAATACCCATGGTTATGAAATTGCTCATTTGGGTGCGATCGCAAATTGTATCGAGATTCTTGAGACTTATAGTTCATTAAGAATTAAGAATTAAGAATTAAGAATTGAGAATTAAGAATTGAGAATTGAATTCACCATTCTGCCTTCACCATTCACCATTAACCATTAACCATTAACCATTCACCATTCACCATTCACCATTCTTCATTCTTCATTCTTCATTCTTCATTCTTCATTCTTCATTCTTCATTCTTCATTCTTCATTCTTCATTCTTCATTCTTCATTCTTCATTCTTCATTCTTCATTCTTCATTCTTCATTCACCATTCTTCATTCTTCATTCACCATTCTTCATTCTTCATTCTTCATTCTTCATTCACCATTCTTCATTCACCATTCTTCATTCACCATTCTTCATTCTTCATTCTTCATTCTTAGTGTTATCTTCAACCCAGGTTTTGTAGGAACGCCGATGCCCTTTCGGTCTACCCACAACCACCATCACATCCGGGGCTTGGTTGATTTTGGGTTGTCCTTGTTCTGGATACCACAACAAATCCCCGGCAACGAACACATTAGGGTCATCTTTGAATAGGGCTTCCAGGCCATACTTAATGGTGGTAATTAGTTCAAATTGAAGGGTATTGTCCGCCAAGGGTTTGCCGTCACTTTCGGGATAGAAGATGTCATCGGTGGTGGGCTGAAGCTGCTGAACCATAGGAAAAACTGTTACCAGAGCTGATAACCCTATTCTATCCTACTAATTAATAATTTATAAATTATAATTTATAATTTAATTCTACCTTTTGTCTTCTACCTTCTACATTATTAATTCTTAATTATGCATTCACTAGGGTTATTTTATTCTGGATATAGGTAAGGATTTTACAGGCTTTCAGTCATCGCATACCTGAATTATCGAATGTTGAAACGACCTATCCTCGTCAATGCATAAAATATGGCAATTTAGAATGAAACAGCCCTGATGCATTCTTAATTCTTAATTCTTAATTCTTAATTCTTAATTCTTAATTCTTAATTCTTAATTTTTAAAGAAGAGCGATATATCCCTGCTTCAGCTTGATCTATTCTTTGAAAAGCAGCTTGGGAAAGAGCATCGCCGAAAATATCATTCAACGGAAAAATACCTCTAACCACTGACTTACCTAAAGAATAGGCTAATTTGCATAATTCACACAGAAGCACTGTCAAGATTTCTGGCTCTCCATGAAGATAACCAATATAAAACTCTTCCTCTGAAAGTTCCGAGTAACTTTGAATAGCTATACCTCGTAATCTTTCATTTTGTATTAATCCGAAAACTTTTCCCCCAAGCAGACAGTCTTTTACTAACTCAGGAGTAATAGTTTGACATTTAGGAATTAATTGTGTGTAAAAACTTTTTTTTTTATATAATATTTTTTTTCTAATCATTAAAGACCAAATATCATCAAAATGTTTCAGATCTAATTGAATTAATTGGTTGGTATATGAAGTAACAGTATCAGCATCAGCTTTATAAACACTATAACTATCTAGTTTTTTATCTCCTCGGCGAGAGATAATTTTCAACATTAGTTCATTCTCAGACAAGACACAGTAACGTAATATAGGAACATTTATTTTAGATAAATACTTATTTGTATGGGAATCTAATAATTTAGATAAACCTCGCCGTCGATAGCGACGATCTACTCTCAAAGAACTTCGCCAAGCTTCCTGTTTTGACAAAATAACGACTTGCTGCATCGCCACAGGGATATCATCAAGAGTAACTACAAAAACTTTATTTTCAGGATTGTTAATCCGTTTCTCCAATACTAAGTGCATGTAATCTTTTTGATTTTCCCACGTATATTGGCAGAAAGCCAAGATAGGTTCTACATCTGAAATTTTAGCTAAGCGAATCTGGAATTCAGTCATCTATCCTTTGCTGTGGGTGTCTTTACAGGTTCGGTGCGTTACGCTGGAGCGATCGCTATCCCGGCTTTTTGCCACCGATAAAACCATGTTGCCACGATGCACCCACTTTCGATAGTGTTCTGGTAACCTCTCCCATTGCTGATTACTTAAGTTGACTCGATTCATTAATGCACCCTGCCATCGCTTATTGTTTAGGATACAACGAGTTTGACAACAGGCCATAGTCCCAGGTCGGTAAACTGACTATTTATAATCAATTGAGAATTTAAACCTAGGGAAATGCGATCGCGTAGCGTGACCTTTCGGGCAAAGCCCAACGCTTCGCGAACGGTCAATCCCATAGCGGCGACCTAGGAGAATTCCATTCCATTCCTCACCCCGCCTCACCCCATCCATATTCGACTTAAGACCATAACAATTGACTTAACTTTCCTATCTCTGACTAAACCCATAGGTTTTCATTTAACTGAATGGTTTTCCGCCCATCCCAACTGTAATTGAGCCATCAGGCTTATGTACTTCCACGAAACAACTATCATTATATCCTGATGAAAATATGTGCGCTCCTAACTGAATAAGCGAATCCCGAAAAGATGCTTTAAAAATTGCGTTTTTTGGAATAACAATAGTTCTGGAATGAGGGTTATAACTGATCAGTTTACTGAGATTTACTAGAAAACTGGCAATACCTCCAGTAGATTCCAAATAGGCAATGAAATCATATTGAATAATCCAAATAATACTTACAGGTTTTGAGGACTCATTAAGTTTGTCAATTTCCGCGAAAACTTGAACACTATTGCAGTACTGTCCAAAATCTACAATGTAAATGCCTGATTCCAACGCCTGAATGGTTGCCTGCTTTACAGGAACAACCATTACAATTTTATGACCTGGAGGAACCATGAACTTTTCCGGCTCTTTCGGAAAAAAATCCCTTCTGATCCGATTAAAGTATTGGCGCAAAATTCCAAAATAGGATTCTTGGTCATTGTAAAATAAAAGACCTTGGAAGTCATTGGTTTTCTCAATCATGTCGAAGGCTTCAGCAACACTCACCATGATGAAACGATCCCCAAGCCTCCTATCATTCTTATTGATAAAAAACAGGACTAACTGAAGCGATTGAATAGTTACGGAAGGAAGCTCTAGGTTCATGCCCTCAGTAATAGTGTACTTCTCACCAGGTTTCATCTCAACCTTGCTACTCACAACTGGTGAATACAAATTCAAAGAGCTTAATCTACGATAGATTTCATTTCTGTCCCTATCTCTGTTATACTCGGCAATGTCAAAGATAAGTTGATTTGTATCTTTTCTGCTAGACTTAGGCTTTAAAAATTGCATACTTGACTATCTCCATAAGTTCGATAACACCATTAAAAACGCGATCGCGCCACCACTCCCCATCGGGTGCAGCTCATCTTTGTAAAAGTTCTGTAGTGGAGTGACCATGTTAAAATAGTGTAATAAAGCCAGGGAGCGGTGAGAACCATGGGTAGAGGAAGACGGGACAAGATTGCACTGAGTACAGAGCAAAGGCAAAGACTCGAAGCAATTAGCCGGAATGGACACGCACCAGCCAAAAAAATCCTTCATGCACAAATCTTGTTGATGTCCGATGAAGGAGAGCTGGCAACGAGAACATGGACAGATAACGAAATCGCTCAAGCTCTGAATCTGCATCGCAACACAGTGGGTCGAATCCGCCAGCGATTTCTAGAGAAAGGGGAAGCGCCAGCATTGGAAAGAAAAGCGAGAAGAAAGCCCCCGGTAGACCCAATCGTGGATGGAGAGACCGAAGCTCAAATTATTGCTCTGTGCTGCTCACAACCACCAGCAGGAAGAGGGAACTGGAGCATTCGCTTGTTAACCAATGAACTGAAAAAACGCAGAATTGTCACGCAAATCGGCAGAGAAACCGTGAGAAAAACACTCAAAAAAACCAATTGCGCCCTTGGAAAACCGAGAGATTCTGCATCCGGGAGCGGGACTTGCCCAGATTCGTCGCCGAGATGGAAGTGGTTCTAGACGAGTACACCCGTCCAGCCAATCCAGAGATGCCGTTAATTTGTATGGATGAAGCGAGTAAAGAACTGCATGGGCATCTATATGAACCCCCATACGATGCAGCCGGGGCTTGATGTGAAGGAAGACTATCACTACACCCGCGAAGGAGTCCAAGCCCTGTTTATGTTCTTTGACCCCAATCGAGGTTGGCGACGGGTGAGTTGTCGAGACCATCGCACCTGTGAAGACTGGGCCGATGAAATTAAGCATCTATTGGATGTTGACTATCCAGATGCCCCCAAAATTCGCTTACTCTCAGATAATCTCAACACCCACACCATCACCTCTTTGTACAAAACTTTTCCCGCCCCCGAAGCTCACCGTTTAGCACGGCGGTTAGAGATGATTCACACCCCACGTAATGGCAGTTGGCTCAATGTGGCGGAAACAGAGTTGTGTGTTCTGTCCAAACAATGTCTTGACCGTCGCCTGGCTACAGCCGAAGAACTTCATGCATGAGATAGAGGCTTGGCAGCAGGAGCGGAACAATGCCTGTGCCAAAGTAGTGTGGCAATTTACCACAGAAGATGCACGAGTCAAACTCAAACACCAAAACCGCTGTTTTTGAGACTGATCAAGATTTTTCTGTATAATGCACTTTTTAAGAGTGGTCACTCCAGTAGGGTGCGTTAGGGACGGATGCGGCTGGCGAAACATTTCTTAACACGCTTGTAATAGGTAATGGGTAATAGGTAATAGGTAATAGGTAATAGGTAATAGGTGGCACAGGCAAATAGCCCTGGTTGACTGACTTGAGTACATGGGGTAGGTTGGGTTGAGGCAACGGAAGCAAAAGGCGTTACTTGACAAAACATGCTTATTGACAAGGTATTCCGTTATCAGCCCTGAAAATGTCATTAGTTGTATAACGCGATTAACGGCATACTCACCACGGCTGATGTTAACTTATATTTCGCCAGCAGCATCGGGACGGACTCGCCCTGATTTTCGCGGTAGCCAGTATTGGGACAGTCCGTCCAATTGTAACGGGCAAGATGCCCATTCCACCCACCTCGTCAAACAGCATGCATTGAGATGCACCCGGGAAGTGTGGGGCGGGGAGGCGGGATCAATCTTCTGGGAGTAGTGTACCATCCCATGGGCAATATTTCCACGATACATGGGCAGGTTTACCGCCAGGACATAGTCTTGGAACAAAGAGGGAATTCAGGGGAAAGTTTATCAAAGCAATATTTGACGGTTCTTCTGGAATACCAAGGTCAATTTTTAATTCTCCAGCTTCATAATTTGACGGTTCGTCTGGAATATCCATATCAATTTTTAATTCTCCAGTTTCATAAGGGGACACAATCTGATTCCCAAAGATATCAACGTTTTTATAGGTAAAAAACCACATTCCTTCGCCAAATGGCCCCACAAATTTCGATAATAATGGTTTTAATACCGTTACCAAATAACTAATATCAGCCGTTTTCGGGACTGGCACTAATTCTCTAGGTATGCCCTTAGAATTAGTATAGGTAACTTTTAGGACTTTCTGGGTTTCAATCTCAGAGGAAAATGTAGGAACACCAAAAGGACTAATCTTCCCTTTGACAACTGCAATTAGCACTACTGGTTGTGAAGGTAAGCCATAGACTTCCGGTAATAAATACCATGCTATGTTGAGAGAATCACCATTTCTTTTCATCCCCATTGTCTCTTTGGCCAATTCTTCGGTAGGTATTGATTCAATCGGGCGACGCTCCAGAGCATTTATGGGAGTAGTAAATAACCCAATAAGTGTGAATAATGCAAGTATAAATTTCATCGTATTAAGCTTGTTCATTACATATTTGCTCCATAGAAAAGGTTGACTATAAACAACAGCAGTAAAAATAAGGTAGGTTCGGTAAAACCGAATTTACTCCATTTATGATCTAAGGATAATTTCCATCCACTGGTCTAATATTATACCGTTCGCGCAGCTTCAGCTTTCCCGAATCAGCAATGCTCCTTGAATCGGGTAAATCCTGCTTGATTTATACTACAGCCACAAAAAACAGGATTCCGGAATCTTGGAGTGAATTGTGCTTGTTGACAATGCAGTTGACAATGCAGTTGACACATATAAGCGCGTTTATATCTGGGTTTTAAACACAAGTTTTTATGAAAAAGTCATGCATTCAAAAGTTTACTATATAGCAGTATAAGCAAAGCTTAGGACATATTTATTTTACCTGCTCCCTGCTCCCTACTCCCTACTCCATGCTCCCTGATACCTAATGTAAAATTACATTACCAAATTGATTTTATCTCTAGATAAACCCCCAAACTACTCATTTTTTTAACTTTGTAAAAAAATGTTTAAAATTTAAAAAATACCCCTTGACATTTACCGAGATATTAGTAATAATAAAAATGTCCGATATTTCGATAATATTTATGGACAAAAAGCCGCGCTTTCCACGTCAACTAAGAAGCGCGGCTTATGTCCTCAGTCACAAGCTATGTGTGAGGTAATTCCATGATGCCAGATAAACGATCTAATGATCATCTCAATCATCTGATTCACTGTCAGCGAGCCCTAAACCGCCTTGCCCAAATTGCCAGGAGCCAATCCACATGGGAACATGCTTATCCTCGTCCCATAACCGAGCGAGAAGAAATCTTGATCTACCTATACAGCTACTGCCGACTATCCATGACCCCCCAGGAGTTTTACCAAAAATGGCAAGTGAAGCAAGAAGACATCGGTAACATCTGCTGCCGCTCAAGTTACGCTGTCAACAGCTGGCTGGCCCAAGGTCCTCGCTATAAAACTCCCTCTTCCGATTCCTTGTATCATCTGGCCTTAATGGATTTCCTGTTAGAAAATTTTGAGGTCATTCCAAAGGAGTTACTGAATCAGCTTTGCTCTAAGGTTAAAGGTTATTAGAATTAAGAATGTAGAATTAAGAATGTAGAATTAACAATGGATAATTAACAATGGATAATGTAGAATGAATGTAGGAGGTAGAAGCCAGAAGCCAGAAGCCAGAAGCCAGAAGCCAGAAGCCAGAAGCCAAAAGCCAGAAGCCAAAAGCCAGCAGCCAGCAGCCAGCAGCCAGACTTCTCAATTCTTCCTTCTTAATTCTTAATTCTCAATTCTTAATTCTTAATTCTCAATTCTTCCTTCTTAATTCTTAATTCTTCCTTCTTAATTCTTAATTCTACATTCTTCATGGGGAACTTTCCCTCGGCAGATTCGTCTAAACCGCTAAAGCTACAATATTCTACACTCAGAGACTTTCCTGATCTGAGCCATCAATCTGGGATAAATGTATATATGAGTAGAGTTGGAATTAGCAGAGAACCCACGGAGTCCAGTTATGAAATGTTATAAAATTCTTTCCCTACTAGGGATGACAGCAATATCTACAATCACTGCTACTCAGGTTTTGGCTATGGAGACAGCTTCCTGGAACTTAACCACCGAACCTGACTCTAGTGAGAATAGTCTATTGGAGGATGTTTCATTCCTTAAATACACTATATTTGATACCGCTGCTGGCGCAAGAGAGCCCCAAGATCCAGATCCTAGACCGCCACGCTACGACATTCCACAATCGGGACTTCAGTAGAGTCCGCTTCAGCTAGAGATTGATCATATATAGCAGTTCTTAATTGGGTGAGTTACACAAGTTGTGGGTTAATGGGAGTCGGGAGTCGGGAGTCGGGAGTCGGGAAAAAATCTTTTGTATCTCATGACTGTGAGAACTGCTATATATTCCAGCTAATTTACTCTTGCTCCTCAATTCCCTCACAGAGTGTTCTGTCTTCTTTCTTGACGTTCAGATTATTTTTAAGATAATTACCAAGCTGATCACAACCACGCTTCAGTAAGTAATTCACATCGTTTGATTGACTGTAATCTAAATATTGACTGTAATCTAAATTCCAAATACTCACCCGATTCGCTGCGTTAATCGAGACTAGGGTTTCACCGTCTGGACTGAAATTCACAGACTCCACAGGTTCAGAACCCTCGCTTAACGTTCCGATTAAAAGTCCATTGGGGTTCCATAGTTTAACTGTTCCATCCGCACTAGCAGAAGCAATAATGTCTCGATTGGGGTGGAAACTAACATCATAAACAGTTTTTGTATGCCCTACTCCTTTTTTAGATGCGAATTGCTGCCAGGAGATGTCTTTACGACTCCAGATTACTATAGAACCACGGGCCGCACCTGCCACAATCCGCTTACCATCGGGGCTGAAACTAAGGGAGGACAACTTCCTATCCCCAGTCAGGGTAGTAATTAGAGTTCCGTTCTGGTTCCAGAGTTTCACCGTATTGTCATTACTAGCAGAGGCAATTAACTGACCATTGGGACTGAAAGTGACCCGATTAATGGCATCTGTATGTCCCGCTAAAGTACGTAGCAATTTCCCTTCCCTGCTCCAGAGTTTTACTGTGCTATCCTCACTAGCAGAGGCAATAATTTGGCTATCAGGACTGAAACTAACGCTATAAACTGGAGCGCTATGCCCCTCTAGAGTATGTAGCAGTTTCCCCTGGCCATTCCAGAGTTTGACCGTCCTGTCATTACTGGCGGTGGCAATTAACTGACCATCGGGGCTGAAATCAACCCCATTCACAAAATCCTGATGTCCCTGGAGGGTGAGTTCCCGAATCTGCTTCTCCGGGTTCCAGAGTTTGACCGTGTTATCATCTCGACTACCAGAGGCAATTATCTCACCATCCGGGCTAAAACTAGCACCATAACCATAGACTGTATAGGTGGTAGGTTGGAAAACCTTAGGCCAGGTTTGGTCAAGACTCCAAAGTTTGACAGTGAAATCAACACTAGCTGAGGCTAGCATCTTACTGTCAGGAGTGAAACTAACCTGATTGACAATATCTTTATGACCAGGAAGGGTTGAAATTAGTGTACCCTTACCAGTCCAGAGTTGGATTTTTCCGTCACTACTCCCTGAAGCAATCCACTTACCATCCGGACTAAAGCTGACGCTGTTGATAGGATGATCATATCCTGGCAAGGTTTTCGCTAAGGTTCCATCACGGTTCCAAAGTTTAACGGTCCGATCATCACTAGCTGAAGCAATGGTCTGACTATCCGGGCTAAAAATTACACTCCAAACAGCCTTGTCATGCCCTTCTAGAGTTTTGATGAATGTACCATCACTACTCCAGAGTTTGACCGTTTTGTCCTTACTGGCGGAAGCAATTAACTCTCCGTCATTGCTAAAACTAACACTCAACACAGCATCCTTATGTCCTGTCAAGGTTTTGATCAAAGTCCCATCACGGTTCCAGAGTTTAATAGTTTTATCACTACTGGCTGACGCAATGGTCTGACCATCCGGGCTAAAACTTACCCACTTCACCCCCTTACCATGTCCTGTTAAGGTGTTAATTAAGGTGCCATCGCGATGCCAGAGTTTAATGGTTTTGTCTTTACTGGCAGAGGCAATGATTTGATTATCAGGGCTAAAACTAACGCACCACACTGTCTCCTGATGTCCTTTTAAGTCTTTAATCAATTTGCCATCACGACTCCACAGTTTGATGGTTTGATCAGAGCTAGCTGAGGCAATTAGCTGATTATCAGGACTGACACTGACACTCAAGACATTACCTTGATGTCCCTCTAAACGATGGTGTTCTTGGATTAAGTTGACTGCTTGCCAGAGGTTAGATACAGTCTCTTTTTCAAGGTCTGATTTTGCTATTTTAGAGTTTAATCGTTTCCCTGCCTTGATGATGCTTAAAAGGGCATCAAGCTGATTTTCATCTACAAGAAAAGAAAGCTTATATTTAGCGTTGAGTTTAGTAAGGATCGCCTCTCTTTCGTGGAATTTTGCCGATTGCCACAGCCCGATTGCAATCACCGCTAGTATAGTCATGGCTACGCTAAATCCCCCTAACCCCATCACCAACCGTTTCCGAAGCCGTTGTCGTGTCTCTCGCTCTTTTTCAAGTTCTGCTCTCATGTCAGCCCCTTGTCGTTGTCGAATGAAATCTACCAGATAATCATGGACTAATTGATAGCGATCGCTATAAATCTCTGGCAACAGCAGCACTAAGCCAGATTTCACAAAAATTTCCAACACTACATCTAATCGTTCTAGCTCTGTGTCTACATCAGCGGCCAAGGCTTTTAATTCTTTTTCTAAATCATGACGAGTTTTGAGAGGGCGGGTGTTGTTTTCATCCGTTAGCAAGTACAACACTAATTCAGCCGCCCGTTTGTTATCAGCACCACAGGCTTCCACTACTTCTTCTAAGTATTGGTTGACTAATTCAGCTTTTGGGTTATGCCCTAGGTGTTGATACTGTTGTAGGGTGGTAATTTTGTTTCGTTCCAGTTGCGCCCCTACCACTTGCAACTCAATTGGTATAATCTCTCCTAATTCTTTCCCTAAATCCTCCACTAATTTATCAATCAGTGCTTGCTCTAAGGGAAACTGAGCTTGCTCCGTTAACCGTTGAAGATATAATTTGGCATCTGCTGGGGTAAGATTCCCCAAGTGAAACAGAATCCTCTTATCTAAAATATTATTATTAATAACCTCTAAATCGATTTTGAACTTATTAAATTCCAACAGGCAATGTAAATAATCCTCGCGCACAGACAAGATTACCTTCACAAAAGGAATATTCAGACAGTCTCGCAAAAAATAATAAAAACCTCGCCTCTGCTTGGGGTCTGAGCAAACTGCTAAAAACTCTTCAAACTGGTCAAAAATTAAAACAGTAAGCAAATTTTGCCTAGCATTTTTGCGCAACTGCTCAAGAATGAGGGCGGTTGAATCAAGCTTAGCAGGCACAGATGGTAAATGTACTCTCTTCTCCAGCGTGTTTGTTAAGGATTTGCCTAATTCTTGAATCCAATTACTATAAACTCGCTGCAAAACCGGTAATACCCGACGGGTATTAATGGTTTTGCGTTCTAATGCTGGTATTAATCCCGCCTCAATCATCGAACTTTTCCCCGCCCCGGACTGTCCATGAATCACAGTTAGTCTAGAGCCCACCTGTTCCATGCGCTCAATCAGGCGATTAACATGGCGTTCCCTGCCAGAAGCGGCAATTTCTGGCGCTATCCTTTCTGAACACTCAACTGTTGCTAAAACTGGGTTAGTTACCTGCTGCTTGGGCTGCAATCGACCAGCACCAATGAATGCCCGAAACCCAAACCGGCTCTCAATCCCCTGTTGGTCTTGTTTAATCTCAAAGGCAGTGAGATAGTCCCCTTGTTGGCAATAGGCCTGGTGTAATTCCCTCAGGATACCAATATAAAGTTCTGGATCATAGTGGGGTTTGGTTTCTGCTCTAGCGGTTTCCAAGTTATAAAGTGCTGCTTGTAATTGAGGAACATGTTTTTGCGATCGCATAGTCCCAAGCAGTGCTCGCCCCAAGGAAAATAAATACCAACCCTTGACAAAAGACTTTTCCCAGTCTAATAAAGCTTGTTGTTCTGGTGAGGGATTGACTATCTTAGCTGATGCCGTTGATTGCAGAAAAAGCGCTTTTTTGGAAGACTTTTGTGCTTTCTTAAAGGCTGATTTTGCTAGGGCTACTTCAGCCAAAAAGCCATAACCTCGTGCCATTCTGAACGGATCAGAATAGGTTTGATGGAGCGCCAAGGCTTTGTTGGCCACTTTCTCTAACTGCTCCCAATCTGACTGTCGCTGAAGTGCCTCTCCCCAAAAATTAATAAATTTGGCAGCTAAGTCTGGGCGATTAGCCTGCTCAAGAACCTCAACCGATTCCTGAAAATAAACTTTTGCTTGTTCACAAGCTTGCTCCTTCTCAGCTTGATGCCACTGTGCATAACCAGCCCACCACAAGCCTAAACAGAATAGTACATGTCCACGGCGTTCCAGGTTATCGGTTTGTTTCCACAGAGCTAAACTGCGCTCATAATGCTGTCGAGACTCTTCTTGACAATTATCAGCCACTCGACCAAGCACAAATTCCAAACTGGCTTCTAACTCTGGGGCTAAGGCCACTCCCCGCTTTTCCAGCTCCTGTCGTGCTGAGTGTAATTCCACATAGGATCCAGAGTCTTTGTTTAAATTCAGAGTACAACTGTGCACAAACTCAGTTTCACGGGAGGCTACCACCTTGGCAAACACCTGATCAGTGGTTTGCTCAATAAACTGAATTAATTGACCGCTGCTAATCACAAAATCAACACAGCTTGACCAACTGTGGAAATCTGGCACTGAGCGAATTAGCATTTGCAGCAACTTATCCGTCACCCACAACACCAGTGGAAACCGAAAGTTCCGAAACTCTTCCCGGATCTGGTTGGTTGCTGTCAGCACTTCCTCAATGCAACTTACTGAGTCTATCCCAGATACCATCAACGCCTCTGGCTGTTCCGGACCTAGCTCTTCCACAATAGTGGTATAGAGAGTTTTAACCGATTGCTTTAAGACCAGCTCCCTGATCGGAATAGAACATTGCTCCTGCAACTGCTCAATAATTTGTCTCCTCAATACCCCATAGTTACCAACCGCCAAAATCAAAGAAAATTCTCCCTGAGAAAAAGTAATCAGTCGGATTAGTTCTCTCAAGGAATCTTGGTTGTGATTTGCGGTTGTCTCTAGCATTATAATAGCGGTTTTTAATTGGGTGAGGTAAATTTTAGGGAGTAGGGAGCAGGGAGTAGGGAGCAGGGAGTAGGGAGCAGGGAGCAGGGAGCAGGGAGCAGGGAGCAGGGATTAGGGAGTAAACTGGGCGCGGGTAAGGGAGGGATTGGTAAAAAACTATGTGTACCTCATGAGCATGATAATTTTTATGAATTGATTCACGCCCTTTAACCGGACAGGGAGTGGCTGATAGCACCTCAAGTAGCGTGCGCGTAGCGCATTCGCTGATCGCTGATATAGCAATCCGTGTAGGAATTGTGAGAATTTTTGTTCCTTGTTCCCTACTCCCTGTTCCCTACTCTCTGTTCCCAGATCCGCTGTTCCCTGTTCCCAGATCCGCTGTTCCCTGTTCCCTACTTCTGCAAGAAGTCTAGTTTCCATTCAACTCCTTGGCATCAGCTAACACCGGATTGATATCATACCAGCATCCCTGACCATTACAATACTCAAACACAAACAAACTCTTCAACAGGATTTGGTATTCCTCCTCACCCCTGACAGTTTTGTGTTCAGCCACATGTCTGAGCAATTTCCACTCATCCGGTGTAATTGCCCTGCTCAATTCATTGCGACGCTGACTAATCACCCTTTCTACCAAGTTACGAGATAAAGGCAGCTCATCTTTGCTGAGGCAGTTACGGAGCAGCACCAGCAAGTTCCTGACATGACCCCCACTGACTAGACATAGCCGATCCAATGTCTGTGGGCTATCAAACACTTTTGTAATTAAACTGAGCCGTTGCTCTAGCTCCACATCTGGGAATGCTCTGGCTAAGATCATCTGTCGCAGCAAAGCAATTCCGGCATCACTGGGACTACCATCTGGTTCTTTTACCTGTACCATCGGTAACAGTAGGTACTCAGAACCAAAGCGATTCCTGAGGTTTTCTTGGTCATTGGAAAATGCCAAAATCAAGGGAATGGTGTAGACCACATGGCATTTGAGTTGATTAAGATACTCCCCCTGGTCTACAAACAAATATTCTGGCTGATTCCGTTGCCCTGACTTAGGTTTATTATGGATCCGGTCAAGATTATCCACAATCACCACTAGTCCAGCTTTACCCTGCTGTTGCAGCTGCTGTTGAGCTGGTTCAATCAGTTCTGTATTAATTGCTTCTAAAATATTGTTGACCCGTGGCTCTAGATGTTGTCGCAATAGGGAGCGAATGTCCTTAGAATTCTTAGCTTTCGTAGTAATTTCTCCAATCCCAAAGGCTAGGGAATACTCGCCCTCTTCTGAGCTGATGCCAATCTCATCAGGTATGTTAACCCCTACACCACCGGCCTGAAACTCAGGAACTTTGAATTTCAACCCGGTCACCTCGGAGTTTAACAACTTAGCCGCCCCTTGCACTAACCCTTGGAAGCGGGTGGGTTGGAGTCTAATTTTAGCTTCCTCCAGACTTTGAATCACCTGACGAGCAATGGTCAGCAAAATATCACTGATCTCTACATCGGCCAGGTCCAAGTCATTAGAGGACTCAAAATAAACGACATGAAATCCCTGTTCTTCTAATTTCCTTTTCAATCGCGATAACTCGGTAGACTTGCCACAGCCCATGTGTCCCGTAAACAACTGACAGGTGGGTTCGTCTTCTGAGAAGGTAATGGTGCGTCTGAGTTCTCGAATAATATTGCTGCCCCGCACCTTGGAAAAATCAATGTAATATTGTTGGTCTTCAGCCTTGCCCAGATTCAGGGTTTTACTAGGATTACAGACCCGAAAAAATCTGCCGAAATTGACTGTCATTAAAATTCCCCCCGGTAGACGAATTGACTGTTCTCAGATTGCACCCCGATATCTGCCAGATCGACATAGCTGACAACTTGAGGCTCTATAGGATATACAGCCTCTATATAATTTATCGACTTAATAGCTACACATTATGAAATTGACATTTTCCCTTCACTGCAACAAAACGTAACATTATTCCTAATCCTGATGGTATATGATGCAGTAGCTGCGCAGAAAGTTGCCTGAAATCTCACTAATGGTATACTCCCTTCAAAATTACTACTCCTAGTCTGCCTCCTCAGTCAGACTTTAGCAGTACCCGATGGGGTACCTTGGTTTTAGGGAACAGGGAATAGGGACTTCGGAGCAGGGAACAGCGGAGCAGGGAACAGCGGATCTGGGAACACAGAAAAAATCTTGTGTACCTCATGATAGATAGAAAACGCGATCTTTCCGATACTGAACCAAAAGTATTGCGCCCGACTCCCCCTGCGTCGATTGCGGGTAAAGGTAGAACTTTGGGGGATTTGGTCACTTCCGTCGTTGAGGAACAAGATTGGAAACTGCTATAGCATTTCTAAATAGCTCATGAAAACCAATCCTGTGTCTTGATGCAAAGCGCGAGTGGGGGGAACCCCCAAGACCGCTTAGGTGCGCTTGACCCGTAATTAAATTCGCCACGGGTCGCACCTCTGCATCGCTTTATCAAAACACCAAAAACTCCTCGGATATCTTAACAATCTTCCCTGTTCCCAGATCAGCTGTTCCCTGTTCCCTTCTTTTATCAATTTTATGTTTACATCTCAAATAAAAATGCTATATCACTTGGGAAACCAATCCTTATCCAGTAATTGCTCAAAGGAATAAGGACATTGTTCAGGTAGAGACTTAAGCTGAGTTTTATTCTGGACAATCAATAAAGCGTTTTGGTATATTTTGGGTAATTCATCAGCTAAGTAATTTCGTAAATTAGTGGTAAGTTTATCCTCTAGTTGAACTCGAAAGGTAATAATTTCCCCCGCCCAGTGATTAGCATTTCTCCCCCTCTCTGCTTCCCAAAATTGGTACAACAGTAGATGAATAATTATCTGTAATAGTAAACTTTTAACAGCATTTCGTTCGCTGCGTCCCAAGGCTTCTAATTCCTCGATTAAGTTGTCATAATCTAATTCTTCTAATTGACGATTTTTCAGTAGCTTAACTGTTTCAGTTAACCACTGATCGTACTCAGTTTCATAAAGTTGTTTTAAGTCACGTATCTGAGATTTCATCAGCAAAGGGAATAGGGAGTAGGGAGTAGGGAGTAGGGAGTAGGGAGTAGGGAGTAGGGAGTAGGGAGTAGCTGATAAGGGTAGGTTTTTAACAAAGACCTCAGGTGTGGGGTGTGGGGTGTGGGGTGTGGGGTGTGGAGTATAAGAAAATTTACCATTATTGTCGTTAAAAATCATCAAGACAGGAAAATGAGGATGTTCAACTAACAAAAATTCTGAAGACAGCCTCTTCCCACTGTTCCCTGTTCCCAGATCCGCTGTTCCCTGTTCCCTCTTCCAAACTGTTTATTTAGCATAACAAGTACCGTAGAGCCCTAAATATCCAAACCAATCACTTTCAACTCAGGGGAATGCTCAATGATAAACTGATAATATAGCTCTTGCTTATCCTGGGGTGATAAATCAATTTTCCATTCTAGCAATCCCATCTCACCAGTCTGTATTTTGGGATTAGTCTGAGTCAGCCGCACTTTGATTCTCTCATCACGGCTCACTGGCAACTGTTCTTTTACTACCAAAGTCTTTTGCACACTTTGCAAATTAGTAATTACCAGTCGATAGGCATAAGTCGTGCGGCGCTGATTGCCAATTAATTTCTTATCAACTTGACGCTCCACTAAATCCCGCTCAATTTTCACTCCCTCATCTATGCCTAAGTTCAGCCTGAATTCTTGTCCTGGTGAAATATTCTCCAACTTAGTTGTACCAACAAAGGTTTGATCACGAAAGATATTCGCTTTGCCTGGTAACAAGGTTGCACCAGTAGTCGGATTGGTAACAACAGTTTGTAGGTAGGCGAAACTAACTAGCCGAGGAATGGCAAGATACTCAGGATTGCTAGGATATTCATCACTAAAAATAGTCACTTTGTGAGGGGAACCATCACTGGGAATATTGCTGTTACCATCTAACTCAAAGGTAACCACACCTCCTTCTGTCGATACTACTGCTACCACTGTTTGGGCAGCAACTTTTGCTGTTGCTAACATGGCTTGGGGAGCACTACGAGTTTTCAATGCTTCCGACTCATCCTCATAGTCTTGATCTGGAGATAATTCTGACATTGAGTTAGACATTGCCCTACTCTTTAGCCTTCGCAAAGCTCGGATAGGTTGTTGGTCTAGTGCCTGAATGTACCATGGTTCCAGCTTAGGGGGTAGGGTTCCCAGTCCAGGCTTAGCAGTGGAAAGAGTAAGGCTAACGTTGGACCAATCTTCCCCAGTGCTTTGTTTGACTTGTGCAAGGTAGCTCAGATTTATGCGATCGCTACTGCTGTTGGTGCGCAAGTCGTAAAGTGGTATCCAACTGGCACGATTCACTACATAGGATACTTCTAGGTCAAAATCCACCGCCCCCTCTGCTGCTAAGGTGACAATAATGCTCAAACTCTCCTGGGGACGGGGAGTTTTCAACTGTTGTAGCTTAGCTTTAAGAGCATTTAATTGCTTTTCTAACTCTTGCTGTTGTTCTTGTTGTTGAGCGATCGCGCTCGCATCTGCATGGTAACGCTGCTCCAGAAAGTTCAGAAATTCACCTGTTTCCTGCACGCCAATCTGTTGTTGGGCAAGACTGCGGGAAAAGTGTTGGACAGCTTTATCACTCAAAGCCTTGACAAAATTCTGTGCTAGCTCCTTTGACGCCAGCTGGTCTTGGAGGTGGCGTTTTTGTTTTTGTGACATATTCCCGACGCTGCCCTAACGGGACAGCGCGGGCTTCTTACCAACTCCGGCTACTGCTTTGGATACTCGATAAGCTTTATTAACGACACGGTCAGAAGTTACCGCAAGAATAGGGCAGCCTTTATGGTTAGTCGGTTATGCGTAAAGGGTTAAAACTTTATGATTAAGGCCAGAGACGAAACCTTAGGAGAGGGTCGCCTTTATGGTTAGTCGGTTATGGGTAAAGGGTTAAAACTGTTTGATTAAGGCGACCCTCTCCTTACGGTAACTTCAAACCCTATTCTAAGGTTTCGTCTCCGGGATGCCCCTCCGCGCCGGAACAATACAAAAAAGTTCTATTTCCTTTGTACTGCTGGAATTTTACCCATCCACAGATAACTCAAACTATCAAGTTTTTTTCTGAATGGAACCTTATATTCCAGGTTTTCAAGGTTCAGTTGGTAGGTGGCGATTAGCTCTTAATTTGTTTTCCCTACCATTCTTAATATATCACATTGGCATTTCGACGTTCCGACCCTTGCCCCGCGCTTCCCATAGGACACTTACCCAATGAAGGTAAAGTGCGGGGCTTCTCGCGGTTCAGCTATTGGAGTTTTAACCATGATCATATGTACTATAGTAGTGATCCTAAGGGGGTGACAAGCAGAATTCTTAGCCTTACTGGGTGTGGGGGAACGGGGGGGGTTGCTTAATAATGGAATGATTGTAAGAGTTTTGTAGAATGGGCATCAGGCGTGGAACTGGCATCTTGCCAGTTTCAATATATAGCAGTCGCCAGGGCAGGCGCGGACATGACAAAAGTCTCAAACCTAAGTAAGCGCAAGAGTTTGACTTCTGACTTCTGACTTCTGACTTCTGACTTCTGCTATATTTTCGCGCGGGCAGGATGCCCACTCTACTTATATTCAAAAGAAGATTCAGCAACGCCCGAACGGGTGTAGGGAGAAATAATCGATCACAGCAATCCCCGATGATGAATAAAAACCAAAATAACTGCCCACGAACCCAAAGCAACTTTTACTGCAACCAGGATATTGAGTATGGGGATGATGGCAGCGCTGACAAGTGTCTGCAACTCCCCGTGGGGTAATTCTACTCCCGTCAACGTTATAACTGCCAGTACAATAAAAATCAGAACTGAAACCTTTTCCCACCTAGCAGCTTGCCAGCGCTTGTAGACTGCCTGCATCCACTGGAATGATGAGGTAATGGCAACCAGACCGATTGCGGTTCCCCCCGCCACCCCAGCCGCAAAGCCACCTCCTGGACTCAGATGCCCCCGAATCGCCAGCTCGATACCTACCAACGCAGCAATCGTCGCTCCCAGACGCGCTAGAACAATGGATGGTTTATCGGTAAATTGATAGATCGTGCAGAAGGGCTTTTCATCGGCCAGTAGAAATTTAGCTCCCATGATCGCGATGGTAAATACCACCACTTCAAAGATGGTGTCATAAAGCCGATTCCGGAAAATGATACCCGAAACGGCATTGGGCACCCCAGTATCTTGGACAACGGATTCGACGATAGAGAGATCTGATAAGTCTGCCGCCGGATTCGGCAAAACCATAAATTTGACGTACAGCGCTATCCCTGCTGCAATGTAAATCCATTTCATTTAATGATCTTTCCCTGCCTCTGGTATATTTACATAAGTTAGGCTTGTCGCCGATAATGAAAGTTCACTTTGCATGATTTCATAGAGGCGTTGAACCCTGGTCTGGGTGTGATAAGGTAGGGTTTCATACTCTTGCGCTACCTGGTCTTGATCATCCTGTGGTGATGCCTTCTGGGTAGATCCTGGAGCTAATCCCCTCTGGTCTTGCTCAAAGAGCCATCTCTCATCTTCGGTACAGGTCCCATGGACTTCTTTTGCCAACAGCGCCCGGTGCAAGCTCTGCCTATCTGTGTAGGTTACCAGCTCAAGGCGCATATAGTGTTTGCTCAGGATTGTGCGTAAGTCATCCATCAGTTCCCCAAAATCCGGTTTGGTCTTGCTGTCTGCTAAAGACTCTCCATCTGCCTCCACTGGCCTGTCTGGGATTACTCCAAGACGCATGGTTAAGGATGAACGCACCGCAACCGCATAGAGGGTAATGGCTAGCATTGTACCCACCAATGCTTCGGTCAAAGCCACATCGGCTGCCCCAAACATTGCATAGACCAAAGCCGCCACCGCTCCCAGTATGCCTCGGATCACCAGAGCATGGTATGGATTGACCTGAAATACCAGCATGCACGCGGACAAAGGCAGCAGAGCGGTTATGACATAGATATAGTTATCAGTCATTATCACCCCCACTACTGGAACAGTAAGCCAACACATATCCCAGCACTGTATTCCAGATCGCCAAGGAGATAATGGCGAGAATCAGCAGCGGCCATTCACTGGGTATCTTCAGCAGCAGCCCGACGATGATACTCATCGAGCCGAGGGTATCTGCCACTGAAAGACTATGCAGCTTGAATAATACTGATCGGTGACCGATCAGGGGAATGGTTCCCCAAAACCAGAAGACGATTCCGACACCTATGCAAGTGTAACTCAGTGCATTAATCATACATCACTCATTCGTTTAATTACGTGTGCCAGTAACATTAATCCAGCATTCCCCACACTCAGGATGATGACTCCGACAACACCAATCATCCAATCATCGCGCAAGACAGATACCATCAGGATCATGATGGATGTCTTGGTGGCAATACTCGCAAATGCCAACATTTTTTGCCAAATATCATCATCTTGCCAAGCCTCATAAATGGGGATGAGCAGAGCCAGAATCATGGCAATCAGGATCAGCGTCATCGTTGTTTCCTCCGTCTAACCCGGTGTACTTCGTACCTGCCATCTTGGTGGTATTTCAACACAATGGTTTTTGGTGTAAAGGTGATCAGGAATATATCTAGGAATATCAGCCCAGGGGTCCGTTGGGGTTTGACTCCTTCCATGATCACATCTTCGTGCTTATGGGGACGAAGCATGATTTCAAATGCCTCAATATATGCCTGGGGAATCGCTACTATCACTTCACCAAGCACCCGCAGCCAATCCTTTAAGGCTTCTGGGGTTTTGGGGCGTCCTGGTAATAAAAATGCGATCGCAATCCCAATGATGATATTTGGCAGACTTAGATTAGCAGTCAGCAAAAACCAGATAACCAGTCGTAAAATTAGATTTAGATGCCCAATCATGGTTGAAACACCATCCAGAATAGTAATACTAACATCAGACTCATCACCCCAATTAGATGATCAAATTCCTCAAGCACACGGGGCAGCTTGATTACAGATCGTTTGAAAATCAAAAAATATGCCAACCATCCCAGGGCAATAGTTACCAGGGGTTTAGTAATATTGGCAAAGTTGTATGCCTGGTAGTACACACCATTGGCAGCAATCAGTCCACCGAGCAACAGTATCATCGCTAACCAAAAATCGAGCTTTACCTTCCCTTGGCTGGTATCCCCATGGGGCAGAAAGATGAATTTTGCAAAGGATATGGCTGTTCCTAGGGCAGCAATATTCATACCGATAACTTGCCAGGGCACTAGATTCTTCATGGTCAACACCTTTGCCCCAAAGCCTGACAACAAGGGAAAGCCGGAAATTGAGAAGCTAGCGATAGCCAGAGCAATCCAGATTTGGGTATTAATCGGTTGATGTTGCAATTCCTTGAGGTTACGGCTGGGCAAAACACCGGCGATTAAAAAAAGCGCCCCTTTCACCAGGCCGTGAGTCAGGGCATAAAAGCCACCGACTTCAGGTGCGGCAAGGATAAAGCCTAACTGGGAAATGGTATGAAACGCCAGCATACGCTTGGTATCCTTTTCAAAGACGGCATAGCCTACTCCCAGAAGTGCTGTCCCCACTCCAAATATCATGACGATGGGAGCAAGTTCCTCGACAATTAGAGCACAACGCAACAGTGGAAAGACTCCCGTTTTGACCACAGCTCCCGATAGCAATGCCGACACTGGGCTCTCAGATTCGGAGTGGGTCAAGGGTAACCACAATCCTGATACAAATATTCCCCCCTTGACTAACAGTGCCACAAAGATCAGGGCAAGGGCTTCTGGAGGTGCTCCGCGCAACCCTTCAAAAGCAAAGGAATGATGTGCCTGATAGACTAGAACCGCGCCAACTAGATAAAACAGCATGGCTGTATTGCTGACAAAAAGATAGCGCAAGGCTACCCAAATTGATCGGTCGGTTCGGGGATAGGCAATCAACAGAAACGCAGCAATACTGATGACCTCTAATGCTACGTATAAACTGATGAAATCTGCACAGATAAATACGGCATTGACACTGCCATGTAAGATAATGGTCTGGGTATAAAAAAAAGCTGTTTTACCACTTTGCCAACAGTAAAGGATTACTGCTGCGGTTACTAGCCCATTGGTCAAGATAAAAAAGGCGCTTAATTGATCAACTAGTAATGTGACACCGAAACTATCCAGCAGCTGTAGGGTTAATGGCGATTTTGTGAGAAATAGCTGTGTCCCATATTCAACCGAAAGAATGGCAACCCCTAGGGCTAGGTATCGGTCAAGTTTGGGGAGGAGATAAATGCTGAATCCCACAAATAGCGGTAGGGCAATCCAGGCAATGGTAATGGTACTCATGGCGTATTATTCTTCTCGATCTGGTTGCTTTCCAGGGTGGGATTGTCCCGTGCCAGTTTCATAACACCTACTAGCATTAAGGCTTGAATCGAAAAGCCGATCACAATCGCTGTTAAGATCACTGCCTGGGGAACTGGATCTGCGTAAGCCCTATTTTCGACCTTTGAAAGAATAGGTGTGAATAAACCATCTCGGGATGCAACCAACACGTAATAGGCAATCACCCCCGTGCTCATGATATCCATAGAGATGATTTTCATAACCAGGTTCTTTTTAAGGATGATGCCGAAAAATCCGCACAATATTGTGGCAAATATGAATGCTTCTAACACGGGAATTGCCTATTGGGTAAGGGTTGGTGGTAATTATCTTTATACAATGATACTGTCGAACAGTGCTATAAAATATATAGCACGTTTTAATAGTGCTAGGAACGATTGACACTATTGATAAGTTCCAAGGTACACCATAGACTCATCCCACACCAAGGTTTTGCTTTGAGCTTGGGATTGGGAAAAACACGGGCAATAGCAAATGACAGAATCGACTGATGGCAAATCAATGGTTAACCTCAGCCCTGAGGATGCCAGCGATACAGTTGGGGGCTTGCCAACTACTGAAGGTGTGCCGCCGAAGGATGTCTACACTTGGGATCGGGATGCATTAGCCGTGAATCTTTTGGATTTATCAGTACCATTTCAATTGGTTGGGCGGCAAGCACAATTCCAGCGCATCACTCATGTTTTAGCCCGTGATGGCAATCTGCTGATTGTGGGAGTGCCCGGAAGCGGACGGCGCACTTTGGTAAGGCGGGCGGCACGGGAAGTTGGAGTTAAAATCCTGGAGGTTGACTGCATTCGGGTTACCGATGGTCAGCGCTTTGTGCAACTGCTGTGGGAGAGCATAAACCAGACCTTTCCAATGGCGACGATTCAAGCTGTAATGACAGATTGGATTGAAGGTAAGGCAGCGGAATTATTTGTCCTGAAAGATGAAGGCAGTGGCACAGAGGAACTTAAACCAGTTCGGATCCAGAGCAAAGAGCTGCAACGGAAAGCATTTGAAGTATTACTCGATCTCCTGCAAAAGTTAGCTGAATCTGAGGGGGAACGGGTAGTGTTGATTTTGGAAAGCTTCCCCCACATTCGCTCTTGGGATCGTCATGGGGTGTGGGAAAAATGTTTGCGGAAACAGATCGAGGGTCAGACTCAGGTAAGTTATGTGTTGGTGGCAACAATCGCAGAAACCAGCATTTATCCCCATGAACCGAGGAATAATTTGGAAATTGTGCAGCTGGCTCCTTTAGCTGATGATGTCGTTGCGGCTTGGGTAACTGAAGTTTTGCATACCCAACGGCTGACCTTCGATCCGCGATCGCAAGCACTGGAAATCTTTGTCAATGCGGTGCAAGGGCACTTCGGTGATGCTTCGGCACTGGTGCGACGCCTCAAGTCCGTACGAGTGTCTGATGGGCTAATTCGTGATGGCCATGTTCAGCAGGCCATCCAAGAACTGCTAGCGGACTTATCCATGGTCTTCGAGTCATTACTGATGCTGCTTCCAGCTAATCAAGCCCATCTTTTAGAATCCCTGGCTCTAGACCCTACCGACAAGCCACAAAGTCGAGATTATATTCAGAAGCATTACCTATCAAGAGGGGGTTCTCTCCAAGGAGCGATCGCTGGGTTGCAGCACAAAGGTTTAATTTATGGCTCTGAGCAAGGCTACCGACTGGCTTTACCTTTGTTTGCTTTATGGCTTTGCCAGCGTTTAAGTTGATCTCAAATTCAGTAGACGCACCTCAAGTAGCGTGGCCTACGGCCAATAGCATTTTTATTCTGTGTTATATTTACTACTTTTTTGCTACACTCTGGGTATTATCTATGCTCTAGTAATATCATGTCAGGATAATTCCCCTTAATAAAAATCTCCCCATCTCCCGATCTCCCCACACTTTTATGATCAGTATTCAACCGGAGTTGATATAAATTATGGTCTCTGTTGAGCAAGTAATCAAAGAAGCTTTATCTTTGCCCAGTGCATGGAGAGCATTGTTGGCAGAGAAGCTGGTTGAAAGTCTTGAGTTTGATGTAGACGAGAAACTGCAAACACTTTGGGTAGGTGAAGCTAAGAAGCGTCGAGATGAAATCCGAAGTGGTATGCTTCAGCCTATTCCTGGAGAGGAAGGGTTAGCTAGAGTGAGGCGACTTCTGGAGCCATGAAATATGTCTTTCACCCAGCAGCCTGGTAGTGCTATAACAGAGTTCAAGGGTGCTGAAAGCTAAATAACAACAGTAGTCCTTTCGATCATCAACCCTAGCTAACCTAGAGTTGGGTATTTCCTGTGCCACGTGCCATATATACTTAATCAAGTTTCAAGGTAGGACTTTAGGCTATGTCTAATTCGCCAATTAATATTCCTGCTTCTTCTGTTCAAAGAGAACTTTCTATAAGAAGTGAAAGTATTCAAAGAGTTTACAACTTTTACATAAACAAGATTTTCTATGTAAATAGAAGATATCAGAGAAAGCTTGTTTGGACAATCGAGGAAAAAAGAGCGTTTATAGATTCGATTCTCAAAGGCTTTCCAGTACCTATCATTTTGCTGGCCGAGACTGAAAGAGAACAATCTGCTGTCTTTGAAATTATAGATGGCATGCAAAGGCTAAATGCGATTACTTCTTTCATCGAAGGCGAGTTCGATATTGATGACAAGTACTTTGACCTGGCAACAATGGTGGAGTCTAAATCTCGTCTCGACAAAGGTTTATTAAACCAGAAGGAACCTATTCTAGAGAGGAGTTTTTGTGAAATAATTGCTAGCTATATACTGCCTATCTCTGTTTACTCATTTGATGATGAAGAAAAAGTTGATGAAATATTTAGAAGAATTAACTCAAACGGAAGATATCTTTCTAGACAGGAGCTAAGAGCTGCTGGAGCAACTGCTTATTTTCCTGATTTAGTGAGAACTTTATCTAGTGAAATAAGAAGTGATACATCTGCTTCAGATATCTTGCTTCTCAATGACATGAAATATATAAGTATTACAAATAAAAACTTAGATTACGGAATAAAAGTTGACGATATTTTTTGGGTAAGAAACAATATTATTAACAAAGAAATGGTTAGAGAATCGAAAGATGAAGAGATAGTAGCTGATCTTATTGCATATATAGCCTTATTTAAAGATAAAGATAAAGATGTTTCAAAAAGCAGCTCTGAAGTTTTAGATCAATATTATGGATTAAAGCCAAGTTATAGAAAGGATGATATAGAAACTACAATTCAGAAAAAAAATCCTGAACGTATCAAAGAACAATTTCTTAAAGTCTACGATCAAATTCGCAAAATATTAGATGAATGTGGTCTAAAATTTAATGAACTTATATTAGATCCAAGTCCTCAAACCTCTCCTCGATACTTTCAAACTATTTTTCTAAGTTTGTATGAATTAATGTTTATTGATAAGATGGAAGTTGCCGACTATGCAAAACTAGCAAAAAAGCTAAAGAATATCGGAAAACATATCGATATAACTAGAGGTGGTACGTGGAGTGCGATTAACAAGACTCATAACATAAGAGCAGTGCAAGGCATCATTAGAGATGCTTTCAGGAAGAGAGAAAAGATTGATCCTGCTACTGATAATTGGCTTATCGAGTTTGAGACATTACTCACACAATCTAAAACTGAGCAGACTTTGTATGATTTTAAGCAAGGCTTTACAAAGTTAGATGGAAAAGGAGAATTTGATCACGATAATTTTAAAAAGATTATAAAAACCCTCACTGCAATGGCTAATTCCTTACCTAAGGCAACTGGTTATGTGTGTGTTGGTGTAGCCGATACTGATAGGGATGCCAGAAGAATTGAGGAACTATATGGTATTGAAAGTAGAAACTATAAAAACTTCAAAATTACTGGCATAGGTCATGAAGCTGAAAGGCTGAAAGACAATCTTGATAACTTTTTCAAATGGTTAGTACAAAAAGTTAAATCTCAACCTATTGAAGAGTCTTTACAAAATAATATTGGTAGAAATATTAAACTAGTGCGTTATTACGAGAAAGACGTAATCATATTCAGCCTAAGCGCAAGCAGAGACCCTGTTATATATGGCGACAAATACTATCAGCGAATTGGGTCAAACGTTGAAGAGGTTATGCCTACAGAATTCCCAGATTTATTTAGACGATTCCACAAAGCTTGAGAGTACTTGCAATCTCAATTAAACATTATAAATTACAGATACTATTTCTATCATAGGTTCAGTCTGTGATTGCGCTTCCCTTCTTCAGTAAGGAAAAAATTAATTGGGTGTTGCATAAATGCAGGATAATTTTAATAGTTTTCTGGAATAGGCATCTTGCTGTGGAACGGGCATCTTGCCCGTTTCATTTTCCGGGCGGGCAGGATGCCCACCCCACTCATATTCATATCTTGATTCAGCAAGGTTTAAACATTATTTGTCAGATACAATGAAAGCAAAACCTACACCTGAAGTGAGCATGACTCCAGTATCCGATCACCAAAATTGCGAAGCCGCCATTATTCGTACAGAACGGGGACTGACAATAGCAGGTACGCGCATTACAATTTATGATATCATCGGCCATCTTGAGGCCGGATGGACACCCAAATTAATAGGAAACTGGCTCTCTATAACTGATGAGCAACTTGATGCAGCCTTATCCTATATTGATAATCACCGTAGGGAAGTAGAAGCGGAGTATCAAACCGTTTTGAAGATAGCTCAAGAGATTCGAGACTATTGGGAAGAAAAAAATCGGGAGCGTTTTGAGCAGATTGCTAAAAAACCTCCCTTACCTGGACAAGAAGCGGTTCGCGCTAAATTAAAAGCCTGGAAAATCAAGCGTCAATTTTCTCGATGAAATTCCCTCGATAGTCCCTTCAAAACTATCCCAAATTTCCTCCGGAGAACGGGGTGGCATCGCCTCAGCACGGGCAAATGCCTGTTTGATTATCTGTGAAGCTTTCTCTATTTCTTCAGCAGTAGGTGGGGCTATTTCTTCCCCCTCCCAGTCTACTATCAATAAATCGTTGGGACTACAGTGAAAGAAAGCACAGAGTTGAGCGAGGGTAGTGAAAGCGTTCGCTCTTAGCGGAAGCTGAGGCCGTAGGCCACGCTTTGCGAACGCTTCATCGCATTCGCTTCTCCATTTTCTAGTTCCCTTAATTGTTGCCGATCGATTCCCGTAGATTCAGAAATTTCTTCGTAACTGATATTTCCGTAATTAGCTCTTAATTGTGCTAGTTTAGTTGTGACTTTCATGGTGCAAACTTACCTAGTAGTTTCTCTTTTATGAAATTAGGCAAAAATTATAATAAAATTCCCGCGCCCCCGCCCCACACTTCCCTTCTTTTTTACAAAAATAGCACTACGCATTTAGATGTTTGACATTGTCTTGATGCAAAGCGCGAGTGGTTTGAATTTACCGTAAGATAGGGTCGCCTTATTAAAAAATATTTAACCCTTTTCTGCATAACCTGCTAACTATAAAGGCTCCACTATCTAAGGTTTTGTCTCCGGGGAAACCCCCAAGACCGCGCTGCATCGCTCCTAAACTCCGAAACATAGTCCTAGCTTACTTTTGACTTCTGACTTCTGACTTCTAACTTCTGACTTGCGCGTAGCGCTATATCAGATGCACCCTACTGTTGCCTGTTTCCTATTCCCTGTTCCCTTTGCTATAGGCAGATGACGGTGGAAATTACTAAAGAACCCTTCTGGAGATACTCGTTCTTTCCAAATCCGGCGACACTCATACTGTAAATCTACAAATTCCCGGGATGATAGATTGTCGTGAAACTCAGCAATTTTATCGCCAATTAAATGAAGTTCATTCTCCTTTATCCAAACACAGTATTTCTTCCAATCAATGTCAAAGTCGTAGGGAAGCACACAATCGGTATCTACAAGAACTGGAATTCTGCCACAGCACAATGCTTCATAGAAACGAAAGGAATTGTTTCCTGAGCCACGGCAACAGAAGATATAGTCACTGTCTATTAAGTTATACACAAATTCCAGCCGATGCTTTTGCTTCAACTTGAAATCCGGTTGATTTAAGAAAACTGGGCTTTCTCTAATCAAAAAGTTTGTGATTATGTTAGGGTCTTTGCCTAAGATATCTAGGGCTCGACGTCTTAACACATGTCCCCAATTATAGGGAGGGATACTAGTTTTCGAGTTCAAGACATTCTTTTTGACTCTAGAGCAGAAAACGTTTAAATTGGTTTTGGTATTTGGTTTGACGGCATATCCACAGAAACCAACTACAGGTTTTAAGCGTTTTTGGCGGATATTGATTTTGTTGTCAAGATAGTTTTCAACAAAGTCTTCGCTCCAGTGAGGTAGGGTAAAATCGGTGTTTTTTCTCAGGGAGCGATAGAGGGAGTGACGGAATACAAAATCACTTTCAATCGGTAAGTTAAGATGGGAAGAAGCCCCACCAAAAAAGCTGATTAAGGGCTTGCCTGCTAATTTAACGTTTTCTGCTAATTGTCTGGCTTTATCTTCCAATTCAGAATTCCATAGTGCCCAATTAACTGGTACAATAGCAATATCTGCTTCCTCCAGAGACGACATCTTAAATAGAGACTTTCCAATCTCTACATAGTGGTCAAAACAACTACTAATGGGATCCTCAGGATTTTCTGGAGGTTTGCCCCAAAAGGGATATAGAATTGCCTCATAGGTCATGCCCTCTGGGAGATAGTTCTGGTCACAGAAAATTTTCAACGTCATAATTTTAGGCTCTAGGGAACAGGGAATAGGGAACAGGGAAAAAATCCTGTGTACCTCAGGTGCGACCCGTGGTGAATTTAATTCGCCAAGGTCAAGCTCACCTAATAGCTAAAAAACCCCTCTAACACTTTAGACGTCATTAAATCACACTTTTAGGCTATATCCATGCCTTTTTGCCAAATTATTTAGTCTTGAAAGTTCTTAGGGAATACGGAGCTTCGCAGCAGAAATATGTCTTAACCGTTACTTCAACTGCCATACCAAAAAATTTGCCTGCCTATCACAGGCTGGAAGCCTGTTCTACAGAGGGAAAAGGGCATAGGGTTACTGAGTCCACTCCTGGGCACACACCACACGAAAACCAATATTGCCGACGAGGTGCCTCAAGCCCGGATTAAAGACGCCGCGAGACCCAGAACGGCAGTTTTTAGGCAAGGTGTAGCAGGAACCACCCCGCCACAGCCGATGTTTATTATCATTTTCATTATTACTATCCGGTTCATCTTGCCAGGCAGTGCCATCTGTCGGTGCATCTTCATAGTTATCATGCCAATGGTCTGCACACCACTCCCAAACATTCCCATGCATATCGTAGAGTCCAAAGTCATTGCCTAGTCCAAAACTTCCTACTGGGGTGGTTTTTCTACGATAAATCCCTAATGGCCCATTACCATAAGATCCTTTCCAACGACCCTCTTGATCATCTGTTCCATTGTAATTAGCAAACTCTGTAGTAATCGTCTCGCCAAAATGAAACGGAGTACTTGTTCCGGCTCTACAGGCATACTCCCACTCGGCTTCACTGGGCAAGCAATAAGGGCGTTTCGTATACTGGGACAGCCGCTCACAAAACTCCACCGCATCATCCCAAGAGACTCCCTCAACAGGTCGGTCTTCCCCTTTAAAATGGGATGGATCGGGTTCAAGTTCTCTGTTGACTTGGGTTAGGGCAGCGACCGCTTGCCATTGGGCTTGGGTCACTGGGTATTTGCCTATAAAGAAGGATTTAACGGTGACTTGATGCTGGGGACTTTCACTATCTGTATGCCCCTCTTCTGTTTCTGGGGAACCCATGAGGAAAGTACCACCGGGGATGGCAACCATGTCCAAGGTGATACCATTTCCCAAGTCTTCAGCAAAGTACTGAATTTGTCGCCGATGGCGTTTTATATTAAGTTTTGATTGCTGTTGTTCTTTACTTGTTTGTGCCATCACTATTGTTTTGTTTAACTGATGTAGAACTGGCATCTTGTGTAGAACTGGCATCTTGTGTAGAACTGGCATCTTGTGTAGAACTGGCATCTTGTGTAGAACTGGCATCTTGTGTAGAACTGGCATCTTGCCAGTGATATATGATTAATTGTGGAACTGGCATCTTGCCAGTGATATATGATTAATTGTGGAACTGGCATCTTGCCAGTGATATATGATTAATTGTGGAACTGGCATCTTGCCAGTGATATATGATTAATTGTGGAACTGGCATCTTGCCAGTGATATATGATTAATTGTGGAACTGGCATCTTGCCAGTGACCAAGATGATTACATCTTGCCAGTGACTAAGATTATTGTTTGATGGAGATTGATACAGGCTGGAAGCCTGTTCCACCACACAGTTCTTGACACAGGCTGGAAGCCTGTTCCACCAATTGACACAGGCTGGAAGCCTGTTCCACCAATTGACACAGGCTGGAAGCCTGTTCCACACACACAGTTCTTGATACAGGCTGGAAGCCTGTTCCACACACACAGTTCTTGATACAGGCTGGAAGCCTGTTCCACACACACAGTTCTTGACACAGGCTGGAAGCCTGTTCCACCACACACACAGTTCTTGACACAGGCTGGAAGCCTGTTCCACCACACACACAGTTCTTGATACAGGCTGGAAGCCTGTTCCACCACACACACAGTTCTTGACACAGGCTGGAAGCCTGTTCCACCACACACACAGTTCTTGACACAGGCTGGAAGCCTGTTCCACCACACACACAGTTCTTGACACAGGCTGGAAGCCTGTTCCACCACACACACAGTTCTTGACACAGGCTGGAAGCCTGTTCCACCATAGATTATTTTACAGAAGACTTCTCTACACTATCCATTTGCCAGAAGAAAGGATATCTTTCAGCAATCTCAGATAAATTAGCTTTTACAGGATTTTCTCTGATATAGTTCCATGTCTCTAAAAATTCTCTTTCATCTCGCATAATGCGATCATATCGCTCGTCTTGCCAAACAATACCGATATGATTCATTACTTTAGCAACTTGTTTAGAACTATAGCTTTTAATGCTGTGGATAATACTACCTAAGGTCCAATATTTCTGATCTGATTTTGGTAAAGGCTGCATTAACCAATGCACATGATCTGGCATAATTACAACAGCATAGGTTTTGTACCTTTGGTTATTGAAGAATAAACAGGAATCTAGAACTACCTGTCTGGCTTCTGGGGTCAACTCTAGCTTTTGCCAAGTACTAAAAGTCACAAAGTAAATTGCTCCTGCTAATTCCCAGTGAGGAAGATTTCTTTTGCTAATTTTAATATTTGGAGACTTTCTGAAACTGGTATAACTGGTATAATTCATTGAACGATAATCTTGCCAGTCATAATCATTAATATTCGGTTGAGACAGCCTGGAAGCCTTTGCCCCAGAGGATAGAGGGTTGGGGGTAGTCATTAGTTACATTTCTACAGAGTATGTTACTGCCAGCATCTTGCTAGTTATAATCATTAATGTTGCCTTAAGACAGCCTCGAAGCCTGTTCCCGCTGATTGGTGCTTCATAAGCTCGGTTGGGTTTGGTTAAGTTCTCTTCACATATCCATTGTCGAACTGGCATCTTGCCAGTGATATATGATTAATTGTGGAACTGGCATCTTGCCAGTGATTCTACAAGTGGAACTGGCATCTTGCCAGTGGTTCTACGCACACCCACACACCACACGAAAACCAAACTTGCTGCCGCTGCGCCTGAGGACCGGATCATAGAAGGGGCGAGACCCAGAACGGCAGAATCCAGGGTCGCTGCGCCAAGAACCGCCCCGCAACAGCCGGGATATATTATCATTATCGTTATTATTTATAGACTCATCTTCCCAGGCACTGCCATCTGTCGGCGCACCTTTATAGTTTGAGTGCCAATGGTCTGCACACCACTCCCACACATTCCCATGCATATCGTAGAGTCCAAAGTCATTGGCTACCCCAAAACTACCCGCTGGGGTTGTTTCCTGAACATATTTGCCTTTGGAACCAGAGCCATAAGTATAGTTGCCATCATAGTTAGCTAGGTCGGTTGTAATTGTCTCACCAAAATGAAACGGAGTCGTTGTTCCGGCTCTACAGGCATACTCCCACTGGGCTTCACTGGGCAAGCGATAAGGGCGTTTGGTATACTCAGACAGCCGCTCACAAAATTCCACCGCATCATCCCAGGAGACTCTCTCTACAGGTCGGTCATCCCCTTTAAAATAGGATGGATTGGGTTTAAGTTCTCTGTTGACTTGGGTTAGGGCGGCCACGGCTTGCCATTGGGCTTGGGTCACTGGGTATTTACCCATAAAGAAGGATTTAACCGCGACTTGATGCTGGGGACTTTCACTGTCTCTATGCCCCTCTTCGGTTTCTGGGGAACCCATTATAAAGCTCCCTTCAGGAATGGCTACCATCTCTAGGTCAACTCCATTACCTAAGTCTTCGGTAAAACCATCAGCTTGTTGCTGATGACTCTTGATGATTGGTTCTATTTTTGTTGTGAACCACCAGGGTGTTGGTTTCAACTCAATAGTTGCCACTTCAAACTCAAAAGGTTCTAGCTCAATCTCTGGGAATATCTCTGTTTCTGCTCCCAGCCCAATGATTACCACCTCACATTCAAAGGTTTGCATGGGTGGAAAACCTTCAAGCTGAGTGACTTGATTAAGGCTAAGGTTTACCCCATGAACACCATAGGATTGACTAGCATCAGGGGGAATTTTACCGTTGAGCCAGATTCCCAGGGATTCAGCAAATTTCATTAAGGAGTCATATTGACTCAACTGGGGTCTAAATTCTTGAATTAAACGCTGTAATCGGGCTAATTCTGCCTGTCCATTTTTTCCTCGGTTAACCAATCCTTGTAGGGCTTTAGCAATCTCTTCTTCTGCTTGAGTGCGATGTTGATCTAAATACACCATGGCTGCCCATTGTTGTGCCTGGAATTCTCCCTGTCGGCTAGGGGGATGGGTTCCCATTAAATAAGTCACGTAGTCCATCAGCAATTGGGCAACGGATTTGAGGCGATTTGTACCAAATTTGTGCTGAAATTCTTCTGTTTCAAATTGTGCCAATAAATGAGACCGTACTGCCGGAGTCATGGCATATAATTCATAACCAACTGGACGGCACAACTCCGACAACAGTAAATCCGCTTCTGCTATCCAAGGCACTTCCTCGTTGAGTAAAAATTGCACTCGGATATAGTTGACCAATTCCGGAGTCAAGACCAAGGGCAAAGCGCAATGACAAGCTAGATAGCGATAGTTGGGTTCAAACCTGGCCACAAACCGTTCAACTTGTTGCTTGGCTATTTCTTCGGTTAATTGGTCAGATGAGGAAGTTGTCATAGATCTTAACGAATCTGTGCGATCGCTTGATTTAACCCATGAGGATCCAGAGGGTACATTGGTACTAAATGAGCGATAAATTGGGCAGTGCTTCCCTGCCAGCGTTCAGAGGGAACGGGATTCAACCAGGCAATTAACTTGGTATGCTGTCTAATGTGCCACAAAACTTCAGCCGTTGCTGAAAATCTTTCGGAACGGCGATCGCCACGAGCTGCTCCCCCATCGCTGACAATTAAAACACTGGTATCCCCATCAGACTCTGCCAAAATCCACTCAAACTTTACCTTTTCGGTTAGATAAGGGTCTTTATAAACATACTCTGCGGGAACGTTGTGGAAATAGCCCACTCGCACCCGATGGATATTACTTTCGTCTTGGGCGGTTTCGACTAAATCTCGCGTAAAGCGGTGAAAGGGAGTCATGGAGCCTTCCTGATCTAGCAACAAGAGCAAATCAGCGTGATTTTGCTCCCGTCGGCTGTATTTCGGCTTTAAAAAAAATCCCTGTTGGCAGACCTTGGCAATTGTCCCTTCCACATCCAGAACATCTTCTCTACCATCTGCCACCATCCGCCGCAAATAACGCCAGCTATAAACCATATACCTGCGAGAAATGGGATAATAAGCTTGGAAATCCCAGTCTTCTGTGTGTTCTAATAAATTGATTGATGATTTGACCGGCAGTAAGGATAATTCAGGAACTGGAGTCGGAGAGTCTACCATCGATGGAACTTGTTCCCCAGGGGAAACAGGAGGAGGATTCTTAGGGGAGGACGATGATTCGGGGGATTCTGAGGGAATTTCCCTTGGTTTTGCCTTCTCTTGGCTTTCTTCTGCGCTAATGGAACGAAAAATGACGTCTAAATGGTCTTGTTGGGCTAGGGAATGACACCAAAGCGATCGCAGCAGTTTTTTGAGAGCATTAGCATCCTGCACTCCCCAGCCGCCCTCCATAGCTTGTAAGGCAGCTAAATATTCATTAATTCCCAAAGCAAACCCATCCCGGCGCAACCGGTAAAACAGGCGAGTTAACAGAGGGTGGGGATTAACGTTAGTCATACCAATTTCATAAGACAGTGTAACACGTAGAAGATCCCCCTAAATCCCCCTTAACAAGGGGGACTTTAAGTCGAGTTCCCCCCTTTTTAAAGGGGGACTTTAATTCGAGTTCCCCCCTTTTTAAAGGGGGACTTTAAGTCGAGTTTTACCCTTTTTAAAGGGGGACTTTAAGTCGATTTTCCCCCTTTTTAAAGGGAGATTTTAACTCCAGTTCTCCTTAACAAGAGGGACTTTAAGTCGAGTTCCCCCCTTTTTAAAGGGGGATTTTAACTCCAGTTCTCCTTAACAAGGGGGACTTTAAGTCCAGTTCTCCTTAACAAGGGGGATTTTAACTCCAGTTCTCCTTAACAAGGGGGATTTTAACTCCAGTTCTCCTTAACAAGAGGGACTTTAAGTCCAGTTCCCCCCTTTTTCAAGGGGGATTTTAACTCCAGTTCTCCTTAACAAGGGGGACTTTAACTCCAGTTCTCCTTAACAAGGGGGACTTTAACTTCAGTTTACCCTTTTAAAAAGAGGGACTTTAACTCCAGTTCCCCCCTTTTTCAAGGGGGGCTAGGGGGGATCTGATCTGTAGCCTCATTAAAGGAAATTGGTATCATGAACCTGCATAATTGGGATTTTGCCAATCTTGCCGCAATTTAAAGACTAAATCTCGATAGGGAATTGTATTGTCTTGCTGGAGTTTAGTCACAGCATAGGGTTCCGATTTAAAGTGATGTAAGGCAGCCAGCCAATCCAGAAACTCACTGGTCCCCGGAGGTTTAAAAAGACTTTTATCCTCTCGTATCTTTAAAAATTTAGCGATCGCAGTCGTCACTAAATCAGATTTGGGCATTGCCATGGTCTCTGGTTTCTGTTTCTGTTGATAGTGAACCTTGACAATTTTCTCTAACTCTTCCGGTTGACTAGGGAAACGCACATAGTGATATAAACAGCGGCGTAAGAAGGGAGAGGGGAGACTGCCTTTTTCTTTATTACTGGTAATAATGATAATTGGCAATTGCTCTTGATTAGCCTCTATCGTTTCTCCTGTTTCCCGAATAAAAAATTTCCAAGGTTTATCCAATATCGACAGTAAATCATTGGGGAAATCTACATCAGCCTTGTCAATTTCATCAATTAGCAACACTGCCGGATAGTCGTGGGATTTAAAGGCTTTTCCCAGGGGACCTAGTTCACGGTAATCTTTTGGTTCTTGAGGATTTCTCGGTTGTCCAGTTTTCGGATTAATAGACGGGGTTAAGTTTTGGGTTTGGACATCATGCAAGCGCAAAATCGCATCGTATTCATATAATCCCTCTTGGACTTTCGTGGTTGAGCGAATATCCCAGCGATAAAAGGGCAACCCTAATTCATAAGCCACTGCTACTGCTAATCTGGTTTTACCACATCCCGCTTCTCCTTCAATTAACAGGGGTCTTTGGAGGAAAATTGCCAAATTTACGGCTTCAATTAATTCGCTGTCTGCAATATAGGGTTCTAATTCTGTGGGAGAATCTGGATGACATTGTTTAGGTCGATGTTTTGGATTGCCCTGGAAGATGTATTTAGGAGGATTCATTAACTATTCCTTTACTAATTTAGCTAAATATTGTTCTAATTTTGAGCAAACTGTACTAGGAATACCACGATTAGATGATTTATAAATTGTTCTGGCTATTTTTTTGCTTTTTGGTTTAGATAATCCATAGACTTGTTGAAGCCAATGATCAATATCACTTTCTTTCCATTTACTCAAAGGCAATTTGATTATTTTTAAACTATCAAAATCGTTGTAATTACAACAATAACTCAGCTTTTGATAAGATTCAGGGATGATTGAACTTATAGAACAAAACAACAAAAACTTAACCCAAGAGTAATCCTGGGAAATATCTTGATGTTTTTGCTTCAAAGACTTCCAAAAATACTCAATAAACCAAGATAAAAGTCTATCGTCATTTTCGGTAAGAGAATCCCAATTGGTAAAATAAAAAAAAACAATGCTTCCTCCCTGTACACTGTCACCGATCTTCTCAATAATTTTATGGATGTATTGTTGATCATTGGGATGAGGTTCAATTGGCTTAAAATAATCCGCGATCGCATTTAGCAAACTTCGCTCATCGGAAATATCAGGTCTTAAGAAGGGGTCTATAGGACAATACTTAAGTTTACCATAACTTTTGCTACTAAGATAGTATTGAATTTCTGCAACACATAAATCTCCTCGCATCAAGGAGGTATTGTCAAGTAAAAATAAAGCCAAGCCTCCTTGTTCACCTAAACAATTGTCTAGAATATAATTGACGATTTTTTTTTGGTTATGGAAGTTAATTTTAGATATTTTATTAGAAATAGTATGTTGTGGATTAGGACTAGCGGAGGAATCGCTCTTAGTTTTTAATAAATTGAGTTTATTCTCGAACTTTTTGAGTTGTTCAGAGTAGTACTGAAACTTTCTATCTAAATTTTCCAGCTGATCCAGCTCTGAAGTGAAACTCATCTCTTTTATGACATCTTCAATGCGTTGATTCCATAGATTACAAATTTTTTGTAGATTTTCGATTTCTGTGCTAGTTGTCATTTTTGAAATTTTTATCTAAAAACCCCCAAGCTCTCTGTCAATTTCTTCTATTTTTTCAAAATAGAAAGTTATTTTTTGTTCCAAATTTCGAGATTTATCTAAATCTGACGTAAACCCCATTTGCTTTCTGACCGCTTCGACGTTTTCTTCCAACTCTCTCTTTCGTTGTTCGAGAAACTTTTTCTTAGCAGGTAACAAACCTGGCTTAACTGGCTTTTCTATTTCCTGAGTTCGGATCACAATTGACTCCAACTGTGACCAAGCTTTGAATAAAATTTGTGTCGGAATCATAAACGCAACTTTTGCCGTTTCTCGCTTGCGGTCTGCGGCAACTACCATCCCCACCACTCCCTGTAATTTTTCATCCCAAACCGGAGAACCACTAAATCCTGGTTCAATCGCGTATCCACTTACCTTAGTATCTTCCAGTTGAATCCATTGTTTAGCATTTTGTTCTGACAATACCCCATTTGCCCAACCCCCATTAGGAACTCCTGCTGGACAGCCAAATACTGTAAATGGATTAGTTGCAAGATTTTCCGATAACAGCAGGCGAGTCGGGTGAGCAGAAGCAGGAAGGTTATCAAGCTTCAAAACAGCAATATCTTCTATCGCTTCTTCGGAATCTTCTAAAGGGGATACAGGATGCCAGCAAACAACCCTCGCCGGAAATTTATCTTTGGAATTAAGTAAAGGAAAATTAACCTTTATTTCTCCCTCAGGGCGGCTCTGTGTCGTGCTATCAATTAACAATGCCTCTGCTACGACATGAGCACAGGTTAAGGCATAGTGTTCCGATACCAAAAAGCCCATACCAACTAGTTCTTGGTATTTATTAAAGAGCCGAATAATTGATGTCTTATGGCCATTAATATCCATTGATTTAATTTATCCTCTACTTGGCCTAATTCTTATTACTCCATTTTAAGGTAATTTCATAGCTCACTTCGCCACCCACAGAGGCAAACACAGCTCCCGCATCCGCCGTTAATTTCAAACCAAATTTTACTTCCACTTCATCGGCGGGTTGGTTGAGGTCGCGCAATTTGGTGATCACCGCAGAAGCAACCGGTTTGATTTGATCTAGAGCTTCTTCAAAGGTCTGCCGTGCCTTGAGGACTTGTTTTCCTCCCAGGCTGACTCGCTCAATACCACGGCTTTCTGGTTTTTCCACTTCTACCAAAAATGTAGTTCCATCCGCTAGGGAAAATTGCGCTAATTGTTTTTCTGCCATAGTTTGTGTCTTTTTACTTCCATTCAGCAACCCCAGACATTGTTGATCAGCTAGTAATTGTCCTGATCACCCAGGCTGCGATCGCAAGACTAATCCCCACAGCAACTACCAAAACTACAGCCAACCCTGACAACAGTAAGATCAGAAACAACCAATCGGATTTTTGTGGTGCTGATGATGATACATTTAATTCTTTCTCTAACAGCTCAACATTTTTTACATTTGCCTTCCACGCTGCATCCACCAGATCCCCTAAGACCGGTACAGACCCAGTAACTGTTTCAAGAAGGATATTTAGCACCATCTCCACCAAAGTAGATCGAGACACTCCCAGTCGTGCTGCTTCTACCACAATGTATGATGAAATGATAGTTCCCACAAAATCACCACCCCCTGGTAACAGACCGATGATGGGATCTAAACCAATCCGATAACGTGTTCCAGGGATAGGAATAGCATTATCCAGTAGGTAGCTTACCCGACGTACACGCCTTAAGGTCGATGTTTTGCGATCATTCCTCATGGGGTTTAATAGGTTGAAGGTTGTTTGGTTGAATGTTGAAGGTTGTTTGGTTGAATGTTGAAGGTTGAAGGTTGAATGTTGAAGGTTGAATGTTGAATGTTGAATGTTGAACGGATAAGGCAGAATGGTAAATTCTTAATTCTTAATTCTTAATTCTTAATTCTTAATTCTCAATTCTTAATTCTTAATTCTTCATTCTTAATTCTTCATTCTTCATTCTTCATTCTTCATTCTCAATTCTTCATTCTCAATTCTCAATTCTTAATTCTCAAAAGTGTTTCAGCTCATATGATTATTTTTTTGCCTTGGCTAATTTTCTTGGTCTAGGTCTCCGATGGGATGCTTGTATTGCTTCTCCTACTATCACATTCAACTGGTCCCCTAATAACAGTACCAGAGAAGTCATGTAAAGCCAAACCTGTAAGATAATCACAGCTGTTACAGTACCATAGACTTTGTTGTAATTGGTGAAATTGGCACCAACGTAGTGCCGAAACAACCCTGAAGCCACTGCCCAGGAAATGGCTGCTAAAACTGCTCCTGGCAATATCGGTGTTCCGATCTGCCAACGGCTTGGTCCGTAGCGATAGATAAAGGCAAAGGATGCCGCCACCATACTCAAGGCTACGGGCCAGGTCAACATACTCCATAGTGTCAACAAGATTGAATATCCACTCGTATCAACGACTGTTTTTAGCACCCAGTGACTGATAAATACCAAAAAAGAGGCAATCACCAGCAGTATGATACTACCAATGGTTAAGCCCAGAGAAATCAACTTAGCTTTCCAAAAGGGTCGTTGTTGCTCTCGGGGAATGTTGTGGATGTGATCAAGGGCATTCATCGCTGCACTCAGTGCCCCAGAAGATACCCAAATGGCTATGATAAAACTCAGGGAAAATAGACTGCTATTGGTGCTGAGGTGAATCTGCTCGGTAAATTTCTCAATCGGCTCCAGTGCCTGAGCCGGACCCACTTCCTTCATCATTCTCAGAGCTTCATTCTGTGCCACTTCACTCAGCTCGGGAGGGTGGTGGTACCAGGTTAATTGTAAGGAATATTCAAACAAGCCAATCGCTGTCAGAATTGCCAAAATTGCTGGAAACAGAGCTAACATGGCGTTATATGCCATTTCAGCAGATAGACCCATTAAGCGACGTTCCATCGCACGGGTGAAAGTCTCCCTGAGGGTTACCAGATTCAGGTAACCAAAGAAACGGAAGAAAAGAAAAAAACGCTTAGATAGCATAGGTTCTGATTTCTACAGGGGCTTGCTATGAATTAATTTGCCAATTTTACCTATAGTTTGCCCATTACTAGTGTTCAGTAGTTCAATCGACACACTTTACTATTTTATTGACAGTTGACCGTTAACCACACCCCCTCAACCGTGATTAAATTTGATTATATTTTATTTGATCAGTGCCATAGCCGATGGAGTAGTTGTTGATGAGCAACAATGGGTCGCTTACCGAATGGTTAGCCCAAATCAAGGAACTGAAGCAGCAGCTGGCCGATAGCATTAAAGAGTGCCAGGCTGCGGATAAAAGTGCAGCTCATTGGCGTCAGTTATATAATACTGAAGCTCAGCAAAGGCGTATAGAAAGCCAACTCGCTCAAGAGCAAATCGAAACTCTCAAGGCTCAACTGCAAAAATTACAACAAGACGGATTTCAACTCAAATCAGATCAACTGGAGAAGGTATCGAGTATTGAGCAGAATCTGGAACAACTGCAAACGGTTGAGGAATTAAGGGCAACCCTTAAGTCGGTCATGGCAGAACGCGATCGCTTAATTGATGCCTTAAAGACTGAGCAAGCCAACCATGCTCAAACCCGGGAAAACTTAACGGTTGTGATTAGTGATACTGTTGAGCAACTGGCTAAGGAAAGAAAGAGTAAACCGTCCCAGGTAGAGGAGGTTACCGTGAGCGAGTCTTCCCCATCTCCCGATCTCCCCAGCTTCGACAATGAAGATAGTTGGTAAGCATATGCTGATAGCTGATAGCTGATAGCTGATAGCTGATAGCTGATAGCTGATAGCTTAGCTTCAGCTTTTCCATTTCCTATAATATAGCGTTATAGCGCTGATAAAAAAACCTGAAAATCATGAAAAAATACATACCACTCCTAGGGCGGATATGCCTTTGTGCTATTTTTATTAAATCTGGTATCGATAAACTATTTAACCCAACATATACTCAACAATTGATGGAATCCAAAGGGGTTCCCGGTATACTGATTATTCCCACCATCATTATACTGTTGGGGGGTGGATTATCCGTATTACTAGGCTATAAAGCTCGTTGGGGAGCATTAGCGCTAATTGGATTTTTAATTCCCACCACCTTGATTTTTCACACAGATTTCTCTAATCAAATGCAAGAAATTCAATTTCTGAAAAATCTAGGACTAATCGGTGGATTATTGATGGTAGCAACCTTTGGTTCAGGACCAGTTAGCTTTGATAACCGCAGTGTCTGGGATCGAATCCAGTTCCCCTTGTCATTAAAGAATGGCTGGCGGAGAATCTTACGTCGATCTCGGTTTTAGGGAGTCGGGAGTCTGGAAAGATAGGGAAGTGTCGGAGGTGTGGGAGGTGTGGGGAGATGGGGAGATGGGGAGATGGGGAGATGGGGAGATGGGGAGATGGCAAGTAAGATGAGCTTTTACATCAAAACAATGAGAAAAAAAGTATTTAAAGATACCAAATTAATCCCAAACTAATTCTTCCCTCTCCCCACACTCTTGTGCTCTCCCCTCTCTCTCCACACTACCCCCTCTCCCCACACTCTATTTCCTCAACTGTGTCACTAGCTTTTTAACCTCAGAACTGTTGAGGAATTGCAGAAATTCCTGGGTCAGCTGCTGCTCCTTTTGCCTAAACTCAAGAATACGGTCTTGCTGAACAGGAGTTCTTTCTGCTATCGGAATAGTAATCAGTTGATTGAGTTGTTTCCTCAGGGAAAGCTGCTGCTGTAAAATATCCTCATAGCCTGCTTTGATTTGCTCCTCCTCAGGTAAGTATGGTATTTTTTCGTGAACCCTAGTTTGAGTCTTGTCCTGATTAGACAAATCGTCTTTTTGTTCTGGCACTGGGAATAAATTTAGCACCAGTTGCGCCGACTGCACCCGTTTTTGTTGCTGCAGCAACTCAGATAAACTTAGATAGGCATTATCCAAGTTGAGTTTATAGGACTGCTTTTGCTCCTGAGACAGTTTCTCCTGAGACAGTTTAGTGACATCTTGCCCCAGGGACTGATATACATTGACTGCTTGCTTATGAAAAATAATCGCTAGTTCTGGCTGGTTTTGTGCCGCCAGTACAGCACCAATAGTCCTCAAGGTAAATGCTTCCCCAGCTTTTGAACCCACTTCCCGATGAATCACTAGGGCTTGTTGGTAGGTTAAGAATGCTTGTTCGTACTTTCCTAGGCGATGGTAAGCGATACCTAAATTATTCAGAAGCATTCCCTCTGAAATGCGATCGCTTACTTCCTGGGCAATAGTCAAGGCTTCCTGATAGGACAACTGTTCCTGTTCGTGGTTGCCTAGACGGTGGTAAACTAACCCTAGGCTATTAAGCAGTGTTCCTTGGTCTGCCTGTGACACTAAAGAATTGTTTTCCGATTTATCCAGTATTTCTCGATAGATATCGAGAGCTTGCTGGTAGTAATCCAGGGACTGGTGGTCCTGACCCAGCTTATAGTATATATTCCCCAAATTATGGAGAGTCCTGCCTTCGTAGCCACGATTGCTCACTTCTCGGTAGATGGCTAAGGCTCGTTGATAGAATTCTAGGGACTTTTGATCGTCCCCTAGGTTGGAATACGTTAACCCCAAATTATTAAGAGTACTCCCTTCCCCGGTGCGATCGCCTAATTCTCGATCAATTGCTAACGATTGCTCAAAGAACGACCGTGCTAACTGATATTGACCAAGTTCATCATGAACCCACCCAATAAAATATAGCGCTACTCCTTCTTGATAGCGATCGCCAATGTTTCGTTTAAGTTCTAGGTACTTCTGGAAGCTCTCTAAAGCCTCTTGTAATTGACCTGTACTTAACTGTTGGCGACCTTTAACATAGAGCTGCTGGGGTGGAGTGACTTGGTCAAGACTAGTTTGGTCAAGACTAGTTTGGTCAAGACTAGTTTGGTCAAGGCTAGTTTCGTCTTGAGCAAGAATAGGCGAAAGGGGGAATGTCAGAGAAATGAGTAAAGAGGCAGTGGTCAGCAGGAAGGATGAAGGAACATGAATAAAGGATAAGAGTTTTTGCTTCAATTCAAACTTCCTAGTTTCCACTTGACAATTGTGTTTTCACACCTTATTATATATATCCCGAGTTTAATCAGTTTGTCAGCAAGTAAAATTACTTATTCACTCTCTGACTTACCCTGTTGGTCATCATCTTTTGTTTTCTTAGTAGTCTTCTTGGTGGATTTCCCAGTGGTTTTCTTTTTGGTGGAAGTAGTGGATTTACTGGACTTGCGACCAGATTTACCCGATGACGCCTTAGCTGCTATGACTTCCAAGGCAGTTTCTAAGGTTAACTCCTCCATGGATGTTCCCTCTGGCAGAGAGGCATTAACTTTGCCATGGTTCACATATATGCCATAGGGACCCTGATAGATATTGACTGGCTCGCCATCTTTAGGATGAACCCCTAGTTCCCGTAAGGGTTTTTTAGTCTTGCTGCGAGAACCGCCCTTTGTCCTCTTAGGTTGTGCCAGGAGCTCTAATGCACGGTCTAGGGTAATTGTCAAGACGTTATCCTCAGCTTTGAGGGAGCGGTAATCTTTGCCCTCCTTCCCTTGGTCATGGACAACATAAGGACCAAAGCGTCCGATTGCGGTTTTAACCGGTTTGCCTGTTTCCGGATGAGGACCGAGAAGGCGGGGGAGTGCTAGGAGACCGACTGCCATTTCTAGGTGTACATCTTCCTTCTTTACCCCCTTAGGCAAGGAGACACGTTTGGGTTTTTTCTTCTTATCCTCTGTTACGTCACCTAGCTGTAGATAGGGACCATAATTGCCATTCAGGATATAAATTGGTTCACCAGTTTCCGGGTGTATTCCCAATTTCTCTGGCCCCTCCATTTTCTGCTGAATCAGTACCTGAACCTGCTCAATGTTTAGTTCAGCTGGGGTGAGGTCTTGGGGAATCGAAGCAGTAAATACACCATTGCCATTGTCCACTTCGACATAGGGACCAAATTTCCCGATGCGGACTCTAGCATCGAGGTCTTCGAGTTCAACAGTACGGGCAACAATCGGGTCAATCTCATTAATCCGTTCTTTGACTTGGTTGTCCAGACCCTTTTCCCCCAAATAAAACTTCTGCAGGTAAGGAAGCCATTGGGCTGCTCCATTGGCAATGTCATCTAAGGTACGCTCCATTTTGGCCGTGAAGCTCGTGTCCACCAAGTCGGGAAAGTTTTGTTCGAGCAAATTAGTAACCGCAAACGCCGTAAAGGTGGGAGCAAGGGCATTTTTCAGTTTCTGAGCATAGCCTCGGTCAATGATAGTACCAATAATACTCGCGTAGGTACTGGGACGACCAATCCCCTCTTGTTCCAAGGTTTTGACCAAAGTCGCTTCCGTGTAACGGGCTGGGGGTTGGGTTTCGTGACCGATAGCTTCTAGTTCTCTACAGTTAGGATGATCTCCGACTTTCAAAGCTGGCAGAATCACTTCCTGGTTTTCTAGAGCAGCGTTGGGGTCATCAGACCCTTCCACATAAGCCCTGAGATAACCTGGGAAGTCAATGCGCTTACCGGTAGCCCGAAATCCGGCATTTTCCACTTGCAAATCAACCACAATTTGAGTTTGTCGAGCATCCGCCATTTGACAAGCAACGGTACGCTTCCAAATCAGGTCATAGACTTTAAATTCGCGATCGCTTAATCCCGTTTCTTGAGAAGTTTTGAATGTACTCCCTGCTGGACGAATGGCTTCGTGAGCTTCTTGAGCTCCTTTGCTCTTAGTGGTATACTTTCTCGGCTTGGGGCTAAGGTACTCTGCCCCGTATTTTTGTTCAACGCAGCTACGGGCTGCTGTGATCGCTTGTTCAGACAAATGTACTGAGTCTGTACGCATATAGGTAATGAAACCCTTTTCATACAGACTCTGGGCAGTCCGCATCGTATCACGAGCCGATAGTCCCAGTTTCCGGTTGGCCTCCTGTTGCAGGGTGGAGGTAGTAAAGGGGGGTGAGGGTTTCCTAGTAACAGGTCGTTCTTGTAAATTAGTAACCGTCCAGACTTTATCGTACAGGTTGTCTTTGAGTGCTTTAGCCTCCACTTCACTCAACAATTTGACCTGCCTACCTTGGATAATGTCACCTGTATTGGCATCGAAATCACTACCGGTAGCAATTTTAACCTGATCCAGGGTTACTAGCTTAGTGTCAAAGGCACTTCCTGCTTCTAGAATCCCTTTCAAATCCCAATACGTGCCCTTGCGGAAGGCACGGCGTCGCCGTTCTCGAGTTACCAACACCCGTACTGCTACAGACTGTACCCGACCAGCTGATAAGCCCCAAGCCACTTTTTTCCACAGCAGGGGTGAGAGGGTGTAGCCCACGAGTCGGTCAAGAATCCGCCTTGTTTCCTGAGCTCTTACCACCTGATCATCAATCTCACGGCAGTTTTGTAGGGCATTTTGAATAGCATCCTTAGTGATTTCGTGAAATACCATCCGCTTAGTTGGCACTTTGGGCTTTAAGATTTGTAACAAATGCCAACTAATACTTTCCCCTTCTCGGTCTTCATCCGTAGCCAAAATCAGTTCATCAGAATCTTTGAGAGCTGCTTTTAGCTGCTGGACAACCTGTTTCTTGTCTTTAGGGACCAGGTAAAGCGGTTCAAAGTCAGCGTCCACATTCACCCCAAACTTAGCCCACTTTTCCCCCTTGTATTTTTCGGGGATTTCACTAGCTGATTGAGGTAAATCACGGACGTGACCCATGGAGGCTTCGACCTGGTAACCAGAAGGTAAGTAGTTCCGAATGGTGCGAGCTTTAGTAGGAGATTCGACAATTACAAGGGTTGTCATCGGAGTTTCAACAATAGCGGCGGTGTTGAATAGTCTAATTTAAATACTATTTGTCAAAGGTCGAGGGAGTAAGCCAGTATACTTCCCCCCTACTGAGTGTGGGTATGGTTTTCCAGCATCGTGTTCCAGCATAGTTTTCCAGCATTAACGTAGAACCCCCTGATGGCAGTATAAGCTTGCCTATTAATTTCTACAGTACGCTACTTGTGTCGCAGGCTAACACGAACAAGGGGCAACTGTGTGGGAAAGGGAGTGAGGCAACTCGACCATAGGTACGGGGATTTAAGGGCTACTTAATATGCGCTTCAGCAGTAGACCCTACTTTTTCGGATTGTGCCAGAAATAATCTTTATCTAGAGGTAAACCACGAACAGCTCATGTAGTGATGGCTAACCAATAGAGCACCGTTAACACCCTAAGTACACCCCGATCCCAATTCCTATAACTGCTGCTCAAAGATTTGTAAACAATTCGTTCGTTGCCTTCAACGGTAACATTGATCCGGTGTACGACATAGCTAGTCTCACCTTACCGTGGCACAGAGGGCAGTGAAACGGCATAAATACTGAATTCTCCTTTGTCCAATCTCCAAGCCATACAAGCCCTTTGCTCAACTAGCTACAATCACCGATATGATAAGAAAGTTAATCTGGATACTGAAATAACCATAGATCATATCATTAAAGCCTATGGATTTTGCCAATCTTGCCGCCCAGTTGAATGCTGGGGTAATTTTGCCAGAGGGAATTGTAGTTATTACCCTCTTGCTAGTGTTAATCATTGACCTGATTGCTGGGAAAAAGTCTGCTCAAACTATTTCCTATGTAGCCATTGGGGGTCTACTTGCTGCCATAGTTGCCCTGTACTTCCAATGGGATGCTGCAAATCCCATCGCCTTCTTTGGGGAATTTAATGGTGACACCCTGAGTGTGGCATTTCGTGGCATCATTGCCCTATCGACTGTGTCAACGATTTTGATGTCAATTCGTTATGTGCAGCAGTCGGGTACATCCTTGGCAGAATTTATTGGCATTTTGCTCACGGCTACTTTAGGAGGGATGTTCCTGTCCGGGGCGACGGAGCTGGTCACGATTTTTATATCCCTTGAAACCCTCAGTATTTCCTCCTACCTGATGACGGGTTACATGAAGCGTGACCCCCGTTCCAATGAGGCCGCGTTGAAATATTTGCTGATTGGAGCAGCCAGTTCAGCCGTGTTTTTGTATGGTGTCTCCCTATTATATGGGTTATCTGGGGGAGAAATACAGTTGAGTGCGATCGCTGTTGGAGTTGCTGACCTAGAATCCGGTCAATCCCTAGGTCTTCTGATTGCCTTGGTGTTTGCGATCGCTGGTATTGCTTTTAAAATCTCAGCAGTTCCTTTCCACCAATGGACTCCTGATGTTTACGAGGGTTCTCCCACCCCAGTGGTAGCGTTTCTCTCAGTTGGTTCTAAAGCCGCTGGCTTTGCTCTAGCAATTCGTCTACTGATCACTGCTTTCCCATTGTTAAGCGATCAGTGGCATTTTGTGTTCACTGCTTTGACTATCCTAAGTATGATTTTGGGTAACGTGGTTGCCCTCACTCAATCCAGCATGAAACGGATGCTAGCCTATTCCTCTATTGCTCAGGCTGGGTTTGTGATGATTGGTCTAATTGCTGGGACCCAAGCCGGTTACGCTAGCATGATTTTCTACATGCTGGTGTACTTGTTTATGAACTTAGGGGCTTTCGCTTGTGTCATTCTGTTTACCCTACGCACTGGTACTGACCAAATTAGTGAGTATGCTGGTCTTTATCACAAAGACCCACTGCTGACTTTGGTTTTAAGTGTTTGTTTGCTGTCTTTAGGTGGGATTCCACCCTTTGCTGGATTCTTTGGTAAAATCTATTTATTCTGGGCTGGTTGGCAAGCAGGATTGTATACTTTAGTGTTAATAGGTTTGCTAACTAGTGTGGTTTCGATTTACTACTACATCCGTGTGGTCAAGATGATGGTGGTGAAGGAACCTCAAGAAATGTCGGATGTGGTGAAGAATTATCCCGAAATTCGCTGGAGTTTACCCGGTATGCGTCCGTTACAGGTCGGTTTAGTGATGTCGTTAATTGCGACCTCTCTGGCAGGGATTTTGTCCAATCCGCTGTTTTCTTTGGCCAATGATTCTGTTGTTAAAACCCCCATACTGCAACAGGCGGTGATTACTACTCAGCTGCCTCAAGGGGATCAGGTTTCATTCATGAGTGCTGATAATTGAAGTGCTCAGAGCCATAGACCCGAAGCGCCCCTTCCTGTAGGATAGGGCGCTAACAAAATATTTTAGATTGACTGAGTTAGCCTGACTTGAAAGTCAGGCTTTATCTTGATTTAAAACACTAGTGCCAGAAACCCCCTGTTCCCTTGCTGCATCCCTTTTACTCATTGGATCGAGTTTTGGGAGAGATTTCTGGTCATGGATAATTGCAATGTCTTGAGAGTTACTAAAGCTTCACGGATTTTCCCTATCACTGGTTGAAGATTAGCTTTAGACAGTTTCCAATAGATGTACTGAGAATAATCTGCGTAGAACTTGAGTAACCTGTCAAATTGCCACGTTTTAGGAATACATTCATAGCCTAGATTGAGCATGGTTTTATAATTCAGAATCTCCAAGACTGATAGTTCTGAATCCCTAAGTTCCTGTTTCCAAGCCTGAATGCGATCGCTACTAACGGGTTGAAAGGTCTTGACGTGCCATCCTAACTCACCGGTCGCTACCAAGTTTTTTTGAGCATTTTTTTGATTAAACTCCAGCATGGATTCGCTAAAGGATACCCCTAGCCAATCACAAATTCCCTGGAGTTCTTCTTCTGGATTGATCACTAAGTCTTCGTAGAAGAGGATATAGAGCCGCTGGTCATTTTGATAGTGTTTAATAACCTGGAATAAATGTTGCCATTGTTGGGTTGTCGCTACCACATTGGCGATACAGCTTTCTTTCCAAGTCTTGGCAAATTTAAGCTCCTTTCGTTTTAGGGAAGCATAGATTGCTCTGAGATCTCGGATAATTAGAATTAATTTGGAATTATGGAAATACTTGAGAATGGTCTGAATATGATAGATATTCTCAGGATTTTTATCTCCCCAACAACCTGCTTGACCATCAAACTGCTGTAGATAGGTTTGATAAACTGTGGCGACTGCTGTTGAATAATTCAGTGGTTTCTGAGCTGTCAAATTTTCTCGCAACTGCTGTCGGTCAATGTTCCACTCCCGAAACCTTCGATCAGCGTAGATATCTGTCAAGAAGTTATCGATTTGATGGCTTAAGTCTTGGGATGAACCGTATTTTGGCTCCAGATTAACAAAAAACAGACTTTCAGGAGGAATACAAAAATCAGGATGAGCGGTCAGCATTAACCGCAAAAGCGTTGTTCCAGAACGTTCCATCCCAAAAATAAAAAGTGGCTGATTTTGTTGAGACAAAGATTCCATAGTGTGTCGATGAAGGTAGAGTTTATTTTTAAACTTGATCAATATAGCACCTTGACTTGTCTCAGCTTGCTTAGCTGATCTGTCCTATGGAGTTCAGTTGATTACTTATACTATGCTTAATTAGCTTGAGTTAATTTAAAACTGTTAATTGCCAATTTTAAATTTTTATTTTCAATTAATGAACACCCAATACTGATAAGTAGCAACGGAACTCACTATCAGCTTTTGACTATCTAATTCCCACTCCAATAGATAGCCCTAGTCTAGTATAGCACTACCCATTAAGATTAGGACATTTGTAAACTCCGAAACCTAGTCCTAGCTTACTTCTGACTTCTGACTTCTGACTTCTAACTTGCGCGTAGCGCTATAACTGTGAGCCAAAAAGGGATTACAGCAGTAGATTTAGGATACAGCATGCACCAGGACTGCAGGATTTTTAGTTTATTTGCCAAACCTTTAGGGTTTCTCTGTGTCGTTGAATCCTGACTGCCTGACAGAAGTTCTCGAAAGCCTACAAGAACGGGATCTTTAAAAGCTCAGCTTATGCCCGCACTCGGACTAGGATTCGTTGGTGTTCGCGTAGCGTCGGGCTTTGCCCGAATCGCT